>CAYNFX010000073.1:0-3696 GCA_964396555.1 uncultured Alkaliflexus sp.
TCCTGCCTGATTCGTTCATTTAGCTCTTTGATATCAACAGTTTGATTCATGTTGCTAATATTTTTCGTTTAAAACAATGCAAAAATTTAGATCAATCCAAAGATACGCTCCTTCAATAATTGTTCCAAACGTTAGTAAATATGGCTTATTTTCATAATTGACTATTTTGAAAATGGATAATAGCATTTGCGGGCTAATGGTGAACTTAAAACCGGTAGATTTGTTTTCAATGAAAGTCGGCATCTGCTGATGCCGACAAATATTGACATAACATAAACGTATTAAAATGAAACATAGTTTTAAGATTTTCGCCTTACTGGCGATTTCTCTCGCACCTGCGTTTGTTGCATGTGATGATGACGATGATAAGCTTATTGTCAGCGAGTCAAAGGTGTATGGGCTTTGGTATGTGGACAAGGTAACAACCAAAATCACATACAAACAACCAGAGGCTGGAGAATCCCAAACGCTGATTGATGAACCGGTTGCAACTATCGAGTTTTTTGAGGATGGTACAGGTGTAAGCAAGAATTATGAAGGAGTTAACACAACTGAGGTAGACTTTGTATGGTACCTGGAAGGCAAAAAGATCGTCTTTCAGTTTGATGTTGAGGAGACAACTATTCCCGGAGATGGAGGCGGTAATTTTGAGTTTTCGTACGATGATTTCACACAGTTTTCTAATATCGGTTTGAATATTATTGAGCTTGATAATGACGACTTCGAAGCACAATATTCAGCCAACTATCCATCAGCTCCGGTTATCGTATCCATGGTGCTTGAGCTGGATCGTACGCCTGATATAGATTAATTTAAGAAGTGATGTTTGAACCAAATGATCTGGTATGCCGTCATTTGCAGCTTACCAGAGAAGACCTGGTAAAGGCGATAAGGGAAAAGAATCTTTCCACTTTTGAAGAGATTCAGGATGAAACAGATGCAGGAACCGTATGCGGTTCCTGCGCTGCTGACATTGAAGAAATTCTTGATGAAGAGATTAGACTTCGTAATGAAGGGAACCTGTACTAAAATGCTCGTAGGGCTCAATAAGGACCGCTCTTACATGAACTGCCAGAATAGGCGATTAGATATTTAATTAGGAGAACAGGAATCCTTTTCAAACTATTACAAGCCCCCGGCTTATCCTGGGGGCTTTTTCTTATGCATAATAACTCACACCATTGAAACACTGAATCGTTTCCATGGCTTTATGTTGTATATGGCAACTGATTTTATGCATAATTCTCCATAATAAAAATTCTCACAGCCTTTAAAACTTTGAGTATAGTCACTAACTCCGGGTAATTCCCTGTTAGCTTGTCCTCTTCGCAAAATAGTTTGCTTTTAAGGCAGAAGCAGTGAACTGTCGCCGTAACTAAGGAATCTGTAATCTCTCTCCAGTGCCTGACGGTACACCTCTTTCCAGTGGTCTCCTATTAATGCTGCAATCAACAGTAGCAGTGTGCTGCGTGGTTGGTGGAAGTTGCTTATCAGACCATCGATAACCTTTGGCTTGTAGCCCGGGGCTATAATAATGGATGTTGCAGCCTCGAATTTTTCCTTGCCAGTATTTTCCAGGTAGGAAGCCAGTATTCCAAAAGCTTCCTGACGTGTTAGTTTTGCTTCCAACTCAAAACCTTCCCACTGGTTTATGTGGCCATGGGCATCACCTTTAGCAATATGAAGTGCTGCAAAGTACAGTGACTCAAGCGTTCTGAGGGAGGTAGTTCCCACAGCAATAACCGGCCCATTGTGAGAAGCAATAGTATTAATCGTTTCCAGAGCTGCTTCAAAATGTTCTGTGTGCATCTTATGTTGGTCAATGCTTTTGGCCTTTACTGGCCTAAAGGTTCCTGCACCCACATGAAGTGTTAGTTCGGTAGTCTTTATCCCCTTTTCCTTCAACGCTTGCAGGGTGTTTGCGGTGAAGTGCAGACCCGCAGTCGGGGCTGCAACACTGCCCTCAAACTTCGAATAGACAGTCTGGTATCGTTCTACGTCAATTTCTTCATCATTGCGTTCCAGGTAGGGAGGGATAGGAGTATGGCCGATGGCATCGAGTATCTCGCCAAATCCTATTTCGGCTGGCTCCCATATAAATTCCACTACACATGAATTATCTCCCTTCTCTACAAGCAGGGCTTGCAGTGTGATTTCCTTCCCTTTAATTGAGCAGGTCATGGTCAGAGCTCCGTCCTTCCATTTCTTCTGGTTACGTATCAGGCAGTTCCACTTCACCCGGCCCCCGGCCTGAAAGGCCATTGCGATATCTGCCGGTTCTGCCGGCTCGAGACAAAAGATCTCTATCTGCGCTCCTGAGTCTTTTTTGAACTGAAGTCTTGCGCGGATAACCCTGGTATTATTGAAAACCAGAAGGGCCTCTGATGGCAGATAATCAACCAGACTCCGGAATTCTGAGTGTATGATATTTCCTTTGTTATACACGAGCAAATTGGAGTCGTCTCTGTTGGTCAGGGGGTATATTGCTATTCGTTCCGAAGGAAGGTCATACTCGTAGTCGGAAATTTTTATTCCGGGAATGCTCATTCTGTTTTAGTTTAATGGCTGCAAAAATAGTTAACTTTGTATCAATAATCCCATAAATATTGAATACAATGAGCATAGAGCTTGGTGATAAGGTCAAATTCCTTAATGATGTTGGAGGTGGAATAGTAAAGAAGCTTGAAGGTGGTCTGGCCTTTGTTGAGGATGAAGACGGATTTGAGATTCCTATGCCTGTTTACGAACTTGTTGTTGTAGAGAAGGGTCAACCTACTGCCGAAGCCAGACAGATTGCCGATAAGGTAACGGAAAGCAGGAATGAGGATGTTTCAGAGCCTGAAGCTTATCATCAGGAGTTGGAGGAAGAAGGGCATGATGATTTCAATCCCCGCTTTTACCTCGGTTTTATAAAGATTGGAAATAACCAGACCGAAGAGGGCAAGCTCAGATTGTATGTAATAAATGACAGCAATTATTACTTAAGCTACCTGATATCGGAAATGCGCGATGACGGGTTGATGTATGCTCTGCATCAGGGAATATTGCAGCCTAATACAAAATTGCCGCTTGAAGACAGGCTGGTAAAGGAATTTGAAAACACTTTCCATATACAGATGATACTGTTTAGGAAGGGCAAGGGCTATCCAGCCCTTGACCCGGTTTCTTCTGCGGTTCAGATAAAGGCTCGTCGTTTTTACAAGGATAACGCATTTCGTAATAATGATTTCTTTTATCAACCTGCAGTATTGGTGTCGGTTATCAAAAGCGAACTTGAGCAGAAGCTGGATATGTTGACCGAGTTTGATCCAAAGATGGTTATTGGTGAGAAAGAAAGAGGTGAAAGAAAACCTCAGTCTAAACGGAAGTCTACTCCTGAGCTTGAAGAAGTGGATTTGCATATCAATGAACTTATTGACACTACAGCAGGCCTGTCAAATAGCGAGATTATCCAGATGCAAATGGATAAGTTCAACTTTGTTATGGAGTCAAATGCAAAGAACAAAGGTCGGAAAATCGTCTTTATACATGGAGTAGGTAACGGGGTCTTAAAGAATGAAATTCGTAAGCAACTGGAGCGCAAGTACAAGGTGTACTACCAGGATGCATCTTTCAGGGAATACGGCTATGGAGCCACTATGGTAATAATATAGAGTCTTTGTGAGACTGATCAATCACTGGATCCCTGAAAATATA
>CAYNFX010000073.1:3796-9355 GCA_964396555.1 uncultured Alkaliflexus sp.
CAGATTATCGGTTGGCAATACTTTCCGGCATCTTCAAGTATGGTCTTGTAATCTTCAAGTTTTGGAATCTTGATTTTATCCATCAGGAAAGTACTTCCATGTGAAAGTGCCTGATATATACCTGAAGAGGGGCCACTACCTTCGATCTTGAATAGTGGAGTTTTGAAATGGATCAGGCCTGGCAGTAACCATGTACCACCTACATCAATCACCTTGGTTGCCGGATCAGGGGGACTAATGCTTTCTCCTGTCATGACAATGCGACTATTGTTCATGAGAATGTCGCCCTTGAAGACATGATTAGGATGAACGATTTTCCCGTTTCGTAGCAGAGTGTATTCCATAGCGATCTAAAGTCAAATAAATATAGCCTCATTTTAAAGTTTTTTCAATAAGGGATTTAATAATTATTGACTATCGAAAATGTTAAAGATGCTGCATTTGAGGTTACATTTGCAGCTTCTTAAAGTTGATCATTATGACCTGGTTGCTGCTTGCCCTTAGTTCGGCATTTTTCATTGGAATATATGAGGTCCAGAAGAAGCTTGCCCTTCACAACAACTCCGTGCTTATGGTACTTATGTGTACCACCGGGATCAGTGCCCTAATTTTTATTCCACCGGTACTTCTTTCATACACCGGAACTATTGACTCTG
This sequence comes from uncultured Alkaliflexus sp., assembly GCA_964396555.1. GTDB lineage: Bacteria > Bacteroidota > Bacteroidia > Bacteroidales > Marinilabiliaceae > Geofilum. Next base: position 4,453 of record CAYNFX010000073.1, read on the forward strand.
GTGCATTTTTATATATTCCAGAGATTACAAGGAAGGAGCATTTTCAAATCCTGATAAAGGCTGCCATAGTCCTTACTTCATGGCTGTTTTCATATTATTCGATGAAATACCTTCCCATTACAATTGCCTCTCCAATCAGGGCTACTGCACCGGTTTGGACCCTTCTGGGTGCCCTTGTAATTTATAGAGAACGGCTGACCATTGAACAATGGATTGGTGTCCTAGTCACCTTTTTGTTTTTCTATATGTTTTCAATGGCCGGTTTGCGAGAGGGTATTTCATTTAAGTCAAACCGATGGATGTGGTTTGCAGTGCTGGGTACTCTCTTTGCAGCTATTAGTGCGCTATATGACAAATTTCTTATAAGAAATGTTGACAGGATGGCTGTACAGGCCTGGTTTTCCATTTATCAGGTAGTTCTGCTTGCACCAATCGTGTTGCTGATACGCAGCACAATGACAAGACGTCCTGTGTTTTACTGGCGATGGAGTATTCCTTTGATTGGTGTCTTTTTGATTATTGCCGATTTTCTGTACTTCTATGCGCTGGATTTTGATGATGCCCTTATTTCTGTAGTTTCTATGATGAGACGAGGTAGCGTCATAATTACCTTCCTTATCGGAGCTTTTGTTTTCAAAGAAAAGAATTTAAAAAGAAAGGCTATTTATTTGGCAGGTATCCTTGCTGGTCTAGCTATTTTGATGCTGGCATAAGCTCCCTCTATTTACAATCCTAAGTAGGGCGGTGTAAAAACACTACTCCGTACAGAATATATTAGCCGGCTGGCTGATATATCACTCTGTACGGAGCAGTCTCTTTATGAAGAAGGATTAGTTATTTGCAGTCGCAGGTTCCGCCACAGGCGCATGGCTCATCTGCCTTTCCGCCGGATTTGCAACCACAGTTACCACCACAGCTGCAAGCTCCTTTCTCGTGAGAGGAAGTTCCATTGTAGATAAAAACTTCGCCGTTTTCTGTTTCAAATTTATTGTTCATGGTCACCACATTTAAATACTAATACAAAGTAAAGCATAAGCTAAATAAGAAACAAGACAAAGGTGTCCTAAATGTGATTTGTTTTTGAATTTTTCACACTGTAGTCGAAATGCAGATCTGGACTGGGATGTTCGTGAACCAATGGGTAGGCAAATTGTGAAAACATAAAGCAAAAAGCCTGGTAGATACTTAAGGACAGAAAGAATTTAGTAAATTTCTCAAACTTTTGTGTAGCCTCAAGATTCGGAGCTATCTGAAGCTTTGTTTCACACAGTTTTTTGAATCTAATATTGAAAACTTTATGGATCAATTAAGGAGAGTGGATTTGTCGAGTTATGATAACTCGTGGTATCATCCCGGTCGTAACAGCTTGGTTCGTCTATTATGGTACACGGTTAACGTACTATTTTTTCTTAACCCTTTGATGCCAGTTTCAGGTCTTAAAGTATTTCTGCTGAGAATGTTTGGTGCACGAATAGGAGAGCGGGTTGTAATAAAGCCTGCCGTGAATATAAAGTATCCTTGGAATCTTGTCGTAGGAAATCATACATGGATAGGTGAGAAAGTGTGGATTGACAATCTTGCTCCTGTTACAATAGGAGATCATTGTTGCCTATCGCAGGGAGCCATGATTTTAAATGGTAACCATGATTACAGGAAAGAAAGTTTTGATCTGATGGTGTGTCCTGTAATTCTAGAGGATGGTGTCTGGATTGGAGCCAGAGCCATGGTAACACCAGGTGTAGTATGCAAGACCCACTCAGTGCTAAGTGCAATGAGTATGGCAAGCGGAGAACTTGAAGCTTACTCAGTTTATCAGGGTGTTCCGGCTGTTAAGATAAGGGAGAGAAGCATTAAGGAAACAGTCTGGAAAGCTGGAACTGCGCCGGATCAAATCTCATAATACTCAGAAAATTAATCTAAACAAAAGAGGCAGGTATGGAACCTGCCTCTTTTGTTTAGTTTCTTCTAGAAATTATAGTAGAAGTTATTAAGTGAAGTCCTGAAAGCAAAGGTGAGCATAGTGCTTCTCAGGTCTTGCAGATCATTTGAGTAATCCCTCAGTCGCACTCCCGCACTAATATTCATATTGTTTTTAGGGTTGATAAGGAAGGACACTGACGCTCCGGCATGCATAATCCTTGTGTTGAGTCCCTGGCCAATTTCATGACCGTGTGATTCATATCTTAACATATTTGATACAAAGATATTACCACCCCAGCTAATGAAGTCCTCATCATTGACATCAAGATCATCCTTACCGTGGATAGCATACATGGCTTCAAGGTTTAAATGCAATCTGTTCCATCTATACTTAAGGAAAGAAATACTTTCCCTGAAGTTTGCTCCAAGCGGGTGAGCCAATTCCTGATTAAAGTGTCCGAAGTTGGTTATTGGCGAATAATGTGAATATGTAAAAGGTCTAACCTGGCTATACTCGGTCTGTACATCAAGGTTTTCAATTCCAAGAAAATTGTAGTTCTTGAATCCCAGCATAAAGCCCTGCTTGTTGGCCCACCACTTTTCACCGCTCATTACTTCGTCCAGCTTGAATTCATTCATAACAAACTGTCCATATAATGCTGCATCCTTCCATGGTATATACTTGAGATTAAGTCCCATAACTACATTATCAGGCGATCCTACACTATATTCAGCAGGTCTGTAAATGATTACAGGGATAATATAACCCATGTCTATTCCACGATGGCCTGTTTCGTCCTCTGCAGCCCAGATTACGCTTTCAAACAAACCCAGAGACAATCGTTTGCCTATATTCCAGTCAAGGTAGTGGAACATACCGTATTTGTATGGGAATCTCTCATCACCTTGTCTTTCAAGTTTGTCAATATGGGTAAACTGACCCAACATAACCATGTACTGGACTTTGAGAAAGGTAGTAGTCATCTTTGCATAAGGGTAACTGAAGCTGTTATCTGACAGCAACAGGCTCCTATAACCGTCACCTATAAAGTTCTTACCGTATCCCACGGTGAAATTTATCCAGGTTCCCGCATTATAGGACAGATAACCTGTAGATTGAGAAAAATCTCTTCCTCCATCGCCAAAGCTCTTAGCCCTTCCCTGGCCGGGTACAACCCCCCGGATTTCGACAAACTCATCAATATAATATGGGAAAACTGCCTGATTCTCGTACAGAGCACTAAAGAATGAGATCTTACTGCCAAGTTGTCCTTCAAAAGTCACACCCCGAGTGTTGACCCAGGTTCTTCTGTCATCATCCTTACCCAGTTCAAAGTTGAAATATGGGTTGACGCTTACAGTAATATCATCAGACTCTTTGTAATCCCATTTGAAAAGGTCATCATGTATGATTCTCTTCCAGATATTCAGCCTTCCTTCTGGTTTGTACAGGTCACGGCGAATAAGTGAATCAGTGTTATAATGTTTTCCAACCTGATCGAGACGATATGGTTTTATCGAAGTATGTATGTTATTATCTGGCTGATATAGAGTCCTGATAATAGGATCGAATTCAAAACTGTTGTACTTGGAGTATTGCTGAGCATCAGCTGGTTGCAGTACTGACAGCGACGCAAGCAGCGTCACTGATGCAATTAGTTTTCTATTCCTCATAATATCCGTATCCATTACCATATCCATAGTGATATCCATATCCATATCCGTAACCGTAGTAGTATCCGTAACCCATCAGACCTTTCTTTACCTGAATGTCGTTGATAATAACTCCGACATTAGTAATTCCTTCATCGAGCATTTGCTTTATAGTATGCGAGAAGACATTTCTGATTGTAAAGTTCTGACGTGACAGGAATATCATAGTGTCAGCATAGCGTGCAAGCATATAGCCGTCAGCAACGATACCCATTGGAGGTGTATCAAGCAGGATTATTTCAAACCTTTCCTTAAGCTCCTCAAAAAGCTTTGCGGTGCGCGGTGAACCTATAAGTTCAGATGGATTGGGTGGAACAGCACCAGATGGAAGGATATAAAGATTCTCCAGGCTGTTTGTTTGAATGATATCATCCAGATTAGCCTTGCCGATAAGGTAATTTGACAAACCCTCCTGATGATGCAGGTTTAGAATGCTGTTAAGTCCGGGTTTCCTCATATCGAATCCTACCAACAGGGTCTTCTTACCTGAAATTGCAAATACACTAGCCAGGTTTAGTGCACAGAAAGTCTTGCCTTCGCCAGGCATGGATGATGAAATTGCAATAATCGGACATTCCTTATCCCCGTTCATATACTCGAGGCGGGAGCGGACACGACGGAATGATTCCGTTATAACTGATTTTGGGAATACTTCGACTACATTGCTGGCATCCTTGGTGTTATGGATAATGTGGCCAATGATGGACAAATCAGTAATGCGCTCGATATCTTCACCACCGGTAATTTTGTTATTTGCAATTTGCCTTGAAACAAAAAACAGGAATGGTAGCACTAAGCCAATAAGTATCGCTTTCTGTCTGTCCCTGCTTACTGTAGGATAAACCTGTCCCGCAGAACGTGCAGTTTCCAGAATTGAATGGTCAGAGGTATTAGATGCTTTTTGTATCTGAGCTTCACTGCGTTTGCGGAGCAAAAAAGTATAAACCTCATTGTTAAGGTTGAAATTCCTTTCAATACCAAAGAGTTGGCGTTCCTTTTCAGGGAATTCGTACAACTCAGCAGCAATGTTGCGTCTTTCGTCTTCTATTCGTGTAAGCTCATTATCAAGCATTATTTTCTGGTTGTCAATAGCCTCAAGCAGAGTGCGGCGGGCTACCTCCATCTTACTCCTCAACTCCACAACATAGGGATTATATATCCCTGATTTACTGTCACCAGCAATTGCATGCCACTCCATATTGAGTTCCATCAACTTGTTGATATGCTGGAATATTGAAGTATTCTCGATAGGATACTGAGCAGGAGCTAT
>CAYNFX010000074.1:0-9283 GCA_964396555.1 uncultured Alkaliflexus sp.
ATGAAAGCATTACCAATCCTGCAATCAGGAACTTAAGTGTCTTATGCATTATATTCCAGTATTCGGTTAAGTCCAAACAATACTAAATTTTTATTTGCAAAGATGGTTTTTTTTAGCTTTCCAGCAAAAAAATCTGAGTCTCCACCTGTAATGAAACAGTCGGTGATCCCCCATTTTTGCTTTACCATCCTGCGATAACCTTCCATCTCAAAAACTATTCCATTTATTACTCCTGAGGCGATTGCCTGATGCGTACTTTTTCCAACAGGATCCTTAAAGTCATCGCTAGACACCAGTGGCAGTCTGCCGGTAAGGGTATTGAGGGCTTTGAAACGCATCATCATTCCTGGGGAAATATTTCCACCTATATATATATTACCTTCGAGAATAACGTCAAAGGTGATTGCTGTACCTGCATCAATTGCCAGTACTGATCTTCCGGGGCATAGATAAGTGACGCCGGCTGCGAGTGCTATTCGGTCTCTGCCAAGTGTCTCAGGTGTCTCATACTCGTTGATGAAAGGCAGGGGAGTATTGCTGTCCAGAATAATCGTTTTTGGTATTCTTTCAAGTATGAGGGTGTGGTCATCATCAGCTGTAACGGATGAAATTATGGCTAATTCAGGGCTAAATTGCTCCATTGCAGACAGCAGCTTTCTTTGGTCACTATGAAAAGTTGAATCAACGGCAATAAGCTTCTCTTGGTCAAAAATTCCATACTTAATGGAACTGTTCCCTTTGTCAATTACTAACTTAACCATTATTTTGCAACTTCCGAGATAAAAAATAGCTTCGCAAATTTAGTGTTAAGTATTAAATAATTCTACACATTTCTAACAAATCCGGTATGCGCAAAGTTCTGATAGTTGAAGATGATAAGTTTCTGGCAGCAATATTTGCATTGTTCATAAAAGATATGGGTTTTGACGTTGTTGGACGGTGCAGAAGTGGTGCAGAAGCTGTAGAACTTTGTAACTCGCTCGAACCTAATGTAGTCCTTATGGACATACATCTTGAGGGTGAGATGGATGGAATTCAGGCTGCCGAGAAGATTCAGAGGGAGCTTGAGATACCGGTTATTTTTATTTCGAGCGATACCAGCTCATCTGTTGTAGAAAGAGCTATAATCTCAAATTCATACGGATATCTTGTCAAGCCTGTTCAGCGTAAGGAACTTGAAATCTCTATCGAACTGGCATATTATAAGCATAAGGCTGTGATTGACCAGAAGCGTAAAGAGGAAGGTTTCCGCAAGTTTATCTCCGACGCTCCGGTACCCATCGTCATAATCCAGGATGGCAAGATACTATATCTCAACAATGAAGCCCTAGACTTTTTCCACACTCACTATATTGAGGATATGATGGGGCTGCCCTTCCTAAGTTTTGTTGAGCCTGACCACAGAGACCGTTTCGAAAAATTCATTGCTACTGATGCTCAAAACGGCAAGCTGCCTGGTAGAATCCTTGTCAGCATGAAAGGCCTGCATGGTGGAACTATCGAAACAGATATTAAGGGTTCATGGATCTGTTTTAATGGGAAAGATGCCCTTCAGCTGTTTCTGAATGACTTGTTTCTGCCTGAAGCTCATTAATAAGGCTGATGCAATCATTTAATGATTGCATCTTTGGAACTATCATTCTGAGTCTTCCTTCTTTTTCTTCAATCTTTATATTCTTTGGGTTCTGTTGTATCCATAACAGGATGTTTCCAAATATCTGAGATTTATAAAATGGTGAATCAGTGTTGCTTACAAAATTGATTCTTAGAATGTGGTTCTTATAGGTTAGTTTTTCAATTCCAAGGTTGATTGCGGCAATTCTCATTCTAACCACCTCAATAAGGCTATTGGCTTGTTCAGGAAGAGTGCCAAACCTGTCTTCGAGGTTTTTGCGGAATTCCTCAAGGCGGTACTCTTCCTTAATATTGTCAAGTTCCCTGTAAAGGGTCATCCTTTCAGCAGTGTTTGAAATAAAGGTGCCGGGGAATCTGAGGTCTTCGTCTGTCTCGATAACGCAATCGTTTACATACTTTATCCTGCCACTTTGAGTTGCCCCGGCCATCGGTTGTTTAAGTTCGGGAAACTCAGTCTCACGTAGTTCGAGCAAAGCCTCTTCGAGTATTCTCTGATAAGTCTCATAGCCTATATCGGCAATAAAGCCGCTTTGCTCTCCACCGAGCAGGTTGCCTGCACCTCTGATGTCAAGGTCCTGCATTGCGATCTGGAAGCCACTGCCCAGGTCTGAGTACTCCTCAAGAATCCTTAGTCTTCTGCGAGCGTCGTTGGTAAGGTTGCTCAGCGGCGGTGCAAGCAGGTAGCAGAAGGCCTTCTTGTTGGAACGACCCACGCGACCCCTAAGCTGGTGGAGCTCGCTGAGTCCAAACTGGTGCGCATTATTTATTATTATAGTATTTGCATTGGAGATGTCTAGCCCTGATTCGATAATGCTCGTAGCGATCAGGACATCAAAGTCCCCGTCAATAAAGTCGAGCATAATCTTTTCAAGTGTCGGTCCGTCCATTCTTCCATGGGCTACAACAGTTCTGACCTTGGGTAATATCCGGTTTATAAGAATCTCAATATCCTCAATATTTTGAATCCTGTTGTTAATAAAAAAGACTTGTCCGCCACGTTCCACTTCATAACTAATAGCCTCCTTAATAATATCCTCGTTGAAACTGTGGAGCTCGGTAAAAATAGGATAGCGGTTAGCCGGCGGAGTATTTAGAATTGAGAGGTCTCTTGCACCCATAAGGGAAAACTGCATAGTACGCGGTATTGGCGTAGCACTTAAGGTCAATGTGTCAACATTGACCTTAAGACTTTTGAGCTTATCCTTGACTGCAACGCCAAAGCGTTGCTCTTCATCCACGATTAGTAGTCCAAGGTCCTTAAACTGCACATCTTTGCCAATAAGGCGGTGAGTCCCGATAAGTATGTCTACCTTTCCATCCTTAGCGTCTCTTAGTGTCTCTTTGATTTCAGCGGCTTTTCGAAGACGACTTACATATTCTATTCTAACCGGGAAATCTGCAAGCCTTTCCCTAAAAGTTCGGAAGTGCTGAAAGGCAAGGATCGTGGTTGGCACCAGTACGGCAACCTGTTTATTGTCACTGGCGGCTTTGAAGGCTGCACGAATTGCTATTTCGGTTTTGCCGAAACCCACATCCCCGCAAATAAGCCTATCCATAGGATTTGGAGATTCCATATCCAGCTTGACGTCGCAGGTGGCTTTGTACTGGTCGGGTGTATCCTCATATATAAACGAGGCCTCCAGTTCGGTCTGCATATAGGAGTCGGGCGAGAATGCATAACCCGGCTCAGCCTTACGACGGGCGTACAAGGCTATCAATTCACGAGCAATATCCTTGACCTTTTTGCTGGTCTTCTCCTTCATGCGCGACCAGGCTGAATGTCCCAGTTTATGCACCTTTGGAGGCTCGCCTTCCCCGCCTTTGTACTTGCTTATCCTGTGTAGCGAGTGGATGTTGACTAGCAGGACGTCGTTGTCCCTGTAAATTAGCTGTATAGCCTCCTGCTTTACTCCATTTTCCTCGATAGTTACTAGTCCCCCAAAACGGCCTATTCCGTGGTCTATATGTACCACGTAGTCACCGGGGTTGAGACGAGTCAGTTCCCTAAGCGATATAGCCTGACGGGCAGCTCGCGCCTTGTCAGTGCGGAGTGAAAACTTATGGTAGCGGTCAAATATCTGGTGGTCAGTATAAAGACAAAGTCTCAGGTCATTATCTACAAAGCCTTCGTGTAAGGCCTTATTAAGTTCCTCGTATTCGATATTGGCACCTCTGTCATTGAATATCTGGCGAAGACGCTCAAGCTGACGATCGTTGTCAGAAAGCACTATTACTCTGTATTGGTCCTGCAGACGCTGCTGAATGTCTTTTTCTACAAGTTCGAAATTCTTGCGGAAGGAAGGTTGGGGTGAACAGTTGAAATTAAGTATCCTTCCGGGTTGAAAACCGTGGGCTGTGTTAAGAATAGCCATTGGTCTGCTTTGCAGACCGGCAAACAATTGGCCGCCGTCGACCAATTGCTCAACGATAGGTATTTTCAGTTCTGCCAGGTCTGCCCGTGATGCTGAGTCATTTCTTTCCCCAACCTTTTCAACTATACGGTTCATATGATCCCTAATCAGTACAGGAGAGTCTATCCAAATCAGGAAATTTTCGCCAAGAGCCTGACTGAGTGGTAGATAATTCTCTGTATTATCAGCCGTAAGGTCGGGTATTATTGTGATTGAGTCAAAGTCCTCTTTAGACAGCTGACTCTCAATGTCGAAGGAGCGTATGCTCTCGACCTCGTTGCCAAAGAAGTCGATACGGAAGGGGTCTTCGTACGAGAAACTATAAACATCGAGTATTGAACCACGCACTGAGTAGCTGCCCGGTTCGTACACAAAGTCGGTGCGCTGAAAGCCTAGTTCCTTGAGGAAGTCGGCTACAAAGTACAGGTCAGTCTTTTCGTTTTTGTTGATTCTGAGTGTTTGCTGTTGAATTACAGATGAGCCGGGAACCTTCTCTACAAGTGCCTCAGTATATGTTACTATGAAGGAGCCTGGACCTGCCTCGCGGAGCTTTTGGAGGGCTTCGGTACGAAGTATCATCTGGCTGCTGTCGGGGTGGCCAAACTCCGGAGAACGCTTGTATGACGAAGGAAGGAAGAACACCGAGTCTTCGCCGTTGATCTGAGCCAGGTCATGATATAAGTAACCGGCACTTTCCTTATCCGGAGTGATCACAAGATGGGGTCGTAGTTCCTTAAGTGCAGAAACAAACAGGGTAGGAGAGGATCCTGCAAGTCCTTTGATATGTATTGACTGGGAGGGACTTTCAAGCCATTTTAGAAACTCGTCGAAATTGGGGTGATCTTTGTACTTTTGCAGCAAGGCCTTCGTCAAACTCATCTTTTTTTTGCAAAAGTAAGGATTTTGGCAGTAAATAGATTTATTTTGCAGCTTTAGAAAGCTTAAAGAGCGTTAAGAGTGTTAATTGTACTGCTTGTATGATAAGGGTTTACAAATTTGGAGGGGCATCAGTAAAAGATGCAGATGGAGTACGCAATGTCACATCAATAATCAGGAAGACCGAACAACCGTTGATTACGGTGATTTCGGCTATGGGTAAGATGACCAACGCTCTGGAGGAGCTTCATCGTAGCTTTTTTGACAAAAAACCTGCTGAAGCTATTGTGGCCTATGGCAAAGTAATACACTATCACAGGAATATAATAAAAGAACTCTTTGGAGATGAGGATGCCTGTATGGGCTTCAATGACCTTGCAAGGTCATTGAAGGATATTATTTCCCAGGAACCTTCTATGCATTACGATTATGAGTATGACCGTATAGTGTCATATGGAGAATTGTTTTCTACAAAGATTATTTCAGAGTATTGGGCTACCAGCAGCTTAGCCAACCAATGGGTGGATATAAGGACTGTTCTGAAGACAGATGACCTGTACCGAGATGCGAATGTGAACTGGGAACTGACTCCTAAGTTGGTTAAAAAGGCCTTTGACGGCAAGGCCTTGTTCCTTACCCAGGGGTTTCTTGGTGGAACACTCAATAATCTGACTACAACTCTGGGACGTGAGGGTTCGGATTACACTGCTGCAATCATAGCCTACTCGATGGATGCCAAGGAGGTAACTATCTGGAAGGATGTGCCGGGTGTACTTAACGCCGACCCTAGATTATTCCCAGATGCAGTGATGCTCAAGGAACTGTCGTACAATGAGGCTATAGAATTGGCTTTCTATGGTGCCCAGGTGATTCACCCAAAGACACTGAAGCCGTTGCAAAACAAGGATATAGTACTTAATGTCAAGTCTTTCCTGGATCATGATGCTCCCGGCACAAAGATCTGTGAACGTAAGGGTATCAGTGAGCAGGTGCCTGTTTACATCCTGAAGACAAACCAGATATTTGTTACAATATCGCCAAGGGACTTCTCCTTTATAATGGAGGACAAACTGATAGAGATTATATCAATATTCAGGCAGCTCAGAATAAGGATGAACCTGATGCAGAATTCTGCCCTCAACTTTTCAGCCTGCTTTGACGATAATGGACATAGCGAGCGACTGTTGGAAGTGCTGAAAGATAATTTTATTGTTCGTTACAATCAGAGGGTAAACCTCCTGACAATCAGACAATATACTCCAGAGTCAATAGAGAAGATGACAATAGGAAAGGAGATCCTGGATTCTCAGATAACACGCAAGGTAGCGCGCTTTGTATTGAAATAGAGCGAATCAGATAGAATTAATAAGCACTAATTCTATATGGAATTGGTGCTTTTTTATTACAAATGAACTACCCGTACTTTATTTATTCAGTATTATTTTAAAAACAGGCTTGTGGCCACGGAGCTCGCCGTTATGCGCATAAACCCCATAAGCCAGTACAAAGGAGCTTACCTCTTTGCGGAAGACTTGTTCTTCGGGAGAGAAGAACCAGCTTTCCTCAAACTGAATCTGGTCAATTTGGCTACGTTTGTATTCGGGTGCTTCTTCCCGTTTCCTTACATCCTCAGGAGTCAAAGGTTGATCTGTGAAGAAGTCGTATGCCTGAAGCTGTCCGCTATATACACCTTCAAAGGTTAGCTCCACGAGTTTCTCCCTGTTCATGTGTCTCAGTTTGAAGGTGCTCCATTCATCTTCAGCAAAATAGTTTACCAGGTCTACATCGTAGATTAAAGAATCTGCTAGCAGGTTCTCAGGATTCAAGGCAGGGTCTGATGAAACCGTCACCTTATCTGATTCTGTATGTCTGTTGCATGAAATAAGTGGCAGGCTTGCCATCCCAATGGCAAGCAGCAATGGTCTGATAACTGTATTTTTACGTGGCATATATGATTAATTGACCGGGTAAAAAGCAAGCCTCATTCCTTTGTTTGCACTATCGATAACTCCTTTGTTGTACACAGCATTTCCATTGACCCAGGTGGTAAGTACCTTGTTGTTGAACACCTGACCGTCAAAGGGAGTCCACTTACATTTATATAGTGCGGTTGCGTCGCTTATTGTATCTTCGACACCGGGCTGTACGAGTACAAGGTCGGCATAGTAACCCTTGCGGATAAAACCTCGTTTGTCGATACGGAACAGTTTTGCCGGTGCGTGGCACATCTTCTCGACCACGAGAGTCCTGCAGAAAATTCCCTGATCACTCATCTGCAGCATTGCAGGCAGGGAGTGTTGTATCAGCGGACCACCGGAGGGGGCACCGAAATATGATTTGCTTTTTTCTTCTAGTGTGTGAGGGGCATGGTCGGTTGCTACAACGTCTAGTCGGTTGTTTTTCAAAGCCTCACGTAGCGCTTCCCTGTCAGCAGGAGTTTTTACTGCCGGGTTCCACTTTATGCGGGCTCCCTTGGATGCATAGTCGTCTGAAGTAAACCAGAGGTGGTGAATACAGACCTCTGAGGTAATACGTTTTTCCTCAATAGGCCTCGTGTTGTCAAATAGACCTAGCTCCTTTTGTGTAGAGATGTGCAGTATATGGAGTCTTGCGTTGTGTTTTGCAGCCAGTTCGACAGCCATTGATGACGACTTATAGCAAGCTTCAGCATTGCGTATCTCGTGGTGGAGGCTGAAGGGCACTTCCTCACCGTAGCGGCTTCGGAAGAGTTCCATATTTGCGCGTATAGTTGCCTCATCTTCGCAGTGGGTGGCAATCAGAGTGCGCACTTCGCTGAAAATACGTTCCAGTGCCTTCTTGTCATCTACAAGCATGTTGCCTGTCGAAGAGCCCATAAATACCTTGACACCGCAAACAGTAGCGGGGTCGGCTTTGAGTAGTTCATTAAGGTTGTCATTTGTAGCACCAAGGAAAAAGGAATAGTTGGCCAATGACTTTTGTGAAGCTATAGCGAACTTGTTTTCCAGTTCGGTGATAGACGTCGTCTGCGGATTTGTATTGGGCATCTCCATATATGAGGTGACGCCGCCAGCAACGGCGGCGGCAGACTCGGTAGCTATGTCAGCCTTGTGGGTGAGGCCGGGTTCACGGAAGTGAACCTGGTCGTCAATTACTCCGGGCAGAAGCAGCAGACCTTCGGCATCAATGGTATTATCAGCACTTGGGAGTACCTCGTCATTTTCGTAAATACTATCGATAAACTGATTTTTTATCAGGACACTGCCTTTGAAGGATCTACCTTCATTAATTATAGTAGCGTTCTTAATTAGCGTTGCTGACATGTTTTCTGTACTTTTTAAAGAAGGAACCCAGTTTCATTTGAATAACACCAAACACAGCCTCACTGAATATACCTCCGCTCATTTTTGAGGTGCCGCGTTTGCGGTCGGTAAAGATTATCGGTACTTCGACGATATCGAAGCCATGTTTCCATGTCAGGAATTTCATCTCTATCTGGAAAGCGTAGCCTTTAAACCTGATATTGTCGAGGTCCAGAGTTTCCAGAACGACTCTATTATAGCACTTGAAGCCGGCTGTGGTGTCCATGATATTCATACGGGTGATAAAGCGCACATAGACCGAAGCAAAGTATGACATCAAGACCCTTCCCATGGGCCAGTTTACAACATTGACACCGGAGATATAGCGAGACCCGACTGCAAGTTGGGCATGCTGTGTCTCACATGCATGATATAGCCTTATAAGATCATTAGGATCATGCGAGAAGTCTGCATCCATTTCGAATATATAGTCATAGTCGTGTTGGAGTGCCCATTTGAAGCCAGCAATATAAGCAGTACCGAGACCCTGTTTCCCGGGTCGCTCAAGGAGGTGTATCCTTTGCGGGTATTCAGGCATCAGCTTCTTTACCAGGGATGCAGTGCCGTCAGGAGAATTATCATCTATAATAAGTATTTGGAAATCGCCTGGTCTCTGGGACATCACATTCCTTACCATAGCTTCTATATTCTCACATTCGTTGTATGTTGGAATAAGTACAATCTTTTTATGCACAATGATCTGGTTTATTGTTTTTGCGAAGATAGGGTTTTTCTATAGTTGTGGTGAACCTTTTTGGGTGCATTTTGGTTTATATAATCCTACAAGTCGGTAGGATGTTTGAACAATCAGCGTTTGTTGGATTAATAAAAGTGAAGGCTTGAAATGAAGTTTCAGGCAAGATTTTGATGCAAATTTTGTTGGATTTTTTCATTTGTTATCATATCTTTACTAGTTCCCGGCTCAGGGTAATTTGAGATGCAAATTTTTTCACTGCATTATTGTATTGATTAGTAGAATCTTGATTTGAGGCGTTGAAAATCTTCACAAATTTTAGTCAG
>CAYNFX010000075.1:0-9218 GCA_964396555.1 uncultured Alkaliflexus sp.
CTTATTCTCATCCGGTGCCGTAAGCAACTCCGCCTTTGCCTCAAACAGAAACAAAGGTAAAAGCAGCATTACTATGCAAACAATACGAGATAATATCCTGTTATCCTTCATAAAAACCCGGATTAACTACTCATTTATACAAACATAACGATAAAAAGTTTCCGACAAGCGCAATAATCCCAATTTTTCAACGTTTCGTAAGCTTTATTTAAAATCTGAAAAGGAGATTGCAGCAAGACATAAACTTGTAACCAGCAAAAAGCATGCAAAAAAATAAAGCAGCGCCCACAGGGGCACTGCTTTTAAAATATTGTAATACCGAGATTTAGGCTAAGCCCAACAAATTAATCTCTGATCTGAAGTGAATGCAGTTTTTTATACATACCTCCTTTTGAAAGCAATTCTTCATGAGTACCCGTCTCAACTATCTCACCTTCATGGAAGACGCAGATCATATCTGCATTTCTTACTGTCGACAGTCTGTGAGCAATAACAATTGAAGTGCGGTTTGCCATCAGGTTTTCAAGGGCCTGCTGAACCAATAGCTCAGATTCCGTATCAAGAGCAGAAGTAGCTTCATCAAGGATCATAATAGGCGGATTGCGCAGCACAGCCCTTGCAATACTGATCCTCTGTCTCTGTCCACCAGAAAGTTTGCTTCCCCTATCCCCTATCACAGTGTCATAACCGTTATCAGTTTCCATAATAAAATCATGGGCATTCGCAACCCTTGCAGCAGCAATTACCTGCTCCGGAGTGGCCGAATCGACACCAAAGGTTATGTTGTTATAAATACTATCGTTGAAGAGAATTGGATCCTGGTTGACATTCCCCATAAGGTGGCGCAGGTCATACAACTTAAGGTCACGAATATCTGTGCCATCAATCATTATTGATCCCTGCTGAATATCATAAAACCTTGCAAGCAAGTCAACGAAAGTTGACTTGCCACTACCCGACTGTCCAACGAGTGCCACAGACTTACCCTTGGGGATATGCAGACTTACATTCTTTAGAACAGGACGGTCGTTATATGCAAAAGTCACATTTTTGTACTCTACGCCATTGCTTAGGTTTGCAATGCTTTTAGCATTTGGAGCTTCCTTGATAGATACCTCGGCTTTTAGAATCTTCTCGATACGATCGTAGGCTGCCATACCCTTCTGGATATTAAACAAAGCCTGAGAGAATGCCTTAGCCGGGTTGATAATCAGGTAAAAGATACCAAGATATGCAAGAAAAGCTGCAGGCTCAAGTCCGCTATCCTGACTGAGAATAAGAGTACCGCCGTACCAAACAACTATAACCACTACAATAGTACCAAGAAACTCACTTACAGGATGTGCCAGCTCGCGACGGCGCATCAGACGATTCATTATTGACTTGTAGTCATCTATTTCGCCACCAAAGCGCTTTTCCATACGCTTTTCAGCGTTGAAAGCTTTGATTATCCTGAGGCCAGAAAGGGTCTCCTCAAGTATTCCAAGTATAACACCCATTTTCTCCTGCCCCTTCATTGACTTCTTCTTCAATGAGCGTCCGATACGGCCAATGACCAAACCGGCCAAAGGAAGCAGAATTAATACGAACAGGGTTAGATGCACACTGAAAATAAGCATCGTAACGAGGTATACCAGGATAAGCACAGGATTCTTGAGTGCCATGTCGAGTGACGACATCACAGAGTTTTCAACCTCCTGAACATCACCAGTGGACCGTGAAATGATATCGCCCTTCTTCTCAGCACTAAAAAAGCCCATGGGCAGAATCAAAATCTTGTCATAGATCTCCTTGCGCAGGTCCTTTACAACATTGTTGCGTAATCCCACACTAGTATATGAAGCCAGAAAGGTTGTTCCTGTTTTGAGCAGGGTACCAACTATCAGGAAAACACCTACAAACAACAAGGCATAGCCTGGACCAAAAGAATCCTTATAATATGAGATATAGTAATAGAGATTGTTCTCAAGAGTTTTCATGTCCATTGCCATAGGCATCAACTCGTACACCTGTTGATCCTGCATTAGGATAATCCTCAGCATCGGAATCATCAGGGCTATTGAAAAAACCGCAAAAAGAGCAGACAGCAGGTTATATGCAAAGTTTAGACCCACCAGATGCTTGTATGGCTTGACGTAACGCCACATTACATTTATAAAATCCTTCATCTATTAGTTTAGTATAACTATTTATTGCTGCAAACTCTACAACAGGCTTATCCCGGTGTATGAAGACGGAGACAGCTTTCTAAGGTCGGCTTTTACTGGCTCAGTCACGTTTAGTCCATCGATAAAGCGCGCTATAGACTCACGTGTAATTGCCTCGTTTGTTCTTGTCAATTCTTTCAAAGCCTCATATGGATTGGGATACCCTTCGCGGCGCAGAATGGTCTGAATACCTTCAGCAACCACAGCCCAGTTTTCTTCAAGATCCCTGTCAATAGCATCCTTGTTGAGTAGAAGTTTTGACAGCCCCTTTTCTACAGACAGAATGGCTATAATACTGTGGCTAATTGGAACACCAATATTTCTTAGTACAGTAGAATCTGTAAGATCGCGCTGAAGTCTTGATACCGGCAATTTAGTAGCAAGGTGCTCAAACACAGCATTAGCAAGGCCAAGGTTGCCCTCAGCATTTTCGAAGTCTATCGGGTTAACCTTATGTGGCATGGCGCTGGAACCAACCTCACCCTTTTTGATCTTTTGCTTAAAATATTCCATCATGATATAAGTCCACATATCACGGCTGAGGTCAAGCAAAATCGTGTTAATTCTCTTCAAACCGTCAAACAAAGCAGACAGATTATCATAGTTGCTAATCTGGGTGGTATAGCGTTCCCTTTTTATCTTCAGTTTGCTTTCAAGGAAAATATTAGCAAACCCATCCCAGTCAATAGTTGGATACCCGGCATTATGGGCGTTGAAGTTTCCTGTTGCACCACCAAACTTACCAGAAACAGGCACAGCCTTTAACAGTGCAAGCTGGGCACGGAGTCTTTCAACAAAAACCTTAATCTCCTTACCAAGGCGGGTCGGAGATGCTGGTTGACCATGAGTCCTGGCAAGCATAGCAATATCCTTCCATTCGGTTGCAAACGAATCAAGGTGTGAGATCAAACACTCCAATACCGGGTAATAAGCCTCATCCAGTGCATCCCTCAGTGAAGCAGGCACTGCAGTATTATTAATATCCTGAGAGGTCAGACCGAAGTGAATAAACTCCTTAAATTGATGCAGCGAAAGCGCATCAAATTTTTCCTTTATAAAGTACTCAACAGCCTTTACGTCGTGGTTTGTTACCGACTCTATGCTCTTAATCTTTTCAGCATCCTGCAGGGAAAAGCCCTCATATATCTTCCTTAAAGCCGGAAACAGGTTTTTATCAAACCCTTTAAGCTGAGGCAGTGGCAGTTCACAAAGTGCAATAAAATACTCTATCTCGACCAATACACGATAACGTATCAGTCCAAATTCTGAAAAGAATTTCGCAAGGCCTTCGGCCTTGCTTCTATATCTGCCGTCGATCGGCGAAATGGCTGTAAGTGATTGAAATTCGGGCATAAGAAAAGATTATCATCCAAAATGGCAAATGTAGTAAAAAGCACCGTATTACAGAAGCAAAGATTCCATAAATTGGCTATTTTTGGCTAATAAACACCTTGCAACTATGAAGATCCCAAAACTTATCCTTACGGCCTTGTCATTAATCATTGCCGCTGGCACTATGGCAGCTTCCGACGATACGACATCAGTCGTGTACAGGCTTCCCATTTTCAGCAATATCAACAGCACAACATGGATTTACACCCAACGTGGATTTGAAGCAGCTGAAGAGATCAATGCCGATGCCATCATTGTACACCTCAACACATACGGAGGTGAAGTAGTCTTTGCGGACTCCATTCGCACAAAGATTCTTAATAGCCGGATCCCTGTCTATATCTTTATAGACAACAATGCAGCCAGTGCCGGAGCTTTGATTTCCATTGCTGCAAAGAAAATATACATGCGCCCCGGTTCAAATATCGGTGCCGCAACAGTAGTTGATGCCACCGGAGAGGCAGCACCCGACAAGTATCAGTCCTACATGCGGGCAACGATACGTGCCACAGCGGAAGCTCATGGCATGGATACAATCATATCTGGCAACGATACGATTGTAAAATGGAAACGCGATCCAAGGATAGCAGAAGCCATGGTTGACGAAAGAGTGATAATTCCCGGAATATCCGAGGAAGGCAGGGTGCTGACTTTTACAGCAAAGGAGGCCTTAGAGAACGGATACTGCGACGCCATAGTAAGCAGCATTGATGAAGTAAAGGAACAAATTGGACTCGCTGATGCAGAAGTTATCTCCTTCAGGCCGTCATTTTTCGATAATATAAAAGGCTTCCTGACAAGTCCGGTACTTAGCGGGATTCTCATTCTGCTTATCATTGGCGGTATTTATTTCGAGATGCAATCACCAGGTATTGGTTTCCCGCTTATAGTTGCAATATGTGCTGCAGTACTGTACTTTGCCCCCCTCTACCTTGATGGGCTGGCAGCAAACTGGGAAATACTTATCTTTATTATCGGGATAGCTCTTATTGCGCTGGAGGTCTTTGTGATTCCTGGCTTCGGAGTGGCAGGTATTACTGGTATTATACTAACTGTGACGGGACTTACATTAAGTCTTGTCGACAATGTAGTATTCGATTTTTCGGGAGTACACCCTGAGAAATTCTTTACTGCACTCCTTACTGTAATATTAGCACTTGCAGGAGGAGTAGTTTTGGCAATATATTTGAGCAATAAACTAATAGGAACAAAGTCAGGCCCCTTTAGCCGTATTGCACTTCATACATCGCAGGAGATTGACAAGGGTTATGTCAGTGTGGACACAAGCGTCGCATCGATGGTAGGGAAAACAGGAGAAGCTGTTACCGACCTAAGACCTGCAGGCACTATAATAATAGACGGGGAATTGTACGATGCACGTGCTATCGAGGGCTTTATTGAGAAGGGCAAAAAGGTGAAAGCTATTAATTATCAGTATGGGCAGCTGAATGTCCGTCGTGTTCCGAACCAGTAAAAACAATCTTATTATTTCCTGGACACAAACCCTTTATGATGTAAAATAAAATTTAATGCCCTTGTGGCTATGAAATTCAAAATTTTGTATTTTTCAGGCGTTAATAATCTGTGTTTTTAACTTAATAAAATTGCGTTAACAATGAAAGGAAAGAAGCTTCCCAAGAGAAATTCCGGGATGTATGAAGACGAAGCGTCTTTTAGCCAATCGGGGGTAAAGCTAGGTAAACAAAGGCGTTCCAAGAAGCCATCCATTTATGATGAAATGGACGAAGTTGATGATCTTGAATTTGAAAGCAGGGATTACAGCAGTGTCGATGATCTATATGAAAACGATGAAGAGTTCGATGACTAAGAATAAATAGACAAAAATTCAACGAAAGAGGCAGGCAGTTAAACCAGGTTTAACTGCCTGTTATATTTTCACCTTAACCCCGTATTAACAGATATGTTGCAACGATTAATTTGATTTTTTACTATTATTGCAACATGAGACTACATACAAGGTCCATATTATCTGTATTAGTGTTGCTCACCTTTATTCCGGCAACCATTGGTTATGCTTTTTTCAAGCATAGCTGTAGTGGATGCCATTATTCGAAGGTGGCAACAGCACTTGCAGTGCTGTTGCATACTGAGGATGATCATGAGTGCTATTGCGTGGAGGACTGCGAAAGTGAAGACCACGAGCATGGCTGCGATCTGGACCTCAAAAAGATTGAACTCCCCTACACTTCAGAAGATGATTACATAAAAGTAGTCGTACCTTTTAATTCGATTGATGATGCCATCTTCGCCTCACTCTATAACCTTTCAGGAGAATACTGTGACTATACATCAATAGGCGATCAGCGGCGGGCCTTTCCAATAAGTGGCCAGAGTCTGCTGGTAAAAAACTGCGTTTTCAGATTATGATGTACACCCGTTTGACCAATCAGGCATGCGAGTGTTTAACGTCATAATAATTGAAAACCATGAGAATCACAATAATAAGCCTTGCACTATTATTAAGTACTTTTTATACCCTTTCGGCACAAACTGTTGTTAAAGGTCGGGTACTTGACAAGGATCTAAATTCAAACAATCCCATTCCAGGAGCCAATGTATACTGGGCAGAAACCTCTGTCGGTGTCTCAACTGACGCTGACGGACATTTCAGCCTCCCATGGCAAGGAGAGAAAAAGCGACTTGTAATAAGCTTTGTAGGCTACAAGTCAGACACCTTAGTACTAAACTCACCTGCTGATAATCTAAAGATTGCTCTAAAACAGGATCTCGAACTTGACGAAGTTGTTGTTACCAGTCGTGGAGCAGGGACTCATATGTCTAGGGTTAATCCGATAACCACCGTTGTGGTCACTTCTGCTGAGCTTTGCAAGGCTGCCTGCTGCAGCCTTGCTGAGAGTTTCGAAACCAACGCCTCTGTTGATGTTTCTTATTCAGATGCTGCAACCGGTGCGAGACGTATCCAGCTTCTTGGACTTTCAGGACTTTACGTTCAGATGCTTACCGAGAATATGCCTGATAGCCGTGGCTTGGCTTCAGTCTATGGACTAGACTATGTCCCAGGCCCCTGGATGGAATCCATACAGGTATCCAAAGGTGCGGCTTCAATTACCAATGGTTATGAATCCCTCACCGGCCAGATCAACGTACAATATAAAAAACCTGAAAATGCCGAAACCTTGTTTGTCAACGGCTTTACAAGTTCATCAGGCCGTATTGAAAGCAATGTAAATTCAGGTTTTAATGTCAGTCCAAAATGGTCATCAGCAATACTTGCACATGCATCGGCTGATGCGCAGAAGAATGACCACAATCATGATGGTTTCCTAGATGAACCTCTGACTACCCGTTACATCTTTATGAATAGATGGGCTGGTCACTTAAATCCTTACCTCACCACCCAGTTTGGTGTTAAGGTGCTTGACGAAGAACGAACAGGCGGTCAGGCAGCCTTCGACCGTAATCGCCCCTATTCAGAACAGAATGCATACGGCATAGCTATTGACACAAAGAATGCATCAGCATTCTTTAAGTTGGGTTATGTATTCCCCAATGATTCTAATACAAGTGTAGCAATGGTAGCAAACTACAGTTACCACGATCAGGCTTCAATATATGGTTCTAAAGAGTATGACGCAACACAAAACTACTTTGCAGGCAATCTGATTCTGGCCTCTCACTTTGGTTTAGGCGATGCGCATAAGTACACTGCAGGTATCAACTATATGTATGATGACCTTAGCGAACAACTTGGAGGAGACCTGTCACGTGTTTTTGGCGAAGCTGCACCACGTACCGAGAATGTAGTTGGAGCATACTTCCAGTATAGCTTTGTTGTACCTGAGAAACTCACACTTATGCTTGGTATCAGAGGTGATCATCACAATATGTTTGGTAACATTTTTACTCCACGTTTGCACCTGCGCTATAGTCCAAGTGAACACTTTGTGTTCCGCGGATCTACCGGCAAGGGTTATCGTACGCCCAATGTATTGGCAGAGAATAACAGTATCCTGGGCTCCTCTCGTCTGATCTACCTTCCCGACGATATCAAGATGGAAGAAGCATGGAACTACGGATTGAATTTCTCGTATTATTTGCCAGTCGGAGAGCGAGAAATAACATTCAACCTTGAGTATTACCGTACCGAGTTTGAAAACCAGCTTATAATGGACATGGACCAAAGCGTAAGGGAAGTGCATTTTTACAACCTGACAGGTCGTTCATTTTCAAACGTATTCCAGGCAGAAGTTTCAACAGAACTATTCAGGGGACTTGATGTAGTAGCCGCATGGCGACTCAATGATGTTGAGCAAACAACAAATGGGGAACTGCAAGAGAAGGCCTTGCAGAGTCGTTACAGAGGTATGCTAAACCTTTCATATGCCACTCCCCTGCCACGCTGGCAAGTGGACTTTACTGCACAGTTTGCCGGCCCCGGACGTATCCCGACCACTGAAGGCAATATGGGACATCTTCAAAGACCTGATAGCTTCGATTCATACCAGATATACCAAGGTCAAATTACAAGGTATTTTAAACGCTGGAGCATTTATACAGGTGTCGAAAATATAGGAAACTTCACCCAGGAACATCCAATTATTGATGCCGAAAGTCCATTCAGTGATAACTTCGACAGTTCATTGATCTGGGGCCCACTTATGGGAAGGAAGTTTTATTTAGGATTCAGATTTGCAATAGACAGACCAACAGCATAATTACTAATAACAAGACCTATGAAATACTTAGCGGCGATTTTAGCAATAGCATTTTATGCAGTCCTGCCCATGGCAGCGCAAAAAGCAGGAAAGAATGAGAAAGTAACTTACTGTGTCAGCATAGACTGCCAGAGTTGTATCGATAAAATAACTAAAGAACTGGCCTTCGAAAAGGGAGTCAGAGACCTGCAATTCAGCCTTGAAAAGAAGACTGTAACCGTGGTTTATCGTGCCGATAAACCAGTTGATACAGACAAGTGGGCTGAGCAAATAAGGAAGCTGGGCTATGAAGTAAGCTATCTCGACGAAACAACACCTGAGCCTGCCAAAGCCAAGTAACAAGTGGCTGACCGTAGTGTGCCCTGAGCCAGTCGAAGGGACCGCAAAAACTATGAAAGCATTCCTAAACAATAAAGGGTACCTTCGACAAGCTCAGGTACCCTTTTTGTTTTGTATGTGACTAGATGGTGGGCATGAGCCTTTAGAAGCTACTTCACCATAAAGTCGAAGTAGAGCTTATCACCGATATAGCCTTTCAGCCTGTCCCCAATCTTCACAGAACCTACTCCTGCGGGAGTTCCTGTATAAATAAGGTCCCCAATCTTAAGAGTAAAGTACTTTGACACATAGGATATAATAGCATCAATGCTGTTGATCATATCAGCACTATTACCCTTCTGGCGAACCTCATCATTAACAGTAAGCCTGAAATCGATATTACTAAGGTCCTGGAAGTTTTCTACAGGCGTAAACACGGACGAGATAACGGCCGAACTGTCAAAGGACTTACACTTTTCCCAGGGTAATCCCTTTCCTCTGAGTTCATCCTGCAGGTCACGGGCAGTAAAGTCCACTCCCAGCCCTATAGCATCGTAATAGCGGTTAGCAAACTTCTCATCGATGTTTTTCCCGAGTTTGTGGA
>CAYNFX010000076.1:0-4895 GCA_964396555.1 uncultured Alkaliflexus sp.
GTGATATACAGGATATTGTTCCTTATAGCACTCTTGCGGATATAGGAGTCATCATGTTCACTCTGCTTGCCAGCAGGAGTGTTTATTACAAGGTTTATCTCTCCGTTTTTCATCAGGTCAACAATATTGGGGCGACCTTCATGAACCTTGAGAACCTCCTCTGATTCAACGCCATGCTCCTGAAGGAAGACCTTGGTTCCCTTTGTGGCAATAATCGTGAAGCCCATATCTCTAAAAGCCTTTGCTACCTCAACAATATCCTTCTTGTCCCTGTCGGCAATAGTAATCAGCACATTGCCGCTTACAGGCAGCTTAAGCTTTGTAGCCTCCTGGGACTTGAAGAAGGCCATGCCAAATGTGTCTGCAAGTCCCAGAACCTCACCTGTTGAGCGCATTTCAGGACCAAGAACAGGATCCACATCAGGAAACATATTGAAGGGCAATACGGCTTCCTTTACTCCATAATGAGTGAATTTGGGCTTCCTTAGGTTGAAATCACCCAACTTTTTGCCAAGCATTATTTGAGTAGCAATCTTGGCCATAGGGATTTTACATACCTTAGATACTAATGGCACAGTGCGCGAGGCTCTTGGATTTGCCTCCAAAATATACACATCGCCATCATATATCGCATACTGAATATTCATCAGACCCACAACTTTCATTTCGATTGCTATGCGGCGGGTGTATTCCTCAATAGTCTTAACCTGTTCCTCCGTAATTTGAACAGGAGGAATCACGCAAGCAGAGTCTCCCGAGTGAATGCCGGCATACTCAATGTGTTGCATAACTGCGGGGACAAAGGCATCATGTCCATCACATATTGCGTCAGCTTCAGCTTCAATAGCATCAACGAGAAACTTGTCAATAAGAAGGGGTCTGTCAGGTGACACGTCCTCAGCAGCCTTAACATATTGAAGCAGCATCTCCTCATCCTGAACTATTCTCATACCCCGGCCGCCCAACACATAAGAAGGTCTAACCATCAAAGGATAACCAATATTAGCAGCAATTTCAAGGGCTTGAGATATATTATGAGCCATACCTGATGCAGGCTGAGGTATGTTCAGCTTAATCATCATTTCCCTGAAGCGATCCCTATCCTCTGCAAGGTCGATAGTATCGGGAGATGTACCAATAATCTTTACGCCATTAGCCTCAAGTTCGGCAGCAATATTTAGAGGAGTCTGTCCACCAAACTGACAAATCAGTCCTGCCGGATTTTCCTTTTTGTAAATACTGAGGACATCTTCAACTGTCAGAGGCTCGAAATACAATTTATCCGAGGTGTCATAGTCTGTTGATACAGTCTCAGGGTTGCAGTTTACCATTATCGAACTGTAACCAGCCTCGCGAATAGCAAAGGCAGCGTGAACGCAGCAGTAGTCAAACTCGATTCCCTGACCTATCCTGTTGGGACCACCACCAAGTACCATTATCTTCTTCTCGTCTTTGGTCTCAACCTTATCAGAAGCATTATATGTGGAGAAGTAGTAAGCTGCATCATCTACGCCACTAACCGGTACCGGCTCCCATGCCTCCTCGATGCCCAGTTTGATTCTGCGTTCTCTGATATCATCTTCTGCAACCTGCAACAATCTGCCCAGATACCTGTCTGAAAAGCCGTCCAACTTTGCCCTATGCAACAGTTCAGACGGCAAATTATCACCACTATACTTTATTATTTCTTTCTCCAGGTCCACAAGTTCCTTCATCTGCTCAATAAACCACCTTTTAATCATGGTCTTTCTCTGCAGAACATCAATATCAGCACCTTTTCGCAGTGCTTCGTACATAACAAACTGACGCTCGCTTGTAGGATATTCAAGTTGCCTCATAAGCTCATCGAGCGACAAATCATTGAAATGCTTTGAGAAACCAAGGCCAAACCTTCCGGACTCAAGGGAACGGATAGACTTTTGCAACGCTTCTTTGTAATTCTTGCCAATGCTCATTACCTCACCTACAGCATGCATCTGTGTGCCTAGCTTATCCTGAAGTCCGTCAAACTTCTCAAATGCCCATTTTGCAAACTTCACGACTACATAGTCCCCACCAGGTTGGTACTTTTCAAGAGAGCCCCCTTTCCAATAAGGCAGTTCGTCAAGAGTAACCCCGGAGGCAAGCATTGCAGAAATAAGCGCAATCGGAAATCCTGTTGCTTTTGAAGCAAGAGCAGAGGACCTTGAAGTACGGGGGTTAATTTCAATTACAACGCACCTTCCTGTTTTAGGGTCATGAGCCCACTGTACATTGGTACCACCGATAACACCAATGCTTTCAACTATTTTGTATGAATCTATCTGAAGTTTATTTTGGAGTACCTCAGAAATTGTAAGCATGGGAGCAGTACAGAAAGAGTCCCCTGTATGTACGCCAACAGGATCAACATTCTCAATAAAGCAGACAGTGATCATCTGGTTTTTGCTATCCCTTACAACTTCTAGTTCCAGCTCTTCCCATCCCAGAACGGACTCTTCCACAAGGATCTGTCCAATCATACTGGCAGCAATACCCCTTGCAGCTATAACCCTCAGTTCCTCAATATTATAAACCAGACCGCCTCCTGTTCCTCCCATTGTATAGGCAGGACGGATAACAACCGGGTAACCCAGCCTGGCAGCGACCTTTTCAGCCTCTTCAACTGAGTGAACAGCCTCGCTACTGGCCATTTCAATATTCAAAGCCTCCATGGACTTCTTGAACTCAATCCGGTCCTCCCCTTTCTCAATAGCTTTCAGGTTGACTCCTATAACCTCTACATTGTATTGATCAAGGATTCCCTTGTTTGCTAGTTCCAGGGACAGGTTAAGCGCAGTCTGCCCTCCCAGGTTGGGGAGCAAAGCATCTGGCCTTTCCTTTTTAATAATCTCAGTAAGTGAGTATTCGTTCAGAGGTTCGATATAAGTAAAGTCTGCCATCTCCGGGTCTGTCATAATTGTCGCCGGATTGCTGTTGACAAGCACTATTTCGTAACCAAGTTTTCTCAGGGCCTTACATGCCTGAGTTCCAGAATAGTCAAATTCACATGCCTGACCAATGACTATAGGCCCTGAACCAATAATGAGGATTTTGTTGATGTCGTTCCGTTTTGGCATTTTCAGCGAAGTTTATAATAGTACTAATGTGGGGGAGCTCTTATTACACTCCAAAACGGCAGCAATAATACGAAAAAACACTGAATGAAGCGGTAAAAATCTAAAGGGGTTTCTATTGATTTATTGGCAATTCACGCTTAGAAACCTGGAATTTGAATAATTGCCAAATAATTTATTCTTTTGCAATTTCCTAAAAACAGGTAGTACCAAACAGACTCACATGAAGAATCTTTGCCTTATTCTGGCTGTTTCCCTAATCAGTGGAAGCATTTTTGCACAGGAAGAAAAGCCTATAGAGGTTAGTTTTCACGGCTTCGTATCGGTCAATGCAGCCTACAATAGCCGAACCAGCAAGCAGACCCGCAACAATAGCATATACCTCTACCCTTCACCTCTGAATCTGAATGCAAACGGAGAGGACCTGAACGACCGTGGCAGCTTCGACATGGATGCCTCACACTCACGTTTTGGTCTGCATATCAAGGGTCCCACATTCAATGGGATTTCTGTTTCAGGCCTTATTGAGGCTGACTTTCTTGGTGATGACCGCGCAAGCGACTCTGATTTCAGGTTAAGGCATGCATATCTGAGTCTAAGCTACAACAAATTTACCCTGCTCGCAGGTCAATCATTTCACCCCCTACATATTGGGGATGCAAGCCCTAAGACTATCAACCAGGTAACTGGTCTTCCAATGCACCCACTTGCACGAAATCCTCAACTGCGCTTTGCCTGGCAGTTGACTCCCGGATTCAACATCTCAGCTACCATTCTAAGACAGAACAACTCACGTAGTACCGGATTCTACGGAGACAATAATGACAGGGGCATACCTGAATTTGTTCTTCAGACAGGAATGGGCGGTCAGGGTGCCCTGAAGGCATATCTTACTGCCGGATATAAACAACTGCCCTTACCTGATAAGTTTGATCCAAACAACGAAAAACTTACTATGGATGCCTTCCATTTTCAGGCCTCAATGCGATACAAGACAGACAACCTGGAATACCGGATGGCAGCATTGTACGGTGATAACCTGACAGAAATGGTAATGCCCGGTGGAGTTGGAAGAATAAATAAGGGAACAGAAGAAAATCCTGATTATGAATACAAAGGACTGCCAGTGGCAGGCCTTTGGGCTGATCTGAACACAACCCATGGGAAGTGGTCACCCGGTTTGTTTGCCGGATATATGGAAGCACTTGGTACAAGGGGGAAAATTGACGAAGTGGTAAAAGACTTTTCCCGTGATTCAGAAATAAAGGACATTATAATGGTTGCCCCCCGTGTCACTTACAGTCTGCACAAGAACCTCACTGCAGCCTTTGAATATATGTGGATCACTGCAGGTTGGGGAGGTAACGGAGACCTTAATGCTGTGGTAGAGGATAAATATGACGATTATGGAGTTCCTATTAATGTAGAGAACTTTGACAACCATCGTTTGTTATTTAGTATAACATACAGTTTCTAGCATATGAGGAAGTATTTGGCAATCACATCAGTATTCTGTATCATTGCAGGGTTTGGCATGATACACAGTCCCTCGGTTCTGATGGAAAGAATAAGCATCGGGTTAATGGGTTTCGGATGTGGTTACCTGATCTATCTTCTGATCGTTACCCGGCCGAAGAAGAAGGCCGACAATTAATGATCCCGCTTTTTACTTTCGAAATGTATAATAAGGAGGAAATCAAGGCTATCCGTCTCGAATTCTGGCAGAAGCTTAACAACAGGACAAGGCGCCTTCCCGGTCAAAAGGGAAGAAGGAAATACTGGATCTTTGACAACACAGGA
>CAYNFX010000076.1:4995-7110 GCA_964396555.1 uncultured Alkaliflexus sp.
CTGCATTTCTGGAAGTAAAGGACTATTTGCAATCAGATTTAAATGAATAACACCAAGGTTTTTCTGCCCGAATGGACACGTCAGAGTGCCGTACTTATTGCCTGGCCTCATCCCGAAAGTGACTGGAACTATATGCTTACAGAAGTAAGAGCTTGTTTTAGGAACATTGTAAGGTCAATCGCGAAGTTTGAAGAAGTAATACTACTTGTTGACAGCGACAATACAGCATCCGAACTTAGAAGGGATTTCCCAGATAATGTAAGGATGTTGGTAGTTCCTACAAATGATACATGGGCCAGGGATTTCGGTCCAATATTTATAGAAGATCAGGGGCAGATGAAAGCACTTGACTTCAAGTTTAATGGCTGGGGACTCAAGTTTGCTGCCGACATGGATAACCTGATCAACAGGGAATTATTCAGGCAGGGATTGTTTACAACAGACGTTGAGTATAATAACTACCTCAACTTTGTTCTTGAAGGCGGTTCCCTTGAAAGTGACGGAAAGGGCACCCTGCTGACAACCACAGAATGTCTGCTTTCACCCAATCGAAACGGTGGATGGGGGAAGGATGAAATTGAAACCTATCTCAAGGAAGTATTGGGGTTTGAAAGAGTATTGTGGCTAGACCATGGTTACCTCTCAGGAGATGACACCGATAGCCATATAGATACCCTTGCACGATTTTGCAGTCCTGATACTATAGCCTACGTGCAATGTAACGACCGGGAAGATGAGCATTATGAGGAATTGAAAGCGATGGAGGATCAGCTTAAGAATTTTCGTACCGCTAATGGAAAACCATATAAGCTCCTTCCTCTGCCAATGGCAGACATAATCATAGAGGAAGGAGAACGCCTCCCGGCAACCTATGCAAACTTCCTGATTATAAACGGGGCAGTACTGGTACCTAGATACAACAGCAGCAAGGATGATGAAGCAATAAAAGTGATTAAGGAAGCCTTCCCTGGCCGTGAAGTAATAGGAGTTAACTGCAGGCCACTAATCAAGCAACATGGTTCGTTGCATTGTGTAACAATGCAACTGCCTGAAGGGGTGTTATCCTAAAAAAACTTGTCAAAATGAAAGTAGCACTTATCCAACAAAACAACAGCATAGATGTACAAGCCAACATCGCAAAGCTGGAGCAAAACATAGCCAAGGTAGCAGCTGAAGGAGCCGAACTTATAGTTTTACAGGAATTACACAATTCAGTGTACTTCTGTCAGACAGAGAACCCTGATATCTTCGAACTGGCAGAGACCATTCCGGGGCCCTCATGTACGAAATTTTCTGATCTTGCCCAAAAGCATGGAGTAGTAATAGTTAGCTCACTCTTTGAAAAGCGTGCAGCTGGACTATATCATAACACCTCAGTTGTGTTCGAAAAGGACGGATCTATTGCCGGCAAATATCGCAAAATGCATATACCGGATGACCCTGCCTATTATGAGAAATTTTACTTTACCCCTGGCGATCTGGGCTTTAAGCCTATTGACACCTCTGTTGGCCGTCTGGGAGTGCTCGTTTGCTGGGATCAATGGTATCCGGAAGCAGCACGGCTTATGGCTCTGGCCGGTGCAGATATGTTGATATATCCCACTGCTATAGGTTACGAAAGCAGCGACCCGGAGGATGAGAAACAGCGTCAAAAAGAAGCCTGGATACTTTCACAAAGAGGTCATGCAGTTCATAACGGGCTCCCAGTAATTGCTGTCAACCGTGTAGGCTATGAACCCGACCCTTCAGGCCATACAGGTGGTATCACTTTCTGGGGTAACAGCTTTGTTGCAGGACCTCAGGGAGAGTTGATGGTAAGGGCCGGAGAAGAAGAAGTGAATATGGTAGTTGACATAGATTTAAAGAAGACTGAAGCCGTGCGTCGTATGTGGCCTTTCTTACGCGACAGGCGCATAGATGCTTATCAGGACATACTCAAACGTTATATTGATTAGTGCTTATGATAAAACTGGTAATTACCGACATGGACGGGACATTGCTGAGTGACACCAAGGAGATACACCCTTCCTTTTGGGAAGTTCACCAGCAATTGGTTGATAGGGGTATAATATTTGCGGTTGCCAGCGGAAGACAGGTTTACAACCTTGAAGAAGA
>CAYNFX010000076.1:7210-8950 GCA_964396555.1 uncultured Alkaliflexus sp.
TTTGCAGAATTTTCGGAGAATTATAAGGTGACAGTATCCGGACCAGAATGGCTTGATATAAGCAATTTGGGGGCCAGCAAAGGGGATGCAATACGCAGGATACAGGAAAAACTGGGAATTGCAAAGGATGAAACCATGGCCTTCGGGGATTACCTCAATGACTATGAGATGTTGCAGGAGTCAGGTCACAGTTATGCAATGAAAAACTCCCACCCAGATCTGTTTAAGGTTGGGCGCTTTGTCACCGAATATGACAATAACAACAACGGAGTGGCAGAAACTATCAGGAAGGTTATCCTAAGCTCTAAATAAGCTCAATGAGTTATTTTTTCCAGGGGATCAGATACTCTATATTGTAAGAGAAGCCAATAACAAAATTCTTATCACCGGCTCCAAATCCTGGCACAATATAAGGTTCAAGAAGGGAGGTGTTGCTGTCTGCTACTGAAACTCTCATATGTAGATTCCAGTTCATATACAGATTTTTAAACACCTCAGCTCTTGGGCCAACAGATAGTTCCAGCCAGTGATTGTTAAGAGTATTGGTACCGATACGTCCGGAATAGTCGTTCCAATAACCATTTTCAATAAGAAAAAAGTCAGAGCCCTGCTCTTGCAGGGCGAAACCGTAGTGAAGACCAACCAGAATATTATCTCTGGAGCCTTCTTCCTTTTTGGGCAGGATATCCCTTTCCAGCCCAATCTTCAAAAAGGAACCATTAGAATAGTAGTGATAGCTATCTTTTTCAAAGCTCACATTCTCATAACCGGCTTCGGCTTTGAACAACAGAATATCTGTAAGATTAAAGCGGCTTATTAGAGAAAAACCAGTTCTGTCACCGTCTATAATCTTGTTGACCGGGCCGGCAAGGTTAACACCGATACTGATGCCCTGAGGCCTTGTAATAGTGCCTTTAAGCAAGTCCTTGGATATTTCCTGCGACCATAGCCCGTTGCATAAAAGCAGTAGCAGGCTAATAAACAAATATCTTGACATTCTCTACATTTTCACTGTATTTCACCCCCGGATTATCAACTGCAACAGAGTCCACAAGTACTGTGGTATACCAAATAGAATCAATTCTAAAATCGTAGGTAAAACCGCAATCTCTGGATATATAGATAAGTTCCTTGGTGTGCCTGAACCAAATTGTGTCTCTGAGAATACCTTCATCTATAATAAACGCCGTGGTATCGCTGTTAAAAGATAAGGGAAAAAAAAGTTTGCTGATCGCTTCCTCTTTGTAGATGGAGTCCAATCCTTCTCCTACACCATAGACTGAAGCACTGATAAGAGTAGTATCTTTCTCTCTCTCGGACCTTGCCGAGTACAAACCGGCCTGGAGGGCATGCTGGTTGGACAAGCAAATTTCATCACTTGTACAGGAAAGCAAGCCGATAAGAATTACCGGACAAACCCATTGTATTAATACCTTAAACCTCATCTATCGAGAATTTCTTTTCAATTGCCATTTTCGCAAATGTAAGAATGTTTTATGAAAAAGCTGCTTCAGACCAAAGGCTGAAGCAGCTATAAACTAATTTGAAAAAAAAGCGGAAAGCCTACTCAAATTGTACCCAGTCTATTTCGACTTCTTTACCTTTCTTGAATACCACTACAAGGTCTTTTGTTCCAACAATTTTCTTAGCCTTGGCTACAGCCTGATTCCAGTCACTTCCGGGAGCTACCTTTACCTTGGCAATCAGAGTACCGTCTGCTGTGCCTTCCCTTAGTTCAAC
>CAYNFX010000077.1:0-8907 GCA_964396555.1 uncultured Alkaliflexus sp.
CTTCGCGAAGATCCTCCGTATCCTAAGATAACCCCGAAGGGTGAGGCCTGTCCTTGAAACAGATAGCTTACTCGGTATGTTGTTAGTGTTGAGTTTAGCAGTTACTAACAGCTGATGCGGTTTTTCTTTGTCAAAGATCTTTCATTACAAAGATAACCAAATTGGCAAAAATACGCAACAGTTAGGCCTATTTCGCCTTTCTCCATGGGAAGTTGCCATTGCCCCTCATAAGGGTTCTGGATGGGAAAACTCCCTGATTGGCAGCTCTAACATCCTCAATGGTATAAAAGGCTTTGGGGTTAGTTTCTTTGATGATGTTGGCTGCTATTGGATAATCGCTGCGTCTGAGGACGCAGTTTATAATATTTACATTGGATCGTGCTCCCATGGCTGGCATTGATGTAACGCCAAAGCCCTCGGATGATAGTTTACTAACCAGTGTATCTACAAAGTCATTTGTAATTACCCGGATATTCACAAACCCAAGTGCCAGTCTCTCCTCAAGTATTAGTCCTACATAATTTCCAGTAGCAAAGCCCGCAGAATAGGCTACATAGTACAACCAATAATCAAGATTCTGAATAATCTTGGTCATTGCAATAAGCCATATAAAGACCTCAAAGAAGCCCAAAATTGGAGCCAGGATTTTGAATCCTTTTGAAACAAACACAATTCGCAGTGTACCTAAAGTAACATCAGATACACGGGCAAGAAAAATAAAAAGGGGTACCAGAACCCAGGTAAACAAAACACTCTCGTACACTTCCATGCAACACTATTTAAGTGAGCCCCTAAACTCAACCAGATTGATAATATGTCTGCAATGTGCTCCTATTGCAACTTCTTCATGATTCTCGTCGAAGACAGCTATGTCGAAAAATAATTTTCTGCCTTCAACATATTTTAGATGTACGATGCAACGTACCTTGTTACCAAGTCCTACCGGTTTGAAATGCTTGATATTTATCTCTGAACTAACCGTATCCTGTCCTTCCTCTAGATAAGGAGAGATAAGACTTGTAACGGCTTTTTCGATAAACATGATTAGTTTGGAGGTTGATAAAACCTCGGCTTGTGCTGTACCCTGTGTGCTTGCCAGATCTGTATCCTCGACTCTCTTCTCCAGCGTTAGGCGCAGCCCTTCTTCAATAGGATTACTTCCCATTCCGATTCCCTCAATTTGTAATTATTTAATACACACTAAATAAGCAAGGCTTATCTAAGCCAAATTTAAGGAATTTGCATTCAATATCAAATGCAGACAAGTACTTAATGTTAGAACTCTGAAGTAAAGAAAAACTCAATCTTTGGGAACCCTTCCTGCGCCATCTGTAACATATAGGAAGACTCTGCAAGGAAAACATCCCGACCACTTTTGTCCTTGGCCATATACTGAGACTTACGTTTTTTGAAATCATCAAGTTCCTTCTTGTCATTTGATCTGATCCAACATGCCTTGTAAAGGTTGATGGGTTCATAGCGACATGAAGCTCCATATTCATGGAGCAACCTGTACTGTATTACTTCAAACTGCAGAGAACCTACGGTACCAATGATCTTGCGACCATTGAACTGATTAACAAAAAGCTGAGCCACACCCTCATCCATAAGCTGCTCAATACCTTTGGCAAGCTGCTTAGACTTCATAGGATCAGCATTCTCGATATAGCGAAACAACTCAGGAGAGAAGCTGGGTAGCCCCTTAAAATTTAGTGTTTCACCTTCGCTAAGGGAGTCTCCAATCTTGAAATTGCCTGAGTCTGGGATACCTATAATATCTCCCGGGAAGGCTTCATCAATAATGGACTTCTTATCTGCCATAAATGCCGTGGGGCTGCTGAACTTCATCTGTCTGCCCAGTCTTACGTGCTGATAGTTTGTGTTACGCTCAAAATGACCGGAACAGACCTTTACGAAGGCAAGACGGTTGCGGTGGTTTGGATCCATGTTGGCATGGATCTTAAAGACAAATCCTGAGAATGTAGTTTCAAATGAGTCAACTGTTCTCTCCGCAGTTACTGATTTCCCTGGCCATGGGGCCACTTTCAGAAAGGCATGGAGCAGTTCCCTGACTCCGAAATTATTCAACGCACTACCAAAGAAAACTGGAGCAAGTTGTCCAGCCAGATAGACATCGTGTTCAAATTCAGGGTAAACACCCTCTACTATCTCAAGTTCCTCACGCAGAGTAACGGCTGCTTTGTCACCAATATGTTGAATCAGCTCAGGATCATTGATATCCATGAACTCAATACCTTCTTCAAGTTTTTGCTTGCCAGGTGTAAACAGGTAAAGACTTTGTTCGAAGATATTGTAAACTCCCTTGAAATCGGTACCAGAGCCCATTGGCCATGCCAAGGGACGGACTCCAATCTTGAGTTCCTTTTCAATCTCATCAAGCAGGTCAAAAGGATCACGTCCGGGACGGTCGAGCTTGTTGATAAAGACAATCACTGGGGTATTACGCATCCGGCAAACCTCCATAAGTTTGCGGGTCTGTGTTTCGACACCTTTTGCAGCATCGATGACAATGATAACACTGTCAACTGCAGTCAGGGTGCGGTATGTATCTTCAGCAAAGTCTTCGTGACCGGGTGTATCAAGGATATTGACCTTATAGCCGTCATAATCGAAACCCATGACCGATGTGGCAACAGAGATGCCCCGTTGCTTCTCAATCTCCATAAAGTCGGAGGTAGCTGTCTTTTTAATCTTGTTGGATTTGACCGCTCCGGCCACATGAATAGCACCACCAAAAAGCAGGAGCTTTTCGGTCAGGGTTGTCTTCCCTGCGTCAGGGTGACTAATAATGGCAAACGTACGACGCCTTTTGATCTCATCTTCAAATTTCATCCTGTCCTGTTTTTGCAGGCGCAAAAATAGATAAATAAAACGGTTCCGGTCTAAAAACTACTAGGTTTTGTCTATCTCCTTTATGTCGATGAGCAACTGATTGTCTTTTACTACTTCGTCTTCTTTTATTGAAATCTTATGGACAATACCATCTCCTTCACTACGCAGTTCGTTTTCCATTTTCATAGCAGACAATACTACAAGTGGGGTCCCTTCTGTTACTCTGTCACCTTCTTTTACCTTTATCTTGACAATTCTTCCAGGCATTGGAGCCTTGATAAGCTGGTGGCTGTTGCTTCTGCTCTTGCCTTCCTTGCTAAAGCTGATAGTCGGTACTACTTCTATATCAAAGGATTTGTATAGGGTATTTACTTTATAACTACCACTATTGTCAACAGCGATCATTTCCATGTTGATACTTTCACCGTTGCTAAGAATAGAATACACTCCATGTTCAACCCTCACAACATCCAATTCATATATCTTGTTGTCTATTGATACGGTAAAGAGGTCACCTTCTTTTTTTATGATCTTCACGGCCTTTTCTGTTTTGCCGGATTTTACGTGCATCTTCATTTCTATGATGTTTGATTTAATAAGGATTAAACCTGAACATACGGCCTATGTTCTTCCAATTAGCACCCTCTTGTTGACGGTTATTTGAAAAGTCCCTACGTTTTTTCTGTTCATTCTGATAGTGCAGATAAGCCATAATCATGGCAATATCTTCTATCTCCTCTGATTTATTGGCAGGTTTGAGCAGTTCATCAAGATTATTGTCAATAAAGTGCGTGTTGTAATTACCCTGGGCAAATGCCTTAGCCTCCATGATGCTCTGAACGAAGGATATATTGGTCTTGACACCGGTAATCTTGTATTCAAATAGAGCCCGTTTCATACGTTCTATTGCTTCGGCACGGGTAGGTGACCAGACTATCAGCTTTGAAATAAGCGGGTCGTAGTGTACCGGGATTTCATATCCTTCATACACATAACCATCTGTTCGTACGCCAAGTCCCTTGGGCTCTGAAATATGCCTGACAAGTCCAGGACTAGGTCTGAAGTTGTTTTGCGGATCCTCAGCATAGATCCGTGTTTCGATGGCATGTCCATATTGACGGATTTCTTCCTGCTTGTAGTAAAGCGGTTCATTATTTGCAATTCTAATCTGAGCCTTAACCAGGTCAATACCGGTTACACGTTCGGTAATAGGGTGTTCAACCTGCAAACGGGTATTCATTTCAAGGAAATAAAAATTCCTGTCCTTATCTACAAGAAACTCGATAGTTCCTGCACCCGAGTAATTTACTGACTTAGCAGCAGCTATGGCTTGCTCAGCCATTGCCGCGCGCAACTCGGGTGTAATAAAAGGAGAGGGTGTCTCTTCTACAACCTTCTGATGACGGCGTTGAACCGAACATTCCCTTTCAAATAGGTGGATCACATTGCCATGATTGTCGGCAAGAATCTGAAACTCGATATGGTGTGGCTCCTCAAGGTACTTCTCCATATACACAGTTTCATTACCAAAGGCATTGCGTGCTTCCGACCTTGCCCTTAGCAAGGAGGGGATAAGTTCCTTTTCCTTTTTAACAAGGCGCATACCTTTACCGCCACCTCCAGCTGAGGCTTTAAGCATAACAGGATATCCGATCTCCTTAGCCAAATTTTTTATCTCATCTTCCGACTCTGGTAGTGTGTCTGTTCCAGGAACTATTGTTACTCCGGCCTTTTTCATCAGGTCTCGTGCTGTCATCTTGTCACCCATAGCGTCGATGGCGTCGGCTGACGGACCTATAAATATTATGCCTTCTTCTCGAATCCGGGTAGCAAACTTTGAGTTTTCTGACAAGAAACCATAACCAGGATGGATTGCATCTGCCTTACAGGCTTTGGCGATTTCAATCAGCTTATCAATGTTCAGATAACTCTCGGTTGATGCTGCTGGGCCCAGTCTATAAGCCTCGTCTGCGTACCTAACATGCATTGAGCTACGGTCGGCATCTGAGTATACCGCCACGCTTCTTATTCCCATCTCGCGACAAGAACGTATTATTCTAACTGCTATTTCGCCTCTGTTGGCTACCAATACTTTTTTTATCATTATCTCTTGTTTTGTCACAATGCTGTTTTACAAAAGCAGTGGAATTTTTTGAAAACACATAATAAACACCGGATATTCAAAGTTGTTTAATTAGAATGTTTCCAAATTGCCCGATTCCAGTGATAACCAGTGAACAAAAAGCCTAATTTTCCACTTTATTCAATGTTAATCTTAATTTCTCATAACCATGCTTAACAAGAAAGTAGAAAAGGCTCTTCAAGCCCAAATCCAAAAGGAAGGATTTTCATCTAACCTATACCTGTCAATGGCCAGCTGGGCAGAGACCAATGGTCTGGCTGGGATAGCAGCCTGGTTTTATGCACAGGCTGCTGAAGAGAATGAACATATGCTCAAGATAATCCGCTTTGTAAATGAAAGAGGCGGACATGCTATTGTCCCGGCTTTTGAACAACCTCAAAAGGAATTTGAAAGTGTCAGGGCTGTGTTCGAGCTCTCGCTCGAACACGAACGTAAGGTTAGTGCTTCAATTAATGATATTGTTGGAATCTGTCTCGACGAAAAAGATTACAGTACATTTAACTGGATCCAGTGGTTTGTTTCCGAACAAATAGAGGAAGAAGCCTCCGTCACAGCAATTCTCGACAAGCTTAACCTTATTGGTGATGGTCCTCTGTATGTATTTGACAACTTTATTATGTCAATGCGTTCGGGTCACTGATAAAAAGGTGCATCTATTTTTGATTTAAAAGGCCTGTCCTTACAGACTTAGGGCACATTCTTTAACTTAGGGTGTGCCCAATGTTCTGATATTTTGGACAGGCTTTCGTTTTCTTTGGGTGAGATGTGTTACTTTTGCCGGCATCATAATGAAATACTTAAAGTGTGAGATTAGTAGCTAAAACATTTTTCGGTCTTGAGAAAGTTCTTGCTAAGGAACTTGAAGACCTTGGAGCGGGGAACATAAGTATATTGAAACGTGCGGTTTCCTTTGATGCAAACAAAGAACTTCTTTACAAAAGCAACCTCTGCCTTCGAAGTGCGCTGAGGATTCTTCAACCCCTGAAAACCTTTACCGCCAGGAATGAGGATCAGCTTTACAAGGCAGTAAGAGAATACGATTGGTCACATTATCTTACTAATGATAAGACATTTGCAATTGATCCTGTCGTTTACTCTCGTTTTTTTCAGCATTCTAAATATGCTGCCCTTAAAGTAAAGGATGCTATATGTGACCAGTTCAGGGACAGAACAGGGGCCAGGCCTTCGATAGATCCGGCAAGACCGGATCTTCTTATCAATCTGCATATTGCCGAGGATAAGGTAACTCTTTCGATGGATAGTTCAGGTGACCCTTTAAATCAAAGAGGTTACCGTACCAAACCATATTCAGCACCTATTAATGAAGCACTTGCTGCAGGAATGCTGCTTATCGCAGGGTTTGACGGCAGCAGATCATTGATGGATCCTATGTGTGGTTCGGGAACCTTCCTTATGGAAGCTGCAATGATTGCATCTAAGATGGCGCCAAATATTAAGCGCCGTGAGTTTGGCTTTATGAGATGGGGTAACTTCGATCAGGAGCTATGGAACAAAATTCTTGAGCAGGAAAAGGCAAAGATTGTTGCTCCCCAGCATAGGATTGGGGGTAGCGATATCAGCGTAATGGCTATTGATATAGCCAGGCAGTCTGCCCTTGATTTTGGACTCAAGAAATATATAGACTTATCAGTGAGGCCTTTAACTGAGGCAGAAGCCAATGGAAAGGGAGGTCTTTTCATTACTAACCCTCCGTATCAGGAAAGGCTTAAATCAAGAGATATCTACCTGCTTTATTCTGAGCTGGGAACCCAACTGAAACACAAATTTTCCGGATGGGATGCATGGATTATTAGTGCAAATATTGAAGCGCTTAAGAGTGTAGGTTTAAAAGCGTCTACGCGTCAGACTCTATACAACGGTGCGCTGGAATGCAACTTCCAGAAGTTTGAGCTATATGAGGGATCGAGGAAACAAGGAGGCTTAAAGGCTGAATGAAAAACAATTATTACCTTGCAGTAATTTAGATCTAAATTTTTCAGATATGAGTAAAGTCGTTATTACCAGTTTTGAAGAACTTGAGAGGCTGACGGGGCAAGAGCTGGGGGTATCTGAATACCACCAGATAACTCAGGACCAGATCAACCTATTTGCTGACGCAACTATAGATCACCAGTGGATACATGTTGATACCGAGAAGGCTGTGAAGGAATCTCCCTTTGGCAACACAATTGCCCATGGATACCTGACCCTTTCGCTAATGCCTTACCTATGGGATCAAATTGTAGAGGTTAGAAACCTGAAGATGCAGGTCAATTATGGAATTGAAAAGTTCAGGTTTAACCAGCCGGTCCTTGTTAACAGTCGTGTAAGACTAGTAGCAAAAGTAATTGGTGCTGTCAACCTTCGCGGAGTAACCAAGGCCAATATTGGTGTAAAACTAGAAATAGAAGGCAATAAAAAATCTGCCTTTGAAGGCGAGATCGTATTCCTTTACCATTTTCTGTAAAGCCTGCAGGACCCCAAAAAGGTTGAACAAAATGGTAAATACCAGCCGGAAATTCAGTGTCCATATAATCAATTAGAACCTGACTTAATTCCGGTTTCCTTGAAATAAAGAGAGGCTGAACATTTTGTTCAGCCTCTCTTACGTTTCATATTACCATTCAATCCATTTCTGATAATCCACTTCATCGTATGGGTGGATTTCAATATTTGTTTCAACAGTAGTATTTCCAAGCAGGAATTTTTCAATAAAGGCTTCAGTCTCAGGGCGCTGCGTATCGGGTAACATACAATGCGGGTGACCAGCCATGACAGAGATACCGAATCTGTCACCAATACCAAATTTTTCCCATACCTTCTTAGCGGCTTTGCATGACACGAAAGCGGATTCTTCTGCAAGCCATTCATAGTCGGGGTTACCGAGAACCAGTATAGCACGTGGAGCAATCATTGCCAACAATTCGTGGTGGTCGTAGGGGAGCTTATCAACAGACTCGGAAAACTGTCTCATCTCTTCCATAAACCATACATAGTTTGTTCTGCCTAGAGTTTCAACATTTCCAAGAGTTTCAGATACTCTCCAGGCTGCAGCGCCACCGCCTCCTGATTCTTGTGCTATTGTCAATGCAATTCTCTCGTCAAAGGCTGCTGAAAAAATTGCCATCTTTCCTGCAAAGGAACAACCTGTTATTCCAAGGTGCTTCAGGTCAATGGGTAGTACATCCTGAACCAGCTCTAAACCATCGATAAGTCGGCTTACACCCCATGGCCAGGCACTGTATGAGCCCAGATATTCAAGTTCGGGATATAGCTTGTTGAAAGGTTCCTGACCTCTCACTTGCTGCCAGGCTACCACATCCGAAAAATTAAAGGCAATTTGAGCTATCCCACGGCTTTCAAACAGGTCTGGTGGGAGTGAACCACTACCACGTCCAATACCTATAATTGCAGGGAAGGGACCTTCTCCTTCGGGAAGTGTCACTAATGATTTGAGGGAAAGAGTACTGTCCCCTACAGTAATATCGACAAAGAGAGTGTCATTCTCATATCTGGCACTTATTGCATCAGGTTTTCCAGGTTTTGGGCCAACTTCATAACGTTGTATCTCAGCTCCAATCTCAGCCCTGCGGCGTGCCCAGTCCTCAAATCGGGTCGAACGACCGCTGCCGTCCGACCATGCAAAGGGATCCGGTAAGGTCTTAACTGAAGGCAGGTCTACATAGGCAGGAAGATAGGGGGTGGTGAGGGTATAGGTACTTTCACTGTCATATACCAATGGTATCTCTTTGGGTTGCGATTCACATGATACCAGGCAAATACAGACAGCAACTGCTGCTGATAGAATTGATTTCTTTTTCATTCTGAACTTTGTTATTTGGTTACTTAAAAATATGCAGTTTTTCTATAATACTTAGGTAAGGACTAAACATTTTCGGTATTGAATCATT
>CAYNFX010000078.1:0-8771 GCA_964396555.1 uncultured Alkaliflexus sp.
TGCTTGATTTAACGACTATGTAGACAAATTGTCTATATTTAGTTAGTCAACCTTGATGTTGCTATATGTCTAACAATTGTAGGAAAAATGATTGACATTGTCAACGTTTTTTAACAATCCGTAAGCCAAGATCATTGCTTTCTTGCCTCATCGCTTGCTCATTGTTAATTCTTCCTGGTAAGCATTCTTTTAGGTTTACCAGAATCAGTTTGATTATTGTCAGGTGCTGGGTTTAGGTTTAGTAGATGAGTGGGCAGAATTATCAGAATAAGACAATATCTTTGTCCTTTCAAATTTTCGGTTTTGATGAAGAAGTATCTTGAGAAATATCTTCTCCCGATTGCTATGGTAATCGGGATTAGCTTTCACAAACAACTTGCACTGTTGTCCCCAGCTATTCCATGGTTGCTGGCTGTTATGCTGTTTATCACATATAGCCGTGTAAGCTGGAGCGACATAAAAATCACAAAGTTTCAATACATCCTCCTTTCAATCCAATACATCGGCAGTGCCTTGCTCTATCTGGCTTTAAGGCCGATAAATGAAGTGCTGGCGCAGGCTGTCATGATATGCGTACTGACGGCAACTGCTACTTCCGCACCTGTAGTGGCCGGCATTCTTGGAGGAAGTATTGCCGCGACTGCAGCATATTCAATTATAAGCAACCTCTCGGTTGCTTTTGTTGCACCTCTGTTTCTTAGCGCAATAGGAGGGGGGAATGAAACTCTTTCATTCTATGAAGCATTTTGGATGATACTGCGCAGAGTGATGCCAATCCTTGTTCTGCCCTTTGTTGCAGCTGTCATCTTGCAGAAGGTATCACCTTCAGCCCATCGTAAGGTTCAGGGAGCTCAGATACTTACTTTTTATCTTTGGGCAGCCTCACTCACGGTGGTTGTCGGAAATGTGACTCAGTTTGTAATAATGCATGACGATGGCGACTACTCGCTAGAGGTGGGTATAGCACTGGCAGCCCTTGTTATCTGCCTCCTTCAGTTTACTGCAGGCCGCGCAATCGGTTCCCGTTTTGGCCGAACGGTGGCAGGAGGACAGGGCCTCGGACAGAAGAACACTATTCTGGCTATCTGGCTTACGCAGACCTATCTGAATCCGCTTGCCACACTGGGGCCGGGTATGTATGTGATATGGCAGAACATAGTTAATTCATGGCAGATATGGAATAAGGAAAGAAATGCGGAGGTCAACAGGGAAAAACAGCTCTGATTGCTGCGTTTCTCATCCGGCTTTCTTATCTTGAACTTAAAATACTGCCTATGTACGCATACAGATCAGCTGCCTTATCCGGACTTCTCTCGAAGGGCGTAATAATCATATTTACATTTTGCGTTTTTCTGCTTTCAGTTGTGGTGTCCCCTGCTGCTAACGCACAGGAGGTGGGACAGGAGACCGTTATTTTTGCTGCGAAGGACGGGCAGGAGCTGAAAATGGATATCTACAGTGATGATTCAGCCGGAGCTGGCTTACATCCATGCCTTATCTTTGTTTTCGGTGGTGGATTTAAGGATGGCACACGCGATAATGAGATATACATTGATTTTTTCAGGTATTTTGCCGCAAGGGGCTACATCGTGGCTTCTATAGATTACAGGCTAGGCATGAAAGATACAGGGGCCCCCGGGATATTTGATACCAAGCCTCTGCAGAATGCGATAAGTCTGGCTGTAAGCGATCTGTACTCGGCAACTGATTATTTGCTGGATAATGCCGGCAAATTGGGCATAGACTCTTCATTGATACTGATAAGTGGATCCAGTGCAGGAGCTATTGCCGCACTGCAAGCTGACTATCACCTGAGCAATTACCATGCAATTGCGGCAGAGCTGCCCATAGATTTCCGCTATGCTGGAGTAATATCCTTTGCCGGGGGCGTGTTTAGTACTGAAGGAGTGCCTGATTACGCAAGGGGGGCTGCACCTACGCTATTCTTCCACGGAAGCGCTGACAAGCTGGTGCCGTACAAAAAGACCCGCTTTCTGAATCTGGGAATGTTTGGCTCGCATGCCCTTGCAAAGGAATTCGTGAAGAAGGGTTATCCTTATGTGTTTTACTCCCTCAGGGAGATAGGACACGAAGCAGCTGAGTTTCCAATGAAAGATATGATTCCCGAGACTCAGGCCTTTATTGATAGACTCGTCGTTGATGGGCTGAATATTATGGTGAATATTGATTACATGGACCCTGCCCGTAAGCCAAAGATTAAGACAAAACCTTCAGACTACTACAAGTAAAAGTGTGGTGGAATTTGGTATGTTTATTGTAGTTTTAACAAAAATTAAACACTTGCTGTAATGAAAAAGATATTACTAATCTTTGTAGTGGCGCTGTTGGCTGCCTCATGCAAGGGGCCGGCTGGTCCTGCCGGACCTCCGGGTAGGGATGGAGATGACGGTGAGCCCGGAGCATACTGGAGAATAATGGATTTCTCTATTACCAACTGGACAGAAGTAGAGAACGAGTATTTTTATGCTCAGTTTAATTTTCCAGAACTAACAAACTTCATTTACAATAACGGGATAGTGCTGCCCTATATTGAGTTTGACGGAGCTTATCAGACACCCCTGCCATATACAA
The DNA here is from genome assembly GCA_964396555.1 of uncultured Alkaliflexus sp. GTDB lineage: Bacteria > Bacteroidota > Bacteroidia > Bacteroidales > Marinilabiliaceae > Geofilum. The sequence continues at coordinate 2,593 of CAYNFX010000078.1, forward strand.
GGTACAGGCAAACTACATTAGGCGGTGAACTCTATTATTGGGAAGAACTTATTGACTATGAGTATACAGAGGGGGAGATCACATTCTACTTGACGCCCTCGGATTTTGATACTGCTGCTGAAGATCCGGCCCCGGCCAAGATCAGGGTAGTATTGTTGTACTAGGTAGCTCCTGTATTAATTATTATGCAGCTTTCAGCAAATCCGCCGGATTTGCTGAAAGCTGATTTCCAGGTCTGACTGCTTACGGTAATTATTCCGGCAGCTAAGGCCAAAAGACCAGCTAACACAAAGATCATTGGATCCAATGGCGTTTGTACTGCAAAGCTCTTTAGCCAATTTCTACAAAGTTGCTGCTACAACTTGTCGCTAGTTCATCTCAAAGATCTGAGTAACGCGGTACATTTGATCACCTCGTTTGTGAAAGGTGTCGAAACGCAATTCGTTAATAGCCCAGAGCCCTATGATTAGCGCAACTGCTATGCCGAGCCCCAGACCTATGATGTTGAATGTGCCGGCTACCTTTTGGAGCTTGTAATTTCTAAGAAACTACTTCATGGCCTGATTTTACTTCCAGTTTGAGAATAATGCTTACTGCTAAGGGACAAGTCTTATATCATAGTTTCAGTCACTATCTTGCCGTCAAACAGTTTGATTGCCCTATGGGCATAAGATGAGTCATGCAATGAGTGCGTAACCATTACAATAGTACTGCCTTCCCTGTTGAGTTCGGTAAGTAGCTTCATTACCTCAGCACCATTGTTTGAGTCGAGGTTACCTGTCGGCTCATCTGCAAGTATTAGCTTGGGATTGGCAATTACGGCTCTGGCGATTGCAACTCTCTGTTGTTGGCCACCCGACAACTGGTTGGGGAAGTGGTTGGCCCTGTGGCTGATATTCATCCTGCGTAGTACTTCCTCGACCCTTACTTTGCGTTCGGAACTTTTTATCTTCAGATAGGTGAGCGGTAGCTCGACGTTTTCATATACAGTCATCTCCTCAATCAGGTTGAAGCTTTGAAATACGAAGCCAATCTTGCCCTTGCGTGCACGGGTTCTGTCCTTTTCCTTCAGGTTGCCGACCTCCTCACCGTCGATCAAGTAGTTTCCGGTCGTGGGATTGTCAAGCAAGCCCAGAATGTTGAGCAGTGTGGATTTGCCACAACCTGACGGACCCATTATAGCGACAAATTCACCTTGGCCCACTTCAAATGATATATCATTTAGTGCAAGAGTTTCCACTTCTTCAGTCCGGAATACCTTGGTTAAGTTTTCTACCTTGATCATATCTATAATATTTTGAGTTTTTAAATTAGCTTATTTAAGTATTATTTCCACGGCGTCTCCGAATGCTTCATAACTAGATGTTATAACCTTTTCTCCGGGTTCCAGGCCGTCCAAAACCTCATAGTAATTGGGGTTCTGCCTTCCCAGTTTTATCGGTCTCTTCACGGCTTTCTTATCGTCGTCAGACAGAACAAAGATCCACTGTCCTCCGGTAGTGTTGAAGAATGCGCCACGTGGTATCATAATAGCTTCTACCGGTTGTCCCAGTTGCAAGCTTATATAATAGGTTTGTCCGGCCCTGATATTATCCGGTCTTTCGCCTTCAAACCTGAATTCGGTCCGGAACTGTTTGTCCCTGACCTCCGGGAATACTTTTCTTACCTTCAGTGCAAAGTTACGGTCCTGTCTTTCGAATGTAGCCTCAAGTCCTGTTTTTACCCTGTCGATGTAGTGCTCGTCAATCATAGCCTCTACCTTGAAGTCGGACAACACGTTGATCTGTCCTATGCGCCCTCCGGTGGGAATGTTTTGTCCTATCTCAACATCCAGCAATCCAAGCTGTCCGTCAATAGGTGTCTTTACATTCAGGTTGTCCTTCCGCTGACGTATTATCTTGAGGTTTTCTCGCATATTGCTTAGGCTTTCCTCGAGCTGTCTTACCTGCACACTACGGTATATGGAGTCCTGCTTTTGTCTGGCCTCGATTAGTTGCCTGCTGTCAAGGGCAAACTCATAGTCTTCCTTAGCCCTGAGATACTCCTCGCGTGAAACAAGATTTTCCTCAAAAAGAAAGCTCTGCTGCTCAAAGTTGCGCAGTTTGCGCTTTACATCCAGTTCGAGTTGCAGCCTTTCCTTGCGCAGGTTAAGCAGTTCCTGTTCCATGGCTATCCTTGTGTTGCGCAGGAAGTTTTCCTTCTCAGCCAACTGGGCCTCGCTGTCCAGGATATTAAGGCTTAGCATCGGATTGCTAAGGCGTATAATTATATCCCCCTTGTTAAGGTTGGCACCTTCCTCCACGAGCTTCTCTTCAACCATACCTCCTTCTATGGCGCTAATCTGTATGGTACTAACGGGCATCACCTGGCCGTTGACCCTTATATAGTCGTTAAACTCCCCCCGGGTAACTGACGAAACTGTCACGCGGTTGTTTTCCACTTTCAACCTTTTCGCATGGTTACCAAAAATCAGCCATAGCAACATAAGTGCTAGAAGAGCACCCCCTACAATCAAGGGAATGTGCTTTTTTTGAATGCCCTTTTTCTTTTCAATAATCCTGTCCATAGTCTTAACTGTTCGGGTTCAAATAAGGCCACGGGGCCTTATTGGTTTACTTCTGGGTCTAATACCATGCCAATAGCATAAGTGTATTGATATACAGTGCAATACATATTTCCTGCCAATTTTTTATGTAAAGATATTTTACAGCCACTGTTTAGTTTCTTACCTTAATATATAGTTTTGCACACAAGGTCAATGAATTAATCTATGGAGGCATGAAAAAGGGTCATATTCTGGTAGTTGACGACAACAAAAATGTGCTTAGCGCTCTGAAAATTCTGCTCCAGTCAAGGTTTGGCGGGGTGACGCTACTCTCTTCACCCAATGCGCTACTTAGCACGATCAGGGAGCAGGGACCCGACATCGTGCTGCTTGACATGAACTTTTCGGCCGGGATAAATACAGGCAACGAGGGTTTATTCTGGCTTGGGGAGATCAAAAAGTCCTTCCCTGATTTGCCTGTTGTCTTTATCACGGCTTACGGGGAAGTTGACCTTGCAGTGCGGGCGCTCAAGGAGGGTGCTGCCGACTTTGTTGTAAAGCCCTGGGATAATGCCAAACTGGTGGCGACCCTGCAGTCGGCTTTGGAGCTAAGTCTCTCACGGCGTGAAGTGACAAAGCTTAAAGAGAAGCAACAGGCGCTGACCTCTTCGTCTGGCAGTGGTGATGAATTCTGGGGAAGGTCAGAGGCTGTGAAGAACCTTTTGAAGATTGCCGATAAGGTGGCAAAGACTGATGCCAATGTGCTGATAACCGGCGAGAACGGTACCGGCAAAGAAGTACTTGCCCGCCGTGTGCATAAGATGTCACCACGGGCTTCGGAGCCCATGGTTGCAGTGGATATGGGAGCCCTGACAGGGACACTGTTCGAAAGCGAACTCTTTGGGCATGTCAAGGGGGCCTTTACTGATGCGCGAACTGACAGGGCTGGAAAGATAGAGGCTGCTGATAAGGGAACTCTTTTTCTGGATGAGATAGGCAACCTGGACCTTTCTTTGCAAGCCAAGCTGCTCACGGCTATTCAGTCCAGGGAAGTCGTAAGGGTGGGAAGCAACAGGCCCGTGCCTGTTGATATACGTCTGATTTGTGCGACAAACAAAAACCTGTTTCAGGCAGTGAGGGACGGACAATTCAGGGAGGACCTTCTTTATCGTATAAATACCATACACATTGAGATTCCTTCCCTGAGGGAAAGGAAGGAGGATATACCGGGACTTGCACTGTTTTTCATACAGCGATTTGCCGACAAGTACAACAAGAAGGGAAGTCGTTTTAGCGAGGAGGCCCTTGTAAGAATGAAGGAATACAGTTGGCCTGGCAATATCCGGGAGTTGCAGCACACAGTGGAGAAGGCGGTGATACTGTCGGATAGTATTACGATTGGTCCCGGCGACCTCTATCTGGGTCCGGGCAGGCAGGAACCATTGCCAGACCTGGGTGACATGACACTTGAGGAGATGGAACGTGTGATGATTGAGAATGCGATAAAGAGAAACAGCAGCAATATGTCGGCTGTGGCTAAGGAACTTGGAATCTCAAGGCCTACGCTGTATAGCAAGCTTAAGAAATTCGGACTGTAGCGTTCATAAACTGACATTACACAGATCGGGGACCCATGTTTAAATCAGTAGAATATAAACTATATCTGAGTATGGCCTTACTGCTGGCGTCTGTGGCGGCAGCAACCTACTTTGCCATTAGTGGTGAGTATCTTTATTTGGGGCTTTCCGCGATGTTTGCCCTATGGCTTCTTGTTGCATTGCGCCGCTATTACAGCAGGTTTAACACGAATATTGTCTTTCTGCTCAATGCACTGGAGAACGGAGACTTTAGCTTCAGGTTTCGCGAGACCAGATTGTCGGCCAGGGAAATGGAGCTAAATCGTATGCTCAACAGGATAAAGGAAATTCTTATCAAAGCCAGGAATGAGGTTCAGGAGAATGAGAAGTTTCTGTCAGTTATACTTGAGAGTGTGCCAACAGGGATTTTTATTCTGAGAGACGACAATATGGTAGTGGGATCCAACAGTACGGCATTAAACCTGCTAGGACTTCCGGTTTTAACCCATATCAACCAGCTGTCGATGGTAGGAAGGGATTTGCCGGATACCATCAGACACCTTGGCTCTAATGATATTACCACTATCAGGGTGCCAAATGAGAGGGAAGTTTTGCAGCTCAGCCTTAGATCATCAATGACTGTGGTAAAGGGTGAGAAGATGAAGATAATAACCCTGCAGAATATAGGCAGCGAACTGGAACATGCGGAGATGGATTCATGGATAAGGCTTATCAGGGTGCTTACTCATGAAATAATGAACTCGATTGCACCTGTGACATCTCTGACAGATACACTGCTGTCCGCCTATACCGAGGCGGACGTTTCGGGAAGGGCTGGTTATGATGCACCTGAGGGATATGACGAGTCCTTGTTGCAATCGGAAGAAGGCTTTTCGTTGCGTCATGATACCATTGAGGCATTGCAAACCATTAATTCCACTGCAAGGGGTCTGATTACCTTTGTCAACTCATACAGACAGTTTACCGGAGTGCCAAGGCCAAGTCTGAAGCCTGTTTCACTAAGACAACAGATAGAAGATGCCATTGCATTGGAGGCATCAGAGGCAGATAGAAGAGGGGTAATAATAAGTGCGGAACTTCCTGCAGAGGATATTATTGCTGCTATTGATGAAGCTCAGATCAGGCAGGTCCTTATCAACCTAATCAAGAATGCTGTTGAAGCCATTGGGGCCAGGTCAGATGCGAGCATAAAAATTGTCTTGAAGGGTACAGAGGATAAGGTCATGATTGATATATGTGATAACGGACCGGGTATCCCCGATGATGTACTACCGGATATTTTTGTGCCCTTCTTTACTACCAAGGAGCATGGCAATGGTGTCGGACTGAGTTTGTCGCGTTACATAATGAGATTGCATGGAGGCACTCTAACCTACTTCAGGGATGGAGGGTGGACTGTGTTCCGGCTTTTGTTTGTGGTACGGAATGTTCTGCAGGAATAGTATATGATTCGGACACCGTTTGTACGTGATGTATTGCAACGGGGATAATGATTTTGAAATGAGTTCCCTTATCTGGTTCGCTTGTTACATTTATATAACCGTTATTACGGGAAACAAATTCATTGGTCAGAATCAGGCCGAGTCCCTGCCCTTTCTCATTTCTTGTACCCCAGCTGGGTTTTTGTTCGGTAAACTTGAATAGAGAATTCAACTGCTCTGCAGTCATACCGATGCCATTGTCAATAACCTCCAGTACAGCGAAGCGATCCTGGTTACTGATTTTTATCACCACCTGACCGCCAGGCATGGTAAACTTAAGTGCATTGTTGACAAGGTTGCGGACTACAATACCCCAGCTGTTGATGTCCGACTCTATAACAAGTGTTTGCAGTGCGGTTTCTAATTTGAGATCAATTTGCTTGATATTAGCTGTTTGATTATAGGCCTTTGTAAGTTTGGTAATAAATGGAATAAGGTCAAACACTTCTCTGGTGTTATTCAGAATATTCTGCTGGTTGACACTCCAGTGGAGGAGGTTGTTGAGCATGAACTCAATACTTTCAAGTGTATCGTATATTGACTTATTAAGTTCCC
>CAYNFX010000079.1:0-4368 GCA_964396555.1 uncultured Alkaliflexus sp.
CCATGAACCCAATAATAATTCATCTTGAAAACATACTGCTGTACAGGCTTGCCGTCCAGATAAAAACTATTTCCTCGTTGCTCTATAGGCGAAGCCTCAAAAACCTTGAGAATCCGCTCATACAACGGGAAAGTCTTTGGGTCTAATACCAACACATCTCCCTTCCTCGGAAGGTAAAACGGGCCCAGATTATCAACATTCCAGCCATGCCGGTAATTGCCCGGAAAGACATAGGGATCATATACCCCGGGAGGAAGTATTATAACGCTGTCGCCACTGCTGATGCGAAAGTCCTTCTCAGCTCCGTTTACATTTAAGACACCTCTGATAATCTGAATATTATCACCCGGCAATGCAGCGACTCTCTTTATCATCCTGGGGCGTTGCGTGACCTTTAAAGCTTCCAGCTCTCCCCAATACTCCTCGGTAAGCAATGTATCTATCCCAGCATCTCTTCTGCGAAGCAGATAATAACTCTCTCCGGGCTTGTTGGGTACTATCGTGTCTGCTTCTGGGAAGTTGAATACAACTATATCTCCATAATTCAATGATCTGGAAAGTGCAAACCTTCCATAGCGGTTGGGATCATTGGCTTTGTATCGTGGACCAGGAATAAACTTATTTACCAGAACATAGTCGCCGGCCTCTATGCCGGGCGACATTGAAGAAGTGGGTACTTTCAGCAGCTCCAGTCCATAATGGTATATCAACTCTGATATTCCAAAACCAATTGCAAGCCATACTAATACCCTGACTGCTTTTTTCATCTGGTACTTAATCGTTCTTCACCCACTTGAAAAATCTGTTCCACCTAATACCGCCCGGGAAACCTTTGTCTTTGTCAACTGACAACCAGACAAGGATTGGACGGCCAATAATGTGATCCTCGGGTACAAAACCCCAATAACGACTGTCAGCCGATTTGTGGCGGTTGTCTCCCAGCATAAAGTAGTAGTCCATCTTGAAGGTATAGCTGTTGGCTACCTCTCCATTGATATAGATGGTACCATTGTTTACTTCAAGCTTGTTACCTTCATATGCTGAGATAATGCGTTCATAAAGCAGGATATTCTCAATGGTCAGGTCAACTGTCTCTCCCTTGGCAGGGATGCGCAACGGACCATAGTTGTCCCTGCTCCAGTTGAAATACTTGCTATAAGGGAATACCTCTGATCCAGATCCGTTGGGCTTGCGTTCATCAACTTCCACAGCCTTAATAATATCGTAACTCTTTATTGTCTCAACCATTGCTTTGGTGAGCGGTAGCACGTAGTTTGGACCTGTTCCTCCTTCTCTTCTGTCATCTTCCGAAATACCAAGTCTGTCAAAGAATTGCTTTGGCAATATGGTTCCATCTGTAACAACAAGGTAATTGTGCTGTAGGTTTTCCGGGTTTTCTGCTGGCTGTCCGTTAATATAAACCTGATTATGGCGAATCTCAAACACATCGCCCGGGAGGGCGATGCAACGCTTTACATAGTTGTCTCTCTTGTCAACAGGACGGTAACGCACATCTCCATACTCCTGCGGATTGCTGTCTACCAGCTTACGACCAATTTCCCTGACAAAGAGACGTTGCTCATACTCAGAAGCAAAGGTCTTGCCTTCTGCAATAGAAGGGTTACGCATCATTGCGTATTGACCCAGTTCCTTGATTGTAATATAATAGTCGGGGTTTGGGCGATAGAATGGCACTGTATCCCCTGTTGGGAAGTTGAATACCACTATCTGGTTGTGCTCGACCTTGCCAAAGCCCTTAAGTCTTTTATAGTCCCATTTTGGCCAGTCAGTATATGACTTGCTATTTGTGATGGGAAAGGTGTTTTGCACCAGCGGAAAGGCTATCGGAGTGATGGGCATCCTAGGACCATAGCTTACCTTGCTTACAAACAGATGGTCACCTACGAGCAATGTCTTTTCAAGGGAAGGGGTAGGGATCTTGTAGTTCTGAAACAGGAAAATATTGATGATATATACAGCTACAAGTGCAAAGACCAGTGCATCTACCCATTCTACCCATGCTGCTGGTTTCTCACCGTCTTTTTTATGTTTCCAGGCATTCCAGGGCACAAAACGGCTTATATATATATCAAAGATCACGGGCACACCCAGCAACAGCCAGTAGTTGCCAATCCATATCACTGTCAGAATGAAAGCTATGAGAGCTATCAAGAATCTTACCTTACGAGAGGTCGGGATACCTTTGAAATCCATTATACGCTGTGTTATTAATTATTATTGAACCTAGAATTTGAGCATGTCACTCATAGTCAGGAAACCCTTCCTGCTAATGGCAAACTCGGCTGCAAGAACCGCACCAAAAGCAAGTCCATCTCGTGAAGTTACCTTATGTTCGATGTTAATCTCATCTACATCAGACACATAATTTATGATGTGGGTACCGGGCACTTCTCCTTCGCGTACGGCTTTGATACCAAGTACCTCTCCCGAAGAAGGTTTGTCAAGCCCCCATAATTTCTTTCGGTTCAGATTCTCCAAAATCCCTTCAGCAAGGGTTATTGCAGTTCCACTTGGAGCATCAAGTTTGTGGATATGGTGCACTTCAGTCATGCTAACCTCGTACTGTGGCTGTGAATTCATCATCTGAGCCAGGCGCTTGTTGATCTCAAAGAACAGGTTCATCCCGATGCTGAAATTTGAAGCATAAAAGAAGGTCTGTCCCTTTTCGCAAAGAGTCTTGATCTCATCCAGCCTTTCCAGCCAACCGGTAGTTCCCGACACAACAGGAAGGTTGAGCCTGAAGCATTCCAGATAGTTCATAAATGCTGTTTCAGGTCTGGTAAACTCGATTGCAACGTCAGCCTCCTTAAGACCTGGAGTTGAAAAATCCTCTCCATTGACGGGGTCAACCTTAGCTACGATCAGATGTCCGCGCGATACCGCGATCTTCTCGATGGTCCTGCCCATCTTGCCATATCCAATAAGTGCTATCTTCATTTGGAACTAGTTTTACTTAACCTGACAAAGATAAAAATTTAAGGAGATTTTTGCCTGAAAGATATTACTAAAGGAGGGCACAAAAAAAAACGTCCCCTCGGGGGGACGTTTTATGTAAGATTTAACCCTAAAAACTAATAACCAAGTAAAACTGGTTTTAGAATTTATTTAGCTGTTGCACGTTTCACAACTGCCTTGAAGGCATCTGGATGGTTCACTGCAAGGTCAGCAAGTACTTTACGGTTGATTTTGATGTTTTCCTTATTGAGTAGTCCCATCAACTTGCTGTATGAAAGACCTTCCAAACGAGCAGCAGCATTGATACGTTGTATCCACAATGCTCTGAAATGTCCTTTTTTGCGCTTACGATCGCGGTAAGCATATATTTGACCTTTTTCCCATGCATTTTTGGCAACGGTCCAAACGTTTTTCCTGCTGCCAAAATAGCCTCTGGTCAATTTCAAAATCTTTTTCCTACGAGCTCTAGAAGCTACAGAATTTACTGATCTAGGCATAATTCCTGTTTTTTGAATGGTTAGCGTTCCCTGTCAGGGAATCTTTGTTGCTAATACACTCGGTTAATAATAATTAGATTACCTCATTGCTAATAAGCGCTTCACGCCTTTCTCATCAGAACTATGAACCAGTCCGGGTAGAGCAAGATTTCTCTTTCTCTTCTTTTCCTTCTTGGTCAAGATGTGATTCTTGAAAGCATGTTTACGCTTGATCTTTCCACTTCCAGTGATAGTAAAACGCTTCTTAGCACTGGAATTCGTCTTCATTTTAGGCATTGTTCAGATATATTTAAGTGATTGATCTTCTCAACTACTTCTTTTTGGGCTTCGGGGTAAGGAACATTGTCATTCGCTTACCTTCAAGCTTGGGCAATTGCTCAACTTTTCCAATTTCTTCCAAATCCTGAGCGAATCTGAGCAATAATATCTCACCTTTTTCTTTGAAAAGAATACTTCGTCCCTTGAAAAACACATAGGCTTTTACCTTAGATCCTTCATTTAGGAACTTCTCCGCATGACGCAACTTAAAGTTGTAGTCATGGTCATCGGTATTCGGACCAAAGCGAATCTCCTTGACCGTAACCTGTACGGTCTTTTGCTTCATTTCCTTCTGTTTCTTCTTTTGTTGATAGAGAAACTTCTGGAAATCAGCTATTTTGCATACTGGAGGATCGGCTTTTGGAGAAATTTCCACCAAATCCAGTTCTAACTCATCTGCTAACTTTAAAGCTTCGCTGATAGGGTAAACCCCGGGATTTTCAATGTTTTCACCAACCAGGCGAACCTGTGGTACTCGTATCTTTTCATTGATACGGAAGTTGAACTCGTCCTTTTGGGGTTGTACCGGATATCTTCTTGGTCCTATAGTATTGCCCTCCTATGTTTAATTATACTT
>CAYNFX010000079.1:4468-8596 GCA_964396555.1 uncultured Alkaliflexus sp.
ACGAAACGCTCCATACTTCCGAATGGAGCCCTGTGAATCATTACTGGCCTGTGTGGAGCATTGTCCTGACCGATGTATTCCAGTTCGAAACGCTCTGGCAGGTTGTAGTCCACTTGGATGGTACCCAATTGCCACTTACGGCCGATAGCATCCTTGATCATAAAGTCAAGCTTCGGTCCGTAGAAGGCTGCTTCGCCCAATTCTACGACTGTGTTAAGACCCTTTTCCTTACATGCCTCAATAATGGCATTTTCGGCCTTTTCCCAGTTTTCATCCGAACCGATATACTTTTCCTTATTGTTTGGATCCCTCAGTGATATCTGTGCTATATATTCCTTAAAGTCAAGTGTTTTGAATATATAGAAGATGATGTCGATAACCTTGATAAATTCTTCCTTGAGTTGGTCTGGCCTGCAGAAGATGTGAGCATCGTCCTGAGTAAACCCGCGCACCCTTGTCAATCCGTGCAACTCGCCACTCTGTTCGTAACGGTACACGGTTCCAAACTCCGCAAAGCGCAATGGTAAGTCACGGTAGGAGCGGGGACGTGCTTTGTAAATCTCACAGTGGTGAGGACAGTTCATCGGTTTCAGCAGGAATTCCTCCCCTTCAGCCGGTGTATGTATTGGCTGGAATGAGTCGGCACCATACTTGGCATAGTGACCTGATGTCACATACAAATCTTTATTTCCAATATGAGGGGTTATAACCGGCTCATAGCCATATTGTTGTTGAACTTTCTTAAGGAAGTTTTCAAGCCTTTCACGCAGACGTGCTCCCTGTGGTAGCCACAATGGAAGACCCTGACCTACCTTCTGGCTGAATGTGAAAAGTTCAAGTTCCTTACCCAACTTACGGTGGTCACGCTTTTGAGCTTCCTCAAGTTGAACAAGATACTCATCGAGCATCTTCTGCTTTGGAAAGGTAATACCGTAAATACGGGTAAGCTGTTTGCGCTTTTCATCTCCACGCCAGTAGGCGCCGGCTACGTTCAATAGCTTGATAGCCTTTATATGCTCTGTGTTAGGAAGGTGAGGTCCGCGACACAGGTCGGTGAAGCTACCTTGCTTATAAAAGCTGATAGTTCCGTCCTGCAGGTCATTGAGCAGTTCTACCTTGTATGGATCATGGTTGAAAAACTCAATAGCTTCCTTCTTGGGAACTTCACTACGAACATATTGATTGCTTTGCTTTGCCAGACGACGCATTTCCTCCTCAATCTTCGGCAGATCGGTATCGGTAATTGTTGCATCTCCCGGATCCACGTCATAATAAAACCCGTTTTCTATTGCCGGACCGATACCAAACTTGATCCCGGGATATAGGCTTTGCAAGGCCTCTGCCATAAGGTGAGCCGAAGAGTGCCAGAATGCATGGCGGCCTTCCTCATCATCCCACTTGTGCAGCCTGATCTTTGCATCTGTAGTGATGGGTCGGGTGATATCCCACAGCATGTCATTAACTGTAATGCTTAGTACCTCTTTGGCCAGCTGGGGGCTGATTGCCCTAGCTATTTCGTAGCCTGTTACTCCTGATTCGTACTCACGTACCGAATTGTCGGGGAATGTGATCTTTATCATTATATGCTTGTCTAATCTTGATTTTCAAAAACACACAAAGATATATAATTTACGAAAGGATGTGAATTAGAACATTCAAAATTGTACGACATTGTTATTGTTTGATAATTTGACAAAGTCGGCTATTTTTGTTGTCTTACTGATAATTTAAATATCTCATATAAATGAAGAAATTAGTCTTTTCGATATTACTATCCGGCCTGCTGCTTAATGCAAATGCCCAGCAGGGACTGGAACTTGCGGATTTTGTGTCAAGACCGGCGTTCCTGGCTGAAAATCCGGGTATAATTGTGCCGCTAAATGACGGTAAGCATTATGCCCGTCTTGAGGAGGATGGTACCAGGATCGTAAAATACTCATTCACCTCGCCAAAACCCGTAGGGGTTTTGGCGGATATTCCCAAACTCAAAGGCGCTTCGATAAAATACATTGATGGTTTTACTATTAGCCCCGATGGTAACCGTGCTCTTGTTTATAATAATAGTAACAGGATTTACCGTCGCTCTTTTTATGCCGACTACTATGTTATTGACATCGAAAGGAGGGAAGTTGAACCTTTGTCAAAGAACGGTCCGCAACGTGATGCAACTTTCGCACCCAACGGATATAGCGTGGCTTTTGTGAGGGATAACAATATCTTTATAAAGAACCTGCGTTTTGGAACTGAGAATCAAATAACCTTCGATGGTGCTAAGGATACCATTATTAATGGTGCAGCCGACTGGGTCTACGAGGAGGAGTTTGCCTTTACCCGTGGCTTTGACTGGTCGGCCGATAGTCAGGAACTTGCTTATATTAAGTTTGATGAGTCTCAGGTTAAAGAATGGACTCTTCAATATTTTAAGGGTTCCTATCCTGAGTATAAGGACAATGAGCTGTATCCGAGTGAATACAGATATAAGTATCCTAAGGCAGGAACAGCTAATTCTGTAGTTTCGGTGCATGTTTTCAATATCCAGCATCGTACTACCAAGAAGATGGATATCAAGGGAACTGACATTTATATTCCGCGGATTCAGTGGACTTTGGAGCCCGGTCAACTTGCTATAGTGACGCTCAATCGCAGACAGGACCAGCTTGACCTGTTGCTGGCAAACTCATCATCAGGGCTTACCCGCAGTATTATGACTGATCGCAATAGTCGCTATGTAAGCGAGGATTGTATAAAGGGTATTTATTTACTGCCCGATGGCAAGCACTTTGTTTACAAGGCTCAATTGGACGGATACTTCCACCTTCACCTGTATTCACTGGATGGACGCAAGATAAGGCAACTGACCAAAGGCAACTGGGATGTGACTGATTATTATGGTTTTGATGCAGCTTCAAAACTGTTTTACTTTCAGGCTGCAGCCAAGTCACCTCTGCGTCGTGAGGTTTACTCAGTAAGCTTAGATGGTAGCAAGATGACTCCTGTTGCTGCTAAGGAGGGCACAAACAAAGCAACCTTCAGCAGCGATTTTTCTTACTATGTACATGAGTATAGTTCGGCTTCTCAGGTGCCGGTTTATCAGGTAATAGACAGGAAGGGTAAACTGCAGTATGTAATTAATGATAACAACTACCTTAAGGCAAAACTTGCTTCTTACAAGTTGCCCAATAAAGAGTTTTTTACTTTCAAAACAGAGGAAGGTGTTGAACTTAACGGTTGGATGATCAAGCCTCTGGACTTCGATCAGAACCGCAAATATCCAGTGTTGATGGTACAGTACGGTGGTCCGGATTCTCAGGAAGTTCTGGATATATGGGAGATGGGCTGGGAATACTACCTTCCAATGAATAATTATCTGGTGGTTTGCGTTGATGGACGTGGTACTGCAGCCAGAGGTGAGGAATTTTCCAAGCAGACTTATATGAAACTGGGACGTCTAGAAAGCGATGACCAGATATCAACAGCTATGTACTTAAGCAAACAAAGCTATGTGGATGCCAGCAATATTGCAATCTGGGGATGGAGCTACGGAGGTTATATAAGTGCCCTCTGCCTGAGCCGCAGCGATGTGTTCAAAGCAGGTATATCTATTGCCCCACCTTTGCACCACAGGTTTTATGATACTGCCTATACCGAGCGCTTTATGCGTAAGCCGAATGAGAATCCCTCGGGCTATGCATTCTCACCGATAGAGATGGCTGAGCAGTTACATGGACGACTATTGCTTGTTCATGGAACTGTCGATGACAATGTTCATATCCAACATACCTATGAGTATGTTGACAAACTGGTACAAGCCGGAAAGCAGTTTGACCTGTTTATATATCCCAATAGGGATCACTTTATCAGGGGCGGAAATACCAGGCTGCACCTGTATCAGATGAAGTTTGATTTTCTGGAAAGGAACCTTAAAAATTAGGTTCTCATTAACTGAATGATGTATGAATTTTGGCGTTGCGGGCAAAAATATACAGGCATTAATATTGTCTGGAATATTTTACTTTATATATTTGCAGCGTCAAAATTGAAACGCCCAGATGGCGGAATTGGTAGACGCGCTAGTTTCAGGGACTAGTGTCCGTAAGGATGTGCAGGTTCGAGTCCTGTTCTGGGCAC
>CAYNFX010000080.1:0-8530 GCA_964396555.1 uncultured Alkaliflexus sp.
CCTGCACATCTCCCTTATATCTTCAAAGAAGGCGGTAAACTGTTCCTGCAACTGATCGTCGTTTTTTACTATCTGCTCAACGGCCCAGGCGCTATGGTCGGGTAGTATTGTATGACTTGCCATAATCTTCAGGGTCTTTTCTATGCCGCTTAGGTTCTTGTAGTTTTCCATCCTGCGGCTGCGGATCAAAAAGGGAAGAAACTGCCTTACCGGGGGTGGCAGGATGAAGTAATGGCTTATAAACAGCTTGTGAACTTCATTGACAAAGTCGTGGAGGGTCTGATCCGAGTATTGATCCCAGTTCTTTGCAAGATAATAGTCATAAATCACATCGATTATTACTCTTGAAAAGCGAGTGTAACGAGGTCTGAATAAATTAGCACTTGCATGGGACAAGGGATGCTCGTCCATAAAGGAGTCAATCTGGCGATGTAGTAATATGCCCTTACGGATCTCCGTTGGATAGCGGGTAAAGCGATTGCCTTTTACGTAATCGCCTATGAAATTACCCAGTTTTACCCCGTCAGAGGGTCCTGAAAGATATAGGTGAGAGAGATAATTCATGGCAGGGCTTGCTTAATGCAATATACAAATTTCAATTTCTTCATCAGGACCTTTTTGGAAAGCTTTTTTATTTGCAATATGAAGGTTTGTCCTGATCAGCGCAGAGATAGATGATGTTTCAGCCAGATTTCAATGGGTCGGGTTGCAAGACAGTAATATAAAAAATCCGCCAGCAGGGATAATTACCTGCAAGACGGATTTAGTATTTTGATATGCTGTAAATTCGTTCAAGACTAGATTGACAATATATCAATCAGCGAGAAGAGCTCCTGGTTAATTGGCTTTTTGTTCTTTATTGCATTTTCAAAGGGTACATAAACGATTTCGTCGTTTACAAGACCTACCATTACATTCTTTTTATCTTCAAGAAGGCCTGTAATTGCTGCTACTCCCAGACGCGAGGCAGTAACCCTGTCATAAGCACTTGGTGAACCACCTCTCTGAATATGTCCCAATATGGTTACCCTTACATCATAGTCGGGGTGATCTTCCCTTACTTTCTCGGCAGTCCTAAGAGCTCCTCCTCCAATCTTGTCGCCTTCTGCTACAATCACGATACTGGAAGACTTCTGTTTCTTGTAGCTGTTTGAAAGGAATTCGCTCAACTTCTCATAGTTTGTGTTGACCTCAGGGATCAGTACAGCCTCAGCGCCTGAAGCTATGGCACTGCTCAGCGCCAGAAAGCCTGCATCACGGCCCATAACTTCGATAAAGAACAGACGGCTGTGGGCACTTGCTGTATCCCGTACCTTGTCCACCGCATCTATCACAGTATTCAGGGCAGTGTCATATCCTATGGTATAGTCGGTTCCAAACAGGTCATTGTCAATTGTGCCGGGGATCCCTATCACAGGAATATTATGTTCTGAGCTGAAAATTGAAGCTCCAGTAAAGGTTCCGTCCCCTCCAATAACCACCAATGCATCGATACCATGCTTTTTCAGATTCTGGTAGGCTAACACACGTCCCTCCGGAGTCTGAAACTCCTTGCTACGGGCACTTTTCAGAATGGTACCTCCGCGTTGTATTATGTTACTCACCGACTTCGAATCCATCGGGACAATTTCATTTTCTATCAAGCCCTGGTAACCCCTGATGATTCCCATCACTTCCAGCTTGTGATACAGGGCACCACGTACGGCAGCTCTAATAGCAGCATTCATGCCGGGTGCATCTCCTCCTGAAGACAATAAGGCGATTTTCTTAATTGGACTCATTGCTGTAACTATTTAATATTATTGCTTTTCCAAAATTATGCCTACATACTCTGCCACCTGCTCCATTAGCCAGTATGGGGTAGATGTAGCTCCGCAAATGCCTATAGAGTGAACCGGACTGTCAAACCATTGCCTTTCAACTTCTCCCGGTCCGGCAACAAAATAAGTGCGGTTGTTCTCATCCTTGCAGGCTTCGAACAAGACCTTCGCATTGCTACTCATGGTGCCTCCTACAAAAATCACTACATTATGCCTTGCGGCAAATTCTTTGAGCTTTGGAATCCTGTTGGCAACCTGACCGCAAATGGTATTGTGTGCCACCAAATCGTTAGCATTGCTAAGCTTGTTCCGTATCAATTCCTGAATATCTGAATAACCCTTATGACTCATAGTTGTCTGGGCAAAAAGGTAAACCTTCTTGTCAGAACCCAACTGATCCAGATCCTCAAGATGCTGAACTACCAAGGCCTCATTATCGGTATAGCCGCAGAGTCCGGTCACCTCCGGGTGCCCTTTCTTTCCGTATATCACGACCAGTCCGTTTTCGGCCTTTGCCTGAAGCCACGCTTTATGCACCCTCTGCTGCAACTTTAATACTACAGGACATGTAGCATCGATTACAGTGCGTCCCTCATCCTTAGCCTTTTTATAAGAAGTCGGAGGCTCCCCGTGGGCCCTGAACAGCAGTGGAGTCTCATCAGAGGATTCCACCCGGTCAAGAGCAGAAGTATTGAGGCCTTTAGATCTGAGTCGTTTTACTTCCTCTTCATTGTGCACTATATCCCCAATGCTGGTCAATCCGGTACCTTTCTCAAGCTGTTCCTCCGCCATCTTTACGGCTCGGGAAACTCCAAAGCAGAAGCCTGAACCGGAATCAATCTCTATATTCGGTTTACCGTTCATCTTAAAACAGGTTCCTCTCCCTCAGCCTATCCATTATCCAATCCATCTGACCCTGTGGGTCCAATGTGCTGTTGTCAAGCACCACGGCATCATCTGCTTTTACAAGCGGACTCTCCTTGCGTGTACTGTCAGCATGGTCGCGTGCCTTTACATTCTCAAGTATCTCTTCAAAGCTTACCTTGTCGCCTTTTGCTATCATCTCCTTGTAGCGCCTTTCAGCCCTTATCTCAGGTGATGCTGTCATAAATATTTTCAGATCGGCATTTGGAAACACCACGGTACCAATATCACGACCGTCAAGGATTACTCCTCCACTGCGCCCCATCTCCTGTTGCAGACTAACAAGACGCCTCCTCACAAAGGCCAGACTGCTTACAGAACTTACATGGTTGCTTACAACAATCTGACGTATCTCCTTCTCCACATTCTCTCCGTTGAGATAGGCGTCAAGTCCACCTGATTCATTCTTGCGAAACTCAACTTTTATGTCATCCATCCGGGCTGCAAGACCATCCTCGTCAACCTTTCCTTCTGTTACCAGATGGTTTCTCATTGCATATAAGGTAACAGCCCTGTACATTGCACCTGTGTCTATGTAAATCAGGGAAAGCTCCTTTGCTATGGCCTTTGCCACAGTGCTTTTCCCACACGACGAGTGTCCGTCAACTGCTATTGTTATTTTGCTTTTGTCTTTCATCTTATCTTTCTTGTTTCCCTCTAAGCTGTATATAATTCAGGTACTTTGTAATAAAAAACCTTCCCAGACTGCTCCAATTGCACCTAAAAGGACGATAGGTTGGTGCTTATAGTAAAGTGATTTGATGTTCCGGCCAGGTGATAACGGCCAGAAGCATATGAGAAGTGGAATTTATACACCCTGAATCCGAAGCCCCAGGTGTAGCCCACTGTCGATGCCTTGCTTTGGGTCTTCATATCTATGCGCCGACGGGGATTGACTCCTCCTGCAATATAGAAATTATGAGAAGGCATAAACTCCAGTCCAAGTGTAAAATGCCTCAATACCTTCTCCAGGTCACTTGCCTTATCGTAATCTCGCCTTATTCCGCTTCCATTATCATCGTTTAATTGATAATCCAGACTACCTGATAACAGGTCCTGTGCAGTAAGCGAGACCCTGAAAGGAGCATGAACCGGTTTGAACGAAATCCCTGCCTGCAGATCGGCAGGCAGGCTCTCTGTTTCTGCCAGACTGTATGAAGTTATCTGTCTTCCAAAATTTCTCAAAACCAGGCCGGCAGTAAAAAGTCCGCTGCTGTCAGTGTAAAACACTCCCAGGTCGCCTGCTATTCCCCAAGAATCATAGCTCTCGATGCGGCTGATAACGGGTTTAATCGAAATTCCGGCTCTTATCCGACCGTAAAGCAATCTGCTATATGACGCCTGAATCATTGTTTCCCCAGCGGTAAATGCTCCAGTGATGACCCCGCTCTCATCGGCTGCGGTCATTTCTCCATAACCAATATGACTGAAGCCAAGGGCAAATGTTCCTATTTTGTTTATATGTAAAGCACCGCCACCATAGCCATAGCTAATATCAGCAAGGTAGGGAACATAGTTTAGAGAAACCTGTTTTGAAAAAGTGGAGTCGAGCAAGCCTGGATTATGCAACAGCATCGAAATGTCGGAGGCCGGCAATCCTACCTGATTGCCGCCAAGGGATGCCACTTTTGAAGACTGGGTCAGCTGCAGCAGCATGTACAACGCCTCACCGCCTCGCTGAGCCTTCATTGTAAGGGGCAGTAACACCGCTGCCAGCATTATTATATTTAGTCTGAGCTGCTTCAAGCTTTCAGAGATTACTTAGTCACAAAAATAGAATATCCTTTGCTTAAACAACTTAAGTTTTTGCTCTATTTAGCGATTCAATGAGTAAAACTTAATACAAGCCGGAGAAGGGATGTCTGCCTTGTAACCTGTTGACCTCAATGTTCCTTCCTTTATGTTGCGCCCCAGCACCATTATATTGTTGCCGTTTTTGTTGGCAACAAGCAGGAAATGGGAAGAAGGAGCAATAGCCAAATTCCTTGGACAGATGATGCCATCCTTGTATCTTTCAACTATCTCAGCCTTGTCATCTTCAAGCCTTACGACGACCACCTGATCGTCTCCCCTCACTGAGGCATAAAGAAAACCGCCATCGGGTGAGTAGTGTATATCGGCTGAGGTATTCTTCTTAGTTGTATCTGGTTTAAGCATAAGGGTAGCTAGCGGGATCGTAAAGGTGCTGTCCCTGTCTGCCTTAAATACCATTATGCTGTGATCAAGTTCTGTGAGCAGTGCCATCCTGCTTCCATCGGGAGAAAAGGTAATGTGACGTGGACCTGCACCGGGTCTGATTTTTACAACACCAGCAGGGCGTACTTTGTCTGGGAGCGATTCGTAAACCACCACCTCGTCAGTTCCCAGGTCGGCAGCATAGATAAAGCGTGCATCAGGATCTGGTACTGCACTGTGGGCATGGGGTGCCTCCTGTCTGTCCGAGTTGGCACCCCTACCGCTGTGTTTGAACAGAGCCACATCACTGCTGAAGCATCCCGTTTCAGGTGAGTACCTCACAAAGGCAACATCTCCCGACACATAGTTGGCTACTGCAAGTAGCCCTTCTTCTGCAATTGATACGTAGCAGGATGCATACCATCCTGTTCCCGTAGAGTCAGCAACAGTAAGACCTCCTGTTTTTTTATCTATATTGAAACTGTACAAAGAGGGACTGCTACCGTCATTCTCACTAACAGCAAACAGAAGCTTGTTATTTTGGTCAATAGCCAGATAGGACGGATTCTGCACCTGTGCAACAGGCTGTAAGCCGCTGATCTCACCGCTTAGAGTGTCCAATAACGCATGGTAGATTCCTTCCGAACCATGTTTGGTATAGGTGCCGACATAGAAGGGTAGCTTGTGATCACCGAAAGGTTTATGGGTACAGTTGCATAAGAGTCCTGCTGCAATAACAGCGTGAAGGAGAAGAATTTTTTTCATATCCCAATTTGGATAATTAAGTTCTTGTTAACAGAAATTCTGTTTGGATTTACGTCAAGAAATGCCTAACTTAAATAATTATTGCTTGTATCCAGGAGTTGGCAATTTAATTGTTCCGAAGCAGATTATCTTTATATAGGGACAGAAATTGGATTTAAGGATTGTGTTAAGTTTTATATATGGGAAGCGATCCTCTGGCTACCTGGTTTGCAGATGAGGTGTTAAGCAGGTGCTTATAAGGAGGCCAGCGTGCATTGGGAATGCTTTGATAGTATGATAAATAGTGGTCGTATCGAAAAGAATGAGTAATTGAAGTGTGGCCTTGCAGGATAGGCCAGTATGGGGCTTTTGAGATAAAGATGATTTTGTGTAATGCTTGTTGGATAAGAGGGGATAATTATATAACTTCAATCTCTTGCTTTAGTTTGTCTCAGGTAGCATACCGGTCTGTATAACAGAATGATGTTTTTATGTATATTTGTTTCCCTGAGCGACTATAACTGTAACATATACTTTTATAAGAAATCGTTGACCACGGCAATAAAGCGGAACAAGGAAGGCTTGTTATGACTAAGCAAATTGATTTGATTCAGCATTTGAAGCGTAATTTTGGGTTTGATTCTTTTAAGGGGAATCAGGAGGAGATCATACGCAATGTCCTGGAGGGGAATGATACCTTTGTACTGATGCCTACCGGGGGGGGGAAGTCATTATGCTATCAATTGCCTGCACTAATGATGGAAGGAACAGCCATAGTTATCTCTCCCCTTATTGCCTTGATGAAGAACCAGGTGGATGCAATGCGCAACTTTGGCGAGGATGACGGGGTAGCGCATTTTCTCAACTCTTCACTTACTAAGGCTGCAATAACCCAGGTTAAGGAGGACGTCACCTCTGGTCGTACCAAACTGCTATATGTTGCTCCGGAGTCATTGACAAAGGAGGAAAATATTCAGTTTCTACAAAGTATAAAGATATCCTTCTATGCCGTAGATGAGGCTCACTGTATTTCTGAGTGGGGTCATGACTTTCGCCCGGAGTACCGCCGTATACGTCCTATAATCAACGAAATAGGTGAAGCCCCAATAATTGCGCTAACTGCTACAGCTACACCAAAGGTGCAGCATGATATACAGAAGACACTCGGTATTCAGGATGCCTATGTTTTCAAGTCGTCCTTCAACCGTCCCAACCTTTATTATGAGATACGTCCTAAGGTTGAGGCTTCTAAGGAGATAATAAAAATTCTGAAAGAAAACGCCGGAAAATCTTGTATTATATATTGTCTTAGCCGTAAGAAGGTAGAGGAACTTGCTGAGTTGTTAGTTGTAAACGGTATCAAGGCCCTGGCCTACCATGCAGGGATGGATGCATCTACTAGAGCAGCCAATCAGGATAAGTTCCTTTATGAGGAGGTTGATATTATTGTAGCCACCATAGCCTTTGGTATGGGTATTGACAAGCCTGATGTGCGTATCGTGATCCACTATGATATGCCCAAGAGTCTTGAGGGTTATTATCAGGAAACCGGTCGTGCGGGTCGTGACGGAGGCGAAGGTCGTTGTATAGCATTCTATAGCTACAAGGATATTCAGAAGCTGGAGAAGTTTATGCAGGGTAAGCCAGTTGCTGAGCAGGAGATAGGCAAACAACTGCTCAGCGAGACTGTGGCGTATGCAGAAACATCACTATGTCGCCGCAAACTTCTGCTTCACTATTTTGGTGAACAATATAAGGAGGATAACTGTGACTCGTGTGATAACTGTCTTCATCCCAAGGAGCAGTTTGAAGGAATGGGCTCGATCCTTACACTGATCAAGGTTATTCAGGAGACCAAAGAGAAGTTTAAAACTGACCATATTATAGATGTGCTTATAGGTAAGGAGTCTGTATCCGTT
Organism: uncultured Alkaliflexus sp.; assembly: GCA_964396555.1. Classification (GTDB taxonomy): domain Bacteria; phylum Bacteroidota; class Bacteroidia; order Bacteroidales; family Marinilabiliaceae; genus Geofilum. The sequence goes on from CAYNFX010000080.1 coordinate 7,583, forward strand.
AAGGCCTATGGGCATCATGAGCTTGAGGATTTTGGGGTTGGTGATGAGTACGACGATAAATATTGGGATGCAGTAATTCGACATGCTCTTATCGAAGGGCTCTTATCAAAGGAAATAGAAAACTATGGTCTGCTTAAGATCAGCGATAAAGGTAGGGAGTATCTCAACAAGCCATATAGTATTCTGATCACAAAGAATCATGATTATAGTGATATGGAGGATGAGAGCAGAGCCGGGGGAGGAACTGCTGCTGTCGATATGGAACTATTCTCAATGCTTAAGGATCTGAGAAAGGAGATTTCCCGTAAGCTTAATCTTCCACCTTTTGTGATATTCCAGGATCCTTCTCTGGAGGCAATGTCTACTTACTACCCCATCACTGTCGAAGAACTTCAGAATATGCCGGGGGTTGGAGTGGGTAAGGCCAAGCGTTTTGGAGATGAATTCCTGAAACTCATAAAAGGTCATGTAGAGGAAAATGATATTGATCGACCCATCGACATGGTGGTCAAGTCTGTGGCCAATAAATCAAAACTCAAGATATCCATCATTCAAAGCATAGACCGCAAAGTTCCCCTCGATGACCTGGCTGAAGGTAAGGGTATTGAAATGAACGACCTGCTCAAGGAACTGGAGTCTATAGTTTACAGCGGGACCAGGGTCAACATTGATTACTTTATTGACCAGGTGATGGACGAGGAACACAGGGATGATATCTTTGCCTACTTTAAGGAGGAAGCTGAGTCGGATGATATAACAACAGCCCTTATGGAACTTGGTGAAGATGAATTCACCGAGGAAGAGGTCAGAATGATCAGGATCAAATTTATCTCCGAGGTAGGAAACTAGGCTTGCTTGTAGGATTCAGTAAAGTTCCTGGGAACTGAGTGGACGGTGCAAGTTTCCAAAGAAGGGTACGTGGTTATGCAGATACTTTAGAATCGTTTC
>CAYNFX010000081.1:0-8384 GCA_964396555.1 uncultured Alkaliflexus sp.
GGTATGTTGTTCTTTGGAAACTTATTGAAGGAGTCAGGTGTAACCAACAGACTTGCTGAAACAGCACGTACATCGATGACTGACATTGTTACTATACTTTTAGGTTTATGTGTTGGTGCATCTACAAGTGCAGCCAAGTTCCTGACCACAGATTCAATTAAGATCTTTTTGCTTGGTGCAGTGTCTTTTGCAATTGCTACAGCCGGTGGTGTTATAGTTGCCAAGATTATCAACCTTTTCCTTAAGGAAGATAACAAGATCAACCCACTTATCGGAGCAGCCGGTGTATCTGCCGTTCCTGCAAGTGCAAGGGTAGCTCAGAATGAAGGTTTGAGGGAAGATAAGTCAAACCACTTGCTGATGCATGCCATGGCACCAAACGTTTCGGGTGTTATCGGTTCTGCAGTGGCAGCAGGGGTTATGCTCAGCTTCCTGTTGTAATAAGAATAATGCAGCATGCCATCGGGCATGCTGCAATTGTTTTATGAGGTTGTGAGATGCTGAGACGGATTAAAAATATGGATAAGTTCGTTCCGGCATTATTGCTTGTAATAGTAATTGCAAGTATTATTCCGGAACCTGCACAACCGAGGGGTTTGCTTTCTCTCCATACCATTGGGGATATAGGCATAACCCTTATTTTCTTTTTTTATGGTCTTAAATTGAACCTTGGTTCATTGAAGCAGGATTTGGGCAACTGGCACCTGCACATCTTGGTACAGGGAGCTGTCTTTATACTTTTCCCTCTGCTGGTTTATCCTTTTTACAAAGTATTTCACGAAGGGCCGTTTTCGTTGCTTTGGCTTGGTGCTTTTTTTCTTGCTGCACTACCTTCTACAGTTTCGTCGTCTGTTGTAATGGTTTCAATTGCAAAGGGCAATGTTCCCGGGGCCATCTTCAATGCAAGTATTTCAAGTATGGCAGGTATATTTTTTACCCCAATGTGGATGGGGCTGGTTGGATCCTATGGCAGTGCTGGAGCCTCTGAGTTTGGTCCGGTGGTTCTGAAGCTGATCCTGCAGGTTCTGGTGCCAGTACTTGTTGGACTTTTATTAAACAGGTATTTTGGGCATTGGGCACAGAGGAGAATGCGTTTTCTGAGGCTTTTTGATCAAAGCATTATATTGCTAACAGTTTACCTTTGCTTTGCTGAGTCGTTTATTAATAAGCTGTTTTCCGGCACCGGAGTATCAGAGATAGTAGTTATGGTCCTGCTGTCGGGAACATTGTTTTTTGTAGTCTTTGGGATAGTTTATTTTATTGCCGGACGCCTTCATTTCAGCAGGGAAGACAAGATTACTGCAGTATTTTGTGGTTCCAAGAAGTCCTTGATACATGGAACCGTTATGGCAGCCATTATTTTTAAGGACATGGGTGGAGTAGGGGTTATCCTTCTGCCCCTTATGGTTTATCATGCCCTGCAGTTGGTCCTAAGTGGCATTATTGCAAATAAATTTGCTGTCACTGCAAAATAGTATGGAGTAGCAGCCTGCAATAAACAAAGCGTGATTTGCTCTGTTGTATTGCAAAACTTACTAAGGAGAATGAACAGAGCCGACTACGGTATTCATAGCTTGATTTCAATAGAGAGTATTACCAAGACAGTTTTTAAGCTGCGATTTGAGCGCAATGGGCTAGAGTTTGAGCCCGGTCAGCATATTAGTGTAGGACCGGTATCACTGGGTTATACACGTGAGTATTCAGTGTTTAGTGGGGCAAGAGACCCATGGCTTGAAGTTCTCGTCAAAGAGGTCATTGATGGATGGGTGACCCCTCAGCTTAGGCAACTTAAGCCGGATGACGGGTTGATGGTGGAAGCACCGCTGGGGTATTTCAGAGTTGCTGAGAATGCTACAGGAAAGCACTTGTTTGTGGCAACTGGAACAGGAATTGCACCCTTTCATAGCTTTGTAAGGTCATATCCGGATCTTGATTATCATCTGATTCATGGAGTAACAGATGCCTCTGAGGCTTGTGAGATGAACTGCTATGGTAACAGGATTACCCTTTGCACTTCAAGGGCCGCAGATGGAGATTTTCAAGGTAGGGTCACGGCCTGGCTTGAGGATAATGAGCTGGATGGCTTTGAGCATTTTTATCTATGCGGCAACCGCAAGATGATAAATGATGCATTTCAAATACTTACAAGAAGAGGCATTAAGCCCGACTATATCCATGCCGAGGCCTATTTCTGAATTCAGCACCTATTAGAATTGTTTGGCTATAATATCAACAGTTTGAATGGAAATCATGGGGCAAAAAATAATAAATAGAAGTTGCCCTATCTCAGGTCGATAATCTCTACGCCGGGATGCTGTTCCATTTTGAATACAAACTGATCATCGGTCATCGGAGTATTGACTTCCATCTTTTTGATCTCGACTATGAAGTTAGTGCCGTCCTTGCCCATTTGCTCCAGTCGGGCAATCTGCAGACTATCGCGGTAGACATAGAGTTTGACACGTGAATAAAGTTTATTTCTGTCTTCAGGAACCAGGTCAATAATATCAGCAACCTTACCTTTAATAGTGGTCTCTCCAACATGGCGGTAACGGAAACCCTGTTCGTGTATTGTAAATACCTTTGAAGGATCCAGTTCATCGTCTGCTACCATGTCAGCACCAGAAATATTGACCTCGTTGGCATCAATTAGAAAGACCCATAATGTAGTACCGTCAAAATAACTATCGGCATCCATGACAGAGATCTTGTACTTATTTCCTTTCAGAGCTATACTTCCATCATGGCTTTCAGAGGTCTTTGTCTGAAGATCTTCAATTTTAAGAGCAAAATCTGCCTTAATTGTTTTGTAAGCCTTGGTCTTTTCCGAGACCTTGTCAAGGATGGTCTTGGCCTTGACAACATCAGGGTCCTGTGCGAAAACTGCTAATGTCAGTAAAGAAAATATTGCGGCAAAAAGAACTCTCTTCATAGTGATTGTTGTTAATAAATCAATTACATAAAAGCTTCTGCAGTTATGTAGCAATTAACGTTCCAAAATAATTATCGCTTATTGTTGCAGAGATCTGAATATTCTTTCAAGTTCCAGATCATCAGAAATAAGTACCTGGCGTGCCTTACTTCCCTCGAATGGCCCGACGACACCTGCAGCCTCTAACTGGTCGATAATCCTTCCTGCACGGTTGTAACCGATAGAAAAGCGTCTTTGGATAAGGGAAGTTGAGCCGGACTGGTTAGCTACTACAATACGTGCCGCTTCCTCAAAGAATGGGTCACGTTTGCTTAGATCTACTTCGCCTACTTCCTGTGATGCGCCTTCACCGATATACTCAGGTAACAGATGTGCTGTAGAATAACCTCTTTGAGAACCAATGAAGTCAGCTATAACTTCTACTTCAGGAGTATCAACAAAGGCACACTGAACCCGGATAAGATCACTGCCCTGTGAGAAAAGCATGTCTCCACGACCTATCAGGTGGTTGGCACCCGGAGAATCGAGGATGGTACGGCTGTCTATCATTGAGGCCACCTTGAAACCTATCCTCGTGGGGAAATTAGCCTTAATCACACCGGTAATAATATTGGTTGACGGTCTTTGGGTTGCAATAATCATGTGAATACCGACTGCACGAGCAAGCTGAGCAATCCTTGCAATTGGAAGTTCCACTTCCTTGCCTGCGGTCATAATAAGGTCGGCAAACTCATCAATAATCACAACAATATAGGGCAGGAAGCGGTGTCCCTTTTCGGGGTTGAGCTCACGCTTGGTAAACTTGTGATTGTATTCCTTGATATTCCTTGTGTGGGCCTTTTTGAGAAGGTCGTAACGTTCCTCCATTTCCATAGTAAGGGAGTGCAGGGTGTTGACAACCCGTTGGACATCAGTAATTATCGGTTCCTCCTCATCCGGCAGTTTGGCAAGGAAGTGATTCTCAATTTTACTGTAAATCGTAAGTTCCACTTTCTTGGGGTCAACGAGAACAAATTTAAGTTGCGACGGATGCTTCTTGTATAGTAAAGATGTTATTATCGCATTAAGTCCTACAGATTTACCTTGTCCTGTGGCACCTGCTACCAAAAGGTGCGGAGCCTTTGTAAGGTCGAACACAAAGGTCTCGTTGGATATCGTCTTACCAAGTGCTACGGGTAGTTCAAACTTAGCGTTCTGGAATTTCTTAGAACTAAGAATGCTCTTCATCGAGACGACAGCAGGGTCGGAATTAGGCACCTCTATACCAATCGTACCCTTGCCAGGGATTGGAGCAATAATCCGTATTCCCAGGGCAGATAGTGATAGTGCTATGTCGTCTTCGAGTGATTTGATCTTTGAAATACGAACACCGGGCATTGGAACAATCTCGTAAAGCGTAACAGTCGGTCCAACAGTGGCCTTTATACTCTTGATCTGTATCTTGTAATCCTCAAGAGTCTTTACAATCTTGTTCTTGTTGTATATCAACTCGTCCTCAGTCACCTGGGTGTCCTTGTCGCTGTAATCATTCAGTAGGTCGAGTGAAGGCAATTGATATGAAGACAGATCCAGTGTGGGGTCATAATCGCCCAGAGGAGTACTACCAGTTACAGGAATCGTCTCTTCTGATGCAGCCTTCTCAATCTTCAGTTCCACGTGAGTATCAGGTTCCTCATCTGTGACAAATTCCCTTTTGGGAACAAGAGGCTGCACCGGAATCTCAGTAGCAGGTGAGTTTATGGCAGACTTGTTATTCTTTGTCAGGTCATCCAACCTGACTATTTTTTCAAAACCATCCTCCTCTTCGGTCTCTTCTGTTTCAACCTCTTGCTTGATTTCGGCCTTAGGTATGGGTAGCTTACCTTCAAGGCCCAGCTTCTTGCCTATAAAGGGAATGAAATTGTCAAAGTTGACAGCGAGATAGGAGATAAGGCTAACCAAAATCACTATTATAGTACCGACACTACCTATAGAGGATCTGAGCCAGCTGCTAACATAAAAACCATGGGCACCACCAAATAGCAGGTATTTGTCGTCAGCGAAATTTAGGAAAACAAAACCCAGAGTTACCGAAACCCATATTGTAATAAGGCAGGCATGCAAAAAGGTAAGGCGCAGAGGCAAAACCTTGGCTCCAAGCAGTCTGAGACCACATATGAAAAACAGGAAAATAATCGAACATGAAGCAATACCAAACCAGTCATTGATAATAGTATCAGCCAGCCAGGCGCCAAATTTACCGGCCATATTCTCAACCTTTACAGAGGAGTCAAATAGCAGGTCTGATACGGGAAGATCAAATTTGCTCCGGTCGGCATAGCCTGTTGCGAAAAAAGAAAAATATGCCAATGCCAGGTACAGGGAAAAGCCAATGGTCATCAACCCAAAGATGAACCTAAACTTGTAATCCCTGAAGCCAGAAAATGTAGAAGTTATCCCATTGCTCCCTTTTTTGCCTGATCCTGACTTGTTCCTTTGTTTGCCACTCATATCGGTAAATTGAGGTCTAGAGACAAAAGTAATAAAACTACCGGGCAGCCCGATAGATAATCAACGGAAAGTTATCCACACTTATTTTAGTAGACAGTAAACTATCTGCTTATTACGGAGTCAATAAGAGTCTGTATCTCACCAATGGAAGATACTTCATAGTTGGCTGGGATGTCGAAGATTTCACCAGGATGTGGCTCGTTGACCACAGAAATAGCCTCAAGATGAAGTAGCATACCCTGGTAGAGAACCTCAAACTCAAGCATTATGCCAGGTATTTCACTAAACGGAGTATTGCGGTTGGGATGCTCCACACCAAGCTGGTCAGTATACCATATTGTTAATTCCTGCACATCATTCCTACCTGTTGAGCACACTACCTTCTTACAATCAAAGCCAGCTATATTTCTCACGGAATCATCAACAAAACTGAGTTTGTCATGGCTGAAGGACAGGAAGGGAAGTACGAATGAATCGCTTGATGTAGGTACAAACATTCTCTTCTCTAATAGCTTAAGAAGGGCAAAGGTGCTGTCAGGTTGGTTTCCAAATATAAACTCAAGCTTATACAGGTTGAGTTTGTTTTTAAACTCTGACTTCTGTCTGGTGCCTTCAAAGGCCGTTTTCATTTCCGAGGGGAAAAGAAAGGACATTGGATTGGCATTAACAGAAGGCGGATAGGTAATTCTATAAGTTATGGTGCCGGAATAGATTTCTGAGTTTGCAGCCTTATTGTTAATATGCCCACAACCTATTGCTAAGAAGGATAGCGGCAAAAGCAGCATAATTGTTTTGATGAGGCTGTCTGAACTCATATTTGATATCAAATCATTATAATTTTCACAACTTTAGGGCACCTAAAACAGTAGGATCTATTTGAATTTTATTTCAGGAATACGAAGATAGTTATCTTTTATTTTGAGCTTACCGATGGGGCCATTCTTTTGTCCTCGTAAAACTGGTGTCTGTCAAAAAATAAACTATTTTAGTCTTTGCCTTAACAGAAATGTAAGAATATGACGCTTTTCAGTAGGAATCTATTAACAATTTTAGATCTGTCACCCACAGAGGTTATTTATCTACTTGATCTGGCTGACAGACTCAAACGGATGAAGAAAAGCGGTGATGTAACCGACTGCCTTAAAGGTAAAAATGTAGCCCTGATATTTGAGAAGACATCAACAAGGACTCGTTGTGCCTTCGAGATTGCTGTTTCCGATCTTGGAGGCAATGCAATGTACCTTGGCCCCGGAGACACACAGCTTGGACATAAGGAATCGTTTAAAGATAGTGCCCGTGTCTTCGGACGTATGTTTGATGCAATAGAGTACCGTGGTTTTGATCACTCAAGGATAGAGACTCTTGCCCGGTACTCGGGCGTACCTGTATGGAACGGTCTTACAGATCAGCATCATCCTACTCAGCTGCTTGCAGACTTATTGACTATAAGGGAGCACTGCACCAAACCATTGGATCAGGTTAGTATCGCCTATCTGGGTGATGCACGCAATAATGTCGCAAACTCCCTGCTTGAAGGAGCAGCTCTTATGGGAATGGATATAAGGATGGTTGGACCTGAACAGCTTCATACTGATGCTGAACTGCTGAGCAGTTGTATGGCAGTTGCCGGAAGAACCGGTGCCCGTATCAGTATAGAGACCGATATTGAGAAAGGCGTAAGGGGAGCAGACTTTATATATACCGATGTTTGGGTATCAATGGGGGAACCAGAAGAGGTGTGGAATGAAAGAATAGAGATACTTCGTCCCTACAGGGTGGATGCAAGAGTTATGAAGCTGACGGGCAACAAAGACATGAAGTTCCTGCATTGCCTGCCAGCGTATCATAACAGGGAAACCTATATAGGCGAAAAAATTTTTGTAGACTATGGACTTGATGGTGTTGAAGTAACTGATGACGTCTTTGAGTCTACCGGTTCACTTGTTTTCGATCAGGCAGAGAACAGGTTACATACAATTAAGGCAGTTATGGCAGCAAGCCTGGGGAATATGTAGAGTAAATAATTTTCGTGCTTGAGCACGAAAATGTGACGAATTCAATAATATTGTCAGTATTTGATTTTGAATTGAAGGTAAATGAGGCTATTTTCGCATATTAATTCAATAGAGTAAATAGCTATTTGCATCAATGCCACAACCATGCTTGATTTATTATATATTCCCAAAGACTACAAGTCTCCTCTGGATCTGAAGCAGACAGAGCACGCTATTACTATAATCAAAGACTCATTTCAGACCTTTTTGTCGGCCGAGCTTCGGCTAAGAAGGGTAACTGCGCCGCTTTTCGTGCTTAAGGGTACGGGATTGAATGATGACCTTAATGGTACTGAAAGGCCTGTAACGTTTCCCGTATTGGGTATGAACGGCAGGGAAGTGGAGGTGGTTCACAGTCTGGCTAAATGGAAACGCATGATGCTGGCTGATTACGATGTGGAGCCAGGATTTGGGCTCTATACAGATATGAATGCTATCCGTCCCGATGAGAATCTTGACAATACCCATTCGATATACGTGGACCAGTGGGACTGGGAGCAACATATTACTGAGAAGGAGAGGAATCTCAACTACCTGAAGAAGGTCGTAAGGGGAGTATATGAGGTTATGAAGCGTACCGAGTTTGTCGTTTACGAGAAATATCCGAAGATACGTCCCATTTTGCCTGAGGAGATAACCTTTATCCATTCCGAAGAGCTACTTGCAATGTATCCAAAATTGAGTTCTAAGGAACGTGAAGATGCAATTACGAGGAAGTATGGAGCCGTTTTCATCATTGGGATTGGAGGGAAGTTGTCAAACGGGGAGCCTCATGATGGCAGGGCTCCTGACTATGATGACTGGAGTACCCCAACCGAAAACGGCAACAAAGGACTCAACGGAGATATCCTTCTATGGAACCCTATACTTGGAAGAGCTTTTGAAATTTCTTCGATGGGTATCAGGGT
>CAYNFX010000082.1:0-8234 GCA_964396555.1 uncultured Alkaliflexus sp.
TATAGTTCACCGCTAATATTATACCTAAGCCACCTGCCTATATACAGGCTTTGTATAACCCTATGCCTGGCGGGCATACGGTGCTGCATCCTGAGAAGCAAATTCCCCTTTCCGAAATTTGTAATACCCCACCATTGCAATCATTGCTGCATTATCTGTAGTATATGACAGTTTAGGGATATAAGTATTCCACTTATATTTTTTACCTGCCGCCTGTACAGCGTGTCTCAATCCGCTATTAGCTGAAACCCCGCCTGCAAGAGATATCTCTCTGATGCCCCGGGCCTTTGCAGCTTTAATAAGCTTTTCCATCAGGATCTCAACAATGGCTCTCTGAAGTGAAGCACAAAGGTCTGCCTTACGCTTTTCTACAAAGTCAGGGTCTTCTTTTATTCTGTCACGCAAAAAATAAAGAAAGGAAGTTTTTAGTCCGCTAAAACTATAGTCAAACCCTTCAATTCGGGGTTTACTAAATTCAAAAGCCTTGCTGTTACCCTCCTGTGCCAGCTTATCAATAAGTGGTCCTCCTGGATAAGGCAGCCCCATAATCTTGGCGCACTTGTCAAAGGCCTCCCCTGCTGCATCATCAATTGTCTGACCAATAATCTCCATCTCAAGGGGGCGACGAACCTCTATAATTTGACTATTGCCTCCAGATACCAGTAAGCACAAAAATGGAAAGGAAGGAACATCCTTTTTGTCACCGGGCTCCTGAACAAATGAAGCCATCACATGGGCTTGCAGGTGATCTGTTTCTATCAGTGGCAATCCAAGTGATAATGCAATGCCCTTGGCAAAGGACGTACCTACAAGCAATGAACCCAGAAGTCCTGGTCCTCTGGTAAAGGCCACAGCATCCAGATCGCCGGGTTTCACCCCGGCATCCTTAAGAGCCTTGTCAACCACAGGAATAATGTTCTGCTGATGTGCCCGCGATGCCAGCTCCGGCACAACTCCTCCATACTCCTCATGCACCTTCTGCCCTGCTATCACGTTGCTTAGTATGGTATCATTTTTGATAACAGCTGCAGAGGTATCATCACATGATGATTCTATTCCCAAAATAATTACTGACATAAGTTTGTTTTAACTTATACACTAGGTATAAAGCCGATATTCGGTTAAGTTACTTATTTTTGTCCGGACAGCCGGTCCCGGACCTTGATCGTTAAACGTTTAATCTGGCAAAATTATCAAAAAAACGCAGAAAATATTGCTTGCCACCGCTCTTGTGCTGGTTGGATTACCGATACTGAGTTCCCTCGTTTTGATGATCCCAGCCGTCCAGACTTCGATTGTAAGGATAGTAACCAACCGCTTATCAGAAGATCTCAACAGCACAATATCTATACGTAAGGTAAGCATACTACCCTTTGCAGGAATAAGGCTTAATGGCTTTCTGGTTCTCGACCAGCAACATGACACACTCTTTTACACAGAAAAAGTAAAGGCAGGAGTGGACAGGTTTTCTATAAGACACAAGCACTTATATTTAGGAGATGTGGATTTTGTAGAGCCTGATATCAATCTATATCAACATCAGGATCGAATGAATTTTTCCTTCCTGCTCGACTCCCTGGGTGGGGAAAAGAAGGACAGTGCTATATGGAAGTATTCCATCGAAGCTGTAACCATTACAAATGGAGAAGTAGATATTTCTCACAGTATCTTCAAAAATCCCGAACTTTCTGTAGATAAACTTTCATTTAGCGGACTTAACCTAAAAATTAAAAGAACCTCCGGACCTGATGAGGCACCGGCCTTCAAGGTGTCCCAGTTTTCCCTTCATGAAGCTTCCGGATTGGATCTTGAGGCCTTTGAAAGCAAAGGTTATATTAGTAAAGACAGGATTGTTATTGACAATTTATCGTTTCGTACAGCGGCTTCTACATTCGACTTTGAGGCTATAGAACTGCCCTTAGGAAACACGGAAGTATCTGGTTATGACGTACCCTTCAGCGGAAAGATCAACAATATCACTATCTCTCCCGAAGAAATCCATACCTACTACCCAAGGTTTCCTCTTATAGAAAGTTCCCTATCACTGTCAGGAACCATTTTCGGTTCCCTGGACAACCTTAAAGGACGTAATATTATTGCCTCCTTCGGCAATAACACCTCGTTTAGTACTTCATTTGATATCACAGGGTTATCCAACTTCAACGAGGTATTTATTTATATGGATATCGATGCTTTTGATACTACAATTCCCGACCTTGAGCTCCTTATTAAAGGCAACGAACCGGCACTTCCGGTGTCTTTCAGACAGTTGGAGACCATCCATTACTCAGGAAATATCACCGGCTTTATCAACAACCTTGTCGCCTATGGGTCTTTTACTTCCAACCTGGGCGAGCTGAGTACCGACCTTGGTATTAGGTTGGATAAGGACGGGAAATTGCTTTTTGGAGGTCTGCTGAGCACTAAAAATTTTGACCTGGGCAGAATGGTTAATGCAGATCCAGCACTGGGCAAGATATCTCTCGACATGGAAGTAAGTGGTAGCCGTTCAACAGAAACCGACTTTTTTGTGATACTTGACGGTACTGTTGAAGAGCTGGAGCTCAACAATTACGATTATCAAAACATTGCCGTACAAGGTCTGTTGACCCATCAGAAGTTTGATGGAAACATCAGATTATCGGACCCCAACGGTTCGCTTAATTTCATGGGTAAGGTGGATATGTCAGGTAAGGTCCCGCACTTTGACTTTATGGCGTTGATTGCCAATGCACAGCTCGACAGGCTCAATCTGGCACCCAAACTGGAAGGAAGTGTATTGTCTGTGCTAATTGAGACAAATTTCAGTGGCGACAACCTTGACGACCTCACCGGGGAGATCTCAATATCAGATGGACTGCTATACACCCCCAATACTTCAATTGATTTCGACTCAATACATATTAGTGCCGAAAGATACGGGGACTCAAAACACCTAAGTCTCCGTTCCGTATTTGCCGATGCAGACATAGTGGGTCATTATATGTTCAGGAATATCAAAGGTACGATAACAGGCTTTTTAAACAATTACCTGCCATCCTTTGTCGATAACAATACGAGAAAGAAAGGTTCAACCAACGACTTTGAGTTTGATATCAGACTAAAACAGGTTAGTAATCTGGCTTCTATTTTCGTTCCTAGCCTCAACATTTCCGACCATGGATATATGAAGGGACGATTCAGCACATTACCTCCAAATCTTGATCTTGAAGTGGCCCTTGATCATATAAACTACAAGAATATCAGCACCTACGGTTTCGAAGCAAAAGGGCAGGCCAATGGCAACAATATTCTGTCAATTACCAGTAATGCTGCTATGGTAAGTATTGGGAAACTTATTGAGCTACCCAACTTCTCAGTATACCAGACAGCTTCATCCGACACACTAACTACCAATATATTCTGGAATAACTGGGATATAGTCAATAATAGCGGGGCACTATACACAGTAACGGGATTTGGAACTGACGATCATGGGCATCTTGCTGTCACTGTAGGCCTTGAACCATCATCAGTAATTATTGCAGACAGTGTATGGCAGGTCAATAAGGCAAGTGTTTGCTTCCACGAAAAGGGCATAATTGTCGAAGGTCTCAGAATAGAGAATAGCAGTGAGCATATAGCAGTTAACGGATCACTGGACAAAGAGGGAGAAGACGGGTTGGATCTTGAGTTCAGCAACCTCAGAATGGACAGGCTGTTTGGCACAGGAAAACAGGGTCGAATCTCCTTCGGAGGAGAAATAGACGGACATATCAGGGTCAGTGAATACTACCGGGAACCACTGCTTTCAGCCAACGTCACTATCAATGATTTTGTGTTTAACAACGAGAGGTATGGTACTTTCGGAATAAACAGCTGGTGGAACAAAGAAACTGAAACCATCGAGATACTTGCCCAACTCATAGATAATGGAGAAGACCGCCTCCACGGCTATGGCGAATTCAACCCTGAGAAACGCCATCTGGACCTTAGCATGGACCTAAACAGGTTCAGCATATCCTTTTTGGATCCATTTATCAACAAGGTTATGCAGAACATGAAGGGCTACGCTTCAGGAAAAATGTATTTCAAAGGACCTCTGTCACAGGCCTACCTTACCGGTAAGATAAAGGTTGATGACGGATCCTTTGGTGTGGATATGCTGAAGACAAATTATCATATCAGTGATTCGGTCAGCTTCTATCCAAATGAAATTAGATTCAGGGATATGACGCTGGCAGACCGAAACAACCGTAAGGGTAAGTTCAAAGGATCAATATTCCACAACGGTCACTATAAAGATATGGTATTCAACCTCAGGGTTGAATCCAATAATATGGAGCTGCTAAATACCAAACATGCAGACAACGAGTATTATTACGGTAATATCTTCGGTAACGGGTTTATGACTGTTACAGGAACCACTGATAATATAAATCTTGCTATCAACGGAACCACCACTGGCAACTCCAGGTTCTTTATACCCATACAGTCACAGGAAACAGCTACAGAAACTAATTTCATACGATTCAGAAGTAACGGAAGCGTAAACAATCAGCAAGTCCAGGAGGATCCCGGAATGGATTATAAGGTTGACCTTTCAGGTGCTACCATCAACATGAATATTGAAGTTACACCCGATGCTGAGGTGCAGATTATTTTCGATGAACGCATCGGTGACATACTACGAAGCAAGGGAAATGGGAACTTGCAGATTATGATCAACAGGCAGGGCAACATAAGGTTTTATGGAGATTATATTATAGATGAAGGAGATTACCTGTTCTCACTCCAAAACCTGATTAATAAACGCTTTACAATCAATCAGGGGGGAACTGTAAAATGGCAGGGGGATCCAAACAATGCAGAAATTGACATAACTGCAGTATATAAGTTACGGGCTTCACTGGCCGATTTGCTTGATCCCATATCAGGTACTATTTCAGGCTCATCAGATGTTCAGCGCAGAGTACAGATCCATACCAACCTTATGCTCAACGGAATGCTTCAACAACCTGCAGTAAGGTTCGGCCTTGAAATGCCTACGCTTGACGAAAGCCTTGAATCCTTGGTACTAGGTTATATCACCTCTGATGAGGAACTCAACAGGCAGGTATTATCTCTACTTGTTCTCAACAGGTTCTATCCACCAGAACATATGAGGGTTGACAATAACTCAGGCATCAGGTCTGAAAGCGCAGCTCTCGTCACTACTACTGAGATGCTTTCGTCACAGATATCAAGATGGATAAATACCCTTACAAGTGATGTGGATGTTGGTGTAGCCTACCGTCCTGGTGATAATATTACAAGTGACGAGTTTGAAGTTGCAGCCTCTACCCAGATGTTTAACAACCGCGTTACAATCAATGGGAATGTCGGCTATGGCAAGTATTACACCAATACAGGCAAAATGGTCGGCGACTTCGATGTGGATGTAAAACTAAATCCTTTAGGAACACTTAGGGCAAGGGCTTATACACGTTCCAATGAGGACCTTATTTACGAAACATCCCCCACTACTCAGGGAATTGGTCTCTCTTACAAAGAGGAGTTCAACAACATTAAAGAACTCTGGCTTAAGTACAAACGCATCTTCACAATTAGGAGGAAAGATTCTGACAATGAATGAGCTTAACCATCATTGTCATTTATTGTATGTTCATGTAAAATACGGCTATACTAGTAAAAATTCGATTGATATTCCTAAGCAAATAAATGATCTTTGGGTTATTGCTGTAAAGATATAGTAGTGCCAGGATTTATTTACCTCAGAAGATGAAGGAATTTTTACTCAAGGTCTTTAACGATAGGATAATCTCACCATGGTGGATACTTCTGATCGACATGATGCTGGTCTCAAACGCCTTCGTCATAGCATATGTGATCAGGTTGAACGTAATGCTACCCTCCTATTCAGTATGGGAATTTGTCCGGGGAGGTGCTTATGTGATTTTTGTTTATGCCATAGCATTTTATCTTTTCGGCATACACAGAGGGGTTATCAGACACACCAACTTTTCCGAGTTGCGTATGCTTTCCATTGCATGTACTACAACCGTGGTCTTACTCCTTGGGCTCCATTTTATTGCCGGACTTATCAACCCCGAATTTGCTATGGTACCCCGTCTGGTACTGGTATTGCATTTTGTTCTTGTAGTGTTCTTCTGCTTTGGCTTCAGGCTTGTAGTGCGTGAAACCTATTCATATCTCACAACCAGCAAAGGTTCAGTAATGACTGTTATCTACGGTACAGGCGACCTGGCCCTGATAACCCATGAGGCAATACGCAATGACAAAGAGAGTCAGTACCATGTTGCGGCCTTCGTAGATGAAGAATCATCCAAGTGGAATATGAGTCTTAACACCCTGCCTGTATTAAGCTGGGAGAAGCTTCTCAAGCAGGAAGGCAAGTGGGATAGCATAAAAGTTGTAATACTGGCTGTTACAGACATCTCGACCAGGCAGAAGCAGATGATTGCTGAAGAATGTATGCGTCGGGAATGGAAACTAAAGGTAATGCCATCAGTAGGCAACTGGGTAAATGGGATTTCCAATACAAGCCAGATTCGTGACGTACGCATTGAAGACCTTTTGGGTCGTGATGAAATCCACCTTAATCAAAGGCGTATCATGGAAGGTCTTGACAACAAGACCATTCTCGTTTCCGGTGCCGCCGGTTCTATTGGATCTGAAATAGTACGCCAGTTGCTTCGTTTCCCGGTCAGACAGATTATTATGCTCGACCAGGCAGAATCGGCACTTTATGATCTACAACAGGAGATAATCTTAAGACACGACGATGCCCCATTCAAACCGGTTCTGGCTGATATCACTAACCAAAGAATGATGAGGAAGGTTTTCGAAACCTACAAACCTCATATAGTCTTTAATGCCGCTGCATACAAGCACGTTCCCATGATGGAGGAATCTCCCTACGAAGCAGTAAGGGTCAACATAGGAGGAACCAAGATACTTGCAGATCTGTCGGTAGAGTTTGGGATAGAAAAATTCGTAATGGTCAGTACCGATAAGGCAGTCAATCCAACTAACGTTATGGGGGCTTCCAAAAGGATTTGTGAACTTTACATTCAGTCTCTTTCTCAGCTACCTGAGATGAAGACTGCCTTTGTAACAACCCGCTTCGGTAACGTGCTTGGTTCAAACGGTTCGGTAGTCCCCCTTTTCAAACGGCAGATTGCTCAGGGCGGTCCTGTAACGGTAACCCACCCAGAAATTACACGATTCTTCATGACTATCCCCGAAGCCTGTCAGCTAGTTCTGGAAGCTTCCTTTATGGGCAATGGTGGAGAGATCTTTGTGTTTGACATGGGAGAACCAGTAAGAATAGCAGACCTTGCCGAAAAGATGATTAAACTGTCAGGACTGAAGTTGGGTGAAGAAATTGAAATTGTGTATACGGGCCTTAGACCTGGTGAGAAATTGTATGAGGAGCTTCTGGCATCTAAAGAGCATACAAAACCGACCTACCATGACAAAATCATGATAGCTAATGTAAAAAACTGTGAGTTCAAAGCTACTAATCACCAAATACTTGGACTACTTGAATCAGCATACAATGAATCAGAGGAATTGATTGTGGCGAGAATGAAGGATTTGGTGCCTGAATTCATTCCACAAAACGAAAGATACCGTAGGCTGATAGTTGCCCGTGAGCTTTCGGTCTGAAGCTGTGAAATACAGAAAGATACTTTTACGGATATTTTTATCCTATTAATTGTAAATTGTAGGTGGTGCTCTTTACAATTGTTTTCTTTCGCCTTATATTTAGCGTTATTCACATTGTCACCCAACTTTAACTATATAATTACTCTGGTATGAAGAGGCTTATTCTCTGCGTCTGTGTCACCACGCTGTATTTTTCAGTTTTAGAGGCTACCTCCTACTATGTCAGCCCAGCCGGCTCATCCAATGGTCAAGGAACCTCTGCATCCCCCTGGAATTTACAGACTGCTCTAAACAGTCCAAGAATCAGTCCAGGTGATACAATCTGGATTGCAGGTGGCACATATGTTGGAAATTTCATTGCAGGCCTCTCTGGACGTGAAGGAAATCCAATAATCTACAGAGCAGTTCCCGGACAAGAGCCAATACTTGATGGTAATGCTAACAACGGAACTAACGAGGTACTAAGGATCAACGGCAACTACCTATGGTTTTGGGGACTAACCATTACCAATTCAGCTTCTTCAAGCGATAACTATTACAAAGACGGGGTGTTTTTTGGCGGA
>CAYNFX010000083.1:0-8132 GCA_964396555.1 uncultured Alkaliflexus sp.
TCATAAGTATTCAAGGCTTTTTCGCCTGAAAATACGCATCCGGGAGCGATTCCCGCAAAAAAACATATAAAAAGAACTACCTGATGTTTACGCTATTGCTTAAAATATGTTACAAACTGTATAATCAATAGTTTTCAACAATCATCCTTAAGAAGTCAAGGCTATTTAAGCATTTCCTTATACAACTCAGGTTTGTCCTCAAGGGCAATCCTGGCTATCTTTAGGTAATCGCTTACCCACCTTTGCAATTCCTTGAGTTTAGCACGCTTACGTGCAGTCTCAGTTTTAGCTCCGTCCTTGAGCAACTCACACTTAGAAGCCAATGATCGTAAACTGTCAACTCTCTTCAGGAGATCTTCAATACTCTTTGCCGAAATACCAAATTCCGAAAGTTTGGTCATCCATTCCTTTTCACCCAACAACCTGTTACAAAACAAAGTAACCTGATCTATCCATGCATCAAGATTAATTTCTCTTGAACCATCAAGTTGAAGAGCCTTAGCAATCTGACCTTCCTTATCAAAAGCAATTCTGGCTATCTGCAGATACTTCATATAGTCCTTCCTGACAGCAGCATGCAAATTACGCCTTTCCTGATGAGCATCAATCTTTTCCCTAATAACAGCTTCCTGCTTCTGATCAAGCTCTCTAACAACAGCCAACACTTTCTCCCCCTTTTTCAGTCGACTCTCATCAAAACCAAATCTGGCAGTAGCTGACATAATCTCAGCATTACTAAAAGAAAACGCGATCAGAGAACTAACTCTGTCAATATACTCGCTAAACGACAATTTTGAGAAATGTACCGTCATTATACCGTATTCAGGATATTACAAATCAAATTTTACAAATATTACTATAAAAATCAAATATTATTTCATAAATATAAATATTTTCTTTCAATTAGGTTAATTTGACAAGTGATAATATTTTTTTTTCAATTGAAATATTATACGACTTATATAAAATCAATAATTAAGCAATTCATTAATATATATACACAAAATTAATTCAATATTGAATTTCTTCTTAATCAAATATTCAATTTTATTATCGTTATCTATTTTTTATAATATATGGACGAAATTAATATTATATAATTAAAATATTCAAACAGATACCAAATAAAAATAACAGATTGATGATTTTAATAACAGAAAGAAAATTTCTTATTTAGGAATATGCCTAAAGTATTGATTTTAAAGAATATTCTCCAGCTTAATAATAAAGCAACTCCCGTGCTTTTAAGGCAATTATCTAAAACGACAATATCCTTCCGTATTAACAAAGAAATGGGCATCTTTGCACCCGATTTTCATGAAGGATCTGATAAGAACATACGGAAGACATTACAAGGGGAATCTATTCCTGGCTTTACCGGTAATGATGTCACAGGCAGGCCAAATGATTGTTGCTCTTACAGACAATCTGATGGTGGGACAATTGGGAGCGGTAGAACTTGCAGCAGTAGCACTTGCGAATAATATCTTTGTTATCGGAATGATGTTTGCCATCGGGCTTATATCAGGAGTAACTCCGATTGCCGGGAAAGCCATAGGAGCAAAAGACAGGCTGGAGTCTTCGACTATCCTGAAACAGTCTGTATATATGCACCCGTTATCCGGAGTTATAATAGCAAGTATCCTATTATGTGGCATTTTCATAATGCCGTTTTTGGGTCAGGATCCGGAAGTAGTAAAAGTTGCCATACCATATTATATTATACTCTCCTTATCAATAATTCCACTAAGCATTTTTTTTGTCTTCAGACAGTATGCAGAAGCCCTGGGTAATACCCACATGGCAATGCAGATTACCTTAACCGGGGCAGTAATTAATATCGTTTTTAATTACCTGCTCATTTATGGTAAACTAGGATTTCCACAACTAGGGGTTCCGGGAGCCGGCTATGCGACACTTATATCCAGGATATATATGTCAGTTGCAGCAGTATTCCTATTCTTTAGGAAGGATTTGTTTAAACCTGACAGACTAAACTGGAAGTTGACTAAGTTTAACCCCACAAAATCAATGCACCTACTGAGAATTGGAGTACCAATAGGGAGTCAGTATATTACCGAGATGCTGGCATTCAGCCTTGGAAGCTTTATGATGGGATGGATAGGGACTAATGCATTGGCAGCACACCAGATTGTGATGAGCCTAGTGGGATTTACATATATGGTATCAGCAGGATTGGCTTCGGCAACAACTATCAAGGTAAGCCATTACAGAGGACAGCGAGATCTAAAGCAGATGAACCGTGCCATCTATGCTTCAATACATATGGTGGGACTGTTTATGTTTTGCAGCCTTCTGATATTCTATAATTTCAGATTCTTTATCCCATCCTTGTTTATTCAGGATCCTGCGGTTATTGAGATTGCCGCAAAACTAATGATTATTGCAGCCATGTTTCAGCTATTCGATGGATTTCAGGTAAACATGCTTGGAGCACTTAGAGGGATGGAGGATGTTAGGATGCCAATGTTACTTCTGGTTGTAGCATATTTCGCAATTGCATTGCCTTTCAGTTACCTTGCCGGAATAGTATTTAATCTGGGTCCTCAGGGAGTATGGTTTGGCTACCTTTTTGGCCTCATCTCGGTAAGTGTGCAACTGTTTATCAGGTATAAATACAAAGCCAAAAGGCTGAAAGTATAGGCAGGTCTGCAAAGGGTAGCTTAACCAATCATATTGACCTCGCACTCGAGGTCAATATTGAAGTTTTGTTTGACATCAGCACTTATCTGGTGGGCCAGCTCCTTTACTTCAGTACCTAAAGCTCCTCCCAGGTTAATCAGCACAAGAGCCTGATGCTTGTGTACTCCGGCATTTCCCACAGATTTACCCTTCCAGCCCAACCTGTCTATCAACCAACCTGCCGGTATCTTGACTTTCCCAGATACATCAGTATTGTAAAAAGGCACATGGCTATACATTGCCTGAATTTCTTCAAGGACCTTAATATCCACAACAGGATTCTTAAAGAAGCTCCCGGCATTACCATATTGAGAGGGATCAGGCAGCTTGCTCTGCCTGATCCTTATAACAGCCTGACGAATATTCCTTAATGACGGACCACCCAAAATCGCCACTGCATCTTTCAAATTGCCGTATTCCAATATAAGCGATGGATTGCGGCTTAGTTTCAGGTAAACATAAGTTATTACCACCTTGTTTTTCAGTCGGTTCTTAAAAACGGAATCGCGGTAACCAAATTCACAGTCATCCCAGGTAAAATGCAGATTACTGCCGTCTGCTATTGATATTGCATCACAGGCGTGGAATACATCCTTAAACTCAACGCCATATGCGCCAATGTTTTGTACGGGTGCTGCTCCGGCATCACCCGGAATCAACGAAAGATTCTCAACTCCTCCAAAGTCTCTTTCAACGCACCATTCCACCAGACTATCCCACTCTACTCCTGCTCCGGCCTTTACAATAACATAGTCGTCATGCTGCTCAACAACTTCGATTCCAGATATACATGAATGCAGTATCACACCAGGGTAGTCGGACAGGAACAGCAGATTGCTGCCAGCTCCCATTTGCAGCAGTTCGCTCTCGTGACAAATGGGATTCTGCAAGAGCTCCCTTAGTTCGGAAACCAAATGATATTCAAATAAATACCGGGCCTTGACATCGATACCAAAGGTATGGCGACCCTTTAAGGAAATATACTCAAAACTACGTATCATCAGCGCTAATCCTTTACGGGCTTTGTATTAATATCCCGAAGAGTAATATCCATAATTCCTGCCGGCCATCTGCACGTCATTCATAACAACGGCGAGGCCTTTGACCTTGTCGTCTAACAGGTTGGACATAGTAACAGCAAAGTGTTCCTTGTCAGTAACCCCGGCCCTGACAATATAGAGATTACAGTCTGCCATCTCCATAAGGAGTCTGGCATCAGACACCAGTCCGACAGGCGGAGTATCCACGATAATCACATCGAACATTGTTCGCAGCGACTCAAAAAGGGTCTGTGTATTTGGTGAGGAAATTAATTCAGAAGGGTTTGGTGGAATATGTCCACCGGGTATTATATACAGATTCTGTACTTCTGTTTCAAAAGTTATCTCATCCAACTTATTTTGCGAAATCAGAAAAGAGCTCAACCCAGAAATATTTCTCAGTCCAAAGATCTCAGACAGACGCGGCTTGCGCAGGTCAAAGCCTACAAGTACTGTTTTTTTACCAGAAATAGCAAGGACAGATGCAAGGTTGACAGCACAGAAAGTCTTGCCATCACCTGTATTTGTCGAGGATACTGTAATAATACATCCATCCTTACCTGCCATCATAAACTTAAGTCTGGCTCTAAGAGATCTGAATGACTCGGTAACTTCGGAAGCCGCTGCTTTAAGTACCACATTGTCTGCCCCTTCCTTATTTCTGAGTATTTCACCGATAATTGGAAGTTCCCTGAACATAGAGCGAACGTCATCCCTTGACCTGATACGGGTATTAAACAGCTCGCGCAGACCAATTATGAGCACCGGGATTGCAAATCCCAGCAACAACCCACGGGTATAATTACTCTTCCTGCTAGGCGAAACTACTCCATTAATATAGGCAGGATCAAGCACCTCGTTATCCGGAGTATTGGATGCCTTGGCGATCTGGGTTTCCGAACTCTTCTGAAGCAGGAAAGTATAGATAGCGTCATTCAACTTGTGTGTACGTTCCATAGCCAGATAATCCCTTTCCAGTTCTGGCAGGTTTCCAATCTCAGCATTAAGCTGAGCTTCGCTCTGCCTCAACTCATGCATTTGCATTTTAATGCTTTCCATCTGCTGATCAATAGAAAGAATAAGCGATTGACCCGAAAGTTCAAGCTTTTGATTGAGTTCTACCAAATAAGGATTGTTTTCACCAGCCTGCTGGGTAACAACACGAGCCTCATTAAGCAAAGTAAAATGCTCACGAACAAATTGCTGAATCAATGCTGCGGGTTCAGTTGAAAAAGCCGGTAACAAATAATCACTTTCTTCCAAATTACCGCTAACCAGCCTCTTTTTTATTTCGTCAAAATATGCCAGGCTGAGTTCAAAAGACCTTTTCTGCTTCTCCATTTCAAAAAACTCTTCAGATAACTTGGAAGACACGTCTGAAGGCATCATATAACGGTTTTCCCTCCTGAAATCCATTAGTTTCTGTTGGGTTATCTTCAGGGTCTCAGCTACCTGTTCAAGTTGTCGCTGAATAAAGGTCAGCGACCGATTGGCCATATCGTTCTTTCTCTCCAGATTGTTGTCAATCAACTCCTCTGAAAATGTGTTAAGGAAGCGGATAAGCTTCTGTGGCTGAACTCCAGTGGCCGATATAAAGATTATTGAAGAACCCTCACGGTAAGGACTTACAGCAAGTGAGGAACGTAATTCTGATGCTAACTCTGAATGTGACTTAAAACGGAAAAAGTAATTGCCTACCGCTATTGAGCCATTTGAATCAGCCGGTTTTATAACAAATGAAAAACAAGGATGATCAATCCTTTGACCCAGTCGGGCTTCTGTATAAAAATCAACAGGTCCGGAATACCCGGCTTCCTGTGCGGCATTGAAAATATGAAGTCTGCCTCCCTCTGTATTAACAGAAAGCACTGTTTTGCCTCCCGGCATAACAGACAATTGGAAGTCAGTATTTAAAAGTTGCGGATGCAGGGAATCAAACTCCACCACAAAAGGAGTTCTTCCGTACAATTCTGTATCCTTAAACCTGCCTTTTGAATAGTAAGAAACTCCGAAATCAAGGCGATTTACAGCCCTGAGTACCATTGCATGGCTACGTATAATAAAGCTCTGATTTTCGAAATTTCGCAATTCTGGAGAAAGTCCAAAACCCTCTGTAAGTACCTGTTGAGATATCGATCTCTCCTGATCCACCTTGAAGATCATTGTGATGGATGACTTGTAAACAGGAACGGTATAGCGATGGAAAACCCACACGGCACAAAGTGCCAGGGGCACAAAAATCAAAAACAGATACCAGTTGGCTACAACAAGCCTCAACATCTTTCTGATATCTGAGAAACCGTCACCTTGTATGGCTTTTCCCGTAGGAATACCCTGTTGGTTATAAGGTAGGGACATATCTTTGAGTAAAGTCCAATTTATCCGAAACGAATCTATGAAAAATCTTTAACAACTGCCTCAAAATATCTGAATTCCTTAGTATCAGCGGGCAAAAAACTGTCCTAGTTTGCTTAGGTTCTTACCAATCAGGGTAAATAGTCCACCTGCACGGTTTTTCCTCAGTGCCTTGTAATCTTCGCATGATTTCCTGATTATATTACCCAAGCTCCTGTTGCTTGCTCCGCCTGTGGACATAAGTATCATTACTTCGGGAAGATAAACCATCTTAACACCACTAAGAGTCATAACCCTGAGTAGCCAGTCGTAATCTGCTGAAATTCTAAATGATATATCGAAAAGACCCACCCGATCCATCAACTCTCTCCTGAAATATACGGTTGGATGCGGTGGCATCCAACCCTTCTTGACCAGTGAAGTAGCAAAGACACCGCTTTCCCAGTTTCTGAATACCTTGATGGGTTCAAATGAAGTTACATACTGCAGGTCACCATAGACGACATCAGCTTCCTTTTCTTCGAACAGTGCAGCTACTTTCTCCAGGATATGCGGGTTTGCAAAACGATCACCGGCATGAAGTAGTCCTACGACCTCGCCTTCAGCCATACCAAGACCTTTGTTTATTGCATCATAAATTCCCTTATCAGGCTCACTTTTCAGTTTACCGATACAGTCTCTGTACTTTTCAAGCATCTCCAGTGATCCATCTTTGGAGCCTCCGTCGACAACTATGTATTCAAGATCATCCCATGTTTGCTCTGTCACTGACCCAATTGTCTGTTCCAAATCCACACAGGCATTATAGCTGACAGTTATAAGGGAAATGCGCATAGCTGAGCCTGTTACTTTACTGCATTATCGGCAGGCGAAAAAACATTCTTTCTGATTTTGCGCAACTTCCTGCGAATTGCAAACGAGGGAAGCTGAAACAGTATCATTCCAAGTGTAAAATTTAGGAGCAACAGCTTTATAGTACCCAGGTCCTTCAGGCAGTACGATAGTACTATAAAGAAGATATTGCCCGACATAAGCAGTATCGCTATACCCATATGCGAAAACCCAAGGGTAAGTAGTCTGTGGTGTATGTGTGTTTTGTCTGCTGCAAATGGAGACTGCCCTTTTGAAAGACGTAGAAAAAAGACTCTGATCGTATCTATTACCGGTAGTATTAAAATACCCAGAGCCACACCAGGTGCAGATGTCATTGTATAATCAAGTGAAGGACGTAATGCAACGACATTGCCTTCCATAAACCTGATTGCAAAAACCGAGATAAGAAAACCTATAAGCAGTGATCCAGTATCTCCCATAAATATCTTCTGATTCTTAGAGAACACGTTGTAATACAAAAAGGCTATCAATGCTCCGACGATTATCGATCCCAGCACAGGCATAATAACATCGCCGTTGATGAAAAACCAAAATGAAAATCCCAGAGTTACCACTATTCCTGTTAATGCTGCAAGTCCGTCCACGCCGTCAATAAGATTGAAGCCATTGACTATCAACACTATAAAAAGAAGTGAAAGCGAAAGGCTCACAAAGTAATCTGGTTGCAGACCAAAAAAGCCATGAAATTCGGTGATCCGCAGATCACCGAAACCGACAATTATAAGTGCTGCAAGTATCTGTCCCATTAGCTTCATTATTGGAGCAGTAACCAGGATATCATCCTTTATACCGATAGAAAAAATTATGAGCAAGGAGGGAAGTAAAAAGGGAATTACCCTGTAATCAAACCAGTCAAGATAAAGCGCATAGGTAAATACAATCCCAAAAAATATAGCCATGCCACCCAAAGTTGGAACGCGCTTCTTGTGCACATGCCTTTTTCCAGGCTCATCGTACAAATTTTTTGAGTAGGCTACATTCAGAATCGTTGGGATTGATATGAAAACCAGGATAAAGGACATTAACCCGGCAAACAAAATCTGAAGTAACTCATTGTAATTTATCTGCATTTCAAACCTAATTTGCTATGCAAAACTAAGAAAAAAGTAGTGGTTCAACTTCAAAATATCATCATTTTGT
>CAYNFX010000084.1:0-1818 GCA_964396555.1 uncultured Alkaliflexus sp.
GGGAACTTGCCGACCTTGAGCTCATATCCGGCTTCTTTGGCTGCCTTTTCGGTATAACCAACAGAAGCAACTTCAGGACTTGTATATGTACATCCAGGTATATTATTGTAGTTGATAGGCTCAGGATTGTGTCCGGCAATCTTTTCAACACAGATGATACCTTCAGCAGAAGCAACGTGTGCAAGAGCCTGGCCGGGAACTATATCACCGATGGCATAGACACCTGGAACAGAGGTGCGGTAAAACTCGTCAACCTTGACTCGACCCTTCTCAACAACAACTCCTGCTTCCTCAAGTCCAAGGTTTTCAATATTTGGAGTAATACCAACCGCTGAAAGCACAATATCGGTCTCGATTTGTTCTTCTTTGCCTTTTTTATTCCTGATAGTGACCTTGACTTTAGCGCCAGATGTGTTAACTGATGTCACTTCCGATCCTGTCATTACATCAATACCGGCTTTCTTGAAAGAAGTAGCAAGTTGCTTTGATACATCCTCGTCTTCGAGAGGAACTATGTTGTCAAGATATTCCACAAGGGTTACCTTGGTACCAATAGCATTATAGAAATATGCAAATTCGCTCCCTATAGCGCCTGATCCAACAACAACCATTGATGCGGGTTGTTTGTCAAGAGTCAAAGCCTGTCTGTAACCAATAATTTTTTTGCCATCCTGGGGCAGGTTAGGCAGTTCCCTGCTCCTTGCACCTGTTGCAAGAATGATATTAGGAGCTTCGTAAGCAGTTTTCTTGCCATCTGTTCCTGTGACTTCAACCTTTTTATCTTTGGTAAGCTTGCCGGTACCCTGAATAACATCAATCTTGTTCTTCTTCAACAGGAACTGAACCCCCTTGCTCATTCCGCCAGCTACATCGCGGCTTCTTTTAATAATAGCAGGAAAGTCGGGACTTGCCTGACCCTTTATGGTGATACCGTAGTCGGATGCATGGCTAAGATACTCGAAGACCTGTGCGCTCTTAAGCAAAGCCTTCGTCGGGATACATCCCCAGTTCAAACACACTCCCCCCAGTTCGGCTTTTTCAACGATAGCTGTCTTAAGACCCAGTTGGGAAGCTCTGATGGCGGTTACATATCCTCCGGGACCACTCCCGATTACTATCAAGTCATATTTTTCCATTACTATTGTATTTTGTGTTGATCAATTGGCTTTCATTTACGCGTATTTAACAAACTTATGAAAAGAAAGTTCAAGGATTATTCTTTTTCATACCCAGTACATTTTTTAGTTTCGCGATCATCGTTTGTTCCTTAAGAGAGCGTCTCCTGCCACCTTTTACGGTGCTTAGCAGGAAGCTGTATGCTTCCATTCCTTCTATTTCGTCGAAGATAACCTTAAGTATTGCAAGTCCCGGAACAAACAGTATCATACCTGCAAGTCCCCAGACAAAGTTGCCTACAAACAGAGCTATAATAGTCATCAGGGGATTAAGAGATACCTGTGAACCTGTGATCCTGGGTGTAAGGAAATTGCCTTCTATTGTCTGGATAACATAGAAGGAAGCAAACACAGCAATGGGATACCACAGCGAATCGGTTGTAAGCAGTGCATAGGCAATAGGAAGAGTCGATCCAATAATGGGACCCACATAAGGGATGACATTCAAAAAGCCGGCAAAAACCGCAAACAGTAGAGCATGTTTAATTCCAATAATCGAAAGTGCTGTGAAGTTTAACACTGAAAGTATTAATATCACAATAAAGGCACCCTTAATATATTTCTGTACCACAGTTCTTATATTGGCTATTGCCGTTGATACCTTAGCCTCATGTTCATTTGGAAAGGCTTTAAGGAAGAATTC
>CAYNFX010000084.1:1918-8025 GCA_964396555.1 uncultured Alkaliflexus sp.
GCCAGAAAACCTGAGATTAGTATTGGTACAAGGATTGATTTTGCCTGTTGCATTATTACAACAAGTAGAATCAGACCCAATAGTATCGTTGTAATTTTCAGATACCAGGGTATTACAAATTTTCTTTCAGGGGAGTTGCTCATATAAGGTGGATTTGATAGAAATGTAATACATTTTGGCGACATGGCAAAGCCCTTTGGATGGTTTGTCAACAGGGAGTCAGATGCAGCTGTTTAAGTATAAAATTGTAAATTAGAATGCTATTGTGCCTCGTAAAGGCTATATTTGCTAGTCTAACCTTAGTCCTGACGGACATATTTAACCTTGACCAATACAGCAGACTTTACATAGTCAGCCTTGCTAATCCTGACCTTTTTAGGTTTGTTTCAGACCTCTTTTTTTGCTTGCTTTTGGTATCACACACGAATCAGATAGGGTATGTTGTTTTATAATCAATGGAAGATTGCTCTCTTCCTGTTCCTGATATCATCCTCCTGCTATACCACTGTTGAAGGTGCCAGGTTTGATGACAGGAATTTCTATAATATAAATGACATATACGGGATTTCATTCCGGGGGGCAAACTCCGTTGTTGAAGATGCAGATGGGTTTATCTGGGTTTCTTCAAAGACAGGGATACTCAGGTTGACCGAGCATGATCTCAGGTCATATGGACTTCCTTTCAAGACCCCTGATGCTATAACAATATCTCTTGTATATGGCAGTAGCGGGCTGTTTGCTTTTTCCAACAATGGCCAGTTTTTTAAGTATAACACCATACTCGACCGTTTTGATTTTTACCTGGATGTAAGGGATTATCTGGGTGACCGTCACTTACATATCAGGAGTGCCCTTGTTGATTCTGAGAATGTGTTGTACATCCCAACGTCTTCAGGACTTTATAGTTATGATCAAGACAGGGGATACGTGCTTGTAAGCGGGCAGATGCAGGATGCCGGTTATGTAGAATGGCAGGATGAGGATCATTTCTTTTTTGCGACGGCTGAGGGTATTCATCTGATCAACAAACATAATTATGTGACCAAGACTTTCCCGTTTAAGGGACTCTCTGACAACTCCTCAATATCCAGAATGTACTATGATAGGGAGAAACAGAGATTGTGGACAGGGACGATAGCAGGTACTCTGATGTACCTTGATATAAAAAGAGGAGACATAAGAGTAGCAGTCAACAACCAACTTCCAAAGCAGCCTGTTCTGGCTGTGGAGGTCAGCAGCGATACTACGCTGCTGCTGGGCTTTGATGGTCAGGGACTGTGGGAGGTAAACAGGGAAACCACTGAAGTCTATAAAGTTTACAGGGAAGATGCAGACAACCCTCTTTCCCTTGATGGCAACGGAGTCTATGATATTTACCGTGCCAGTAATAACCGGGTTTGGGTTTGCACCTATAGCGGTGGACTCTCATTCTTTGGACAATCGGATGCCGGTGTTATGAGAATCAGGCACGTGGTCAACAATCCCAACTCGCTAATCAACAATGTAATCAATGATATTTTTCAGGATGAGGACGGGAAAGTTTGGTTTGCCACCAACAACGGGCTCAGTCGCTGGGATCCCCATACCAATGTCTGGCATAACTTTCTGAAAAGGGATAAGGAACAGGCCCTGATAATACTATCAGTATATGGTGACAGTCAGGGTAAAATATGGGCGGGCACCTGGTCTGAAGGAGTCTATGTCTTTGACAGGCAATCAGGACGGCTACTTGAGCACTACTTCACTCCTGGAGATGGGAACCTTGATCTGGGGGATTTTATCTTTGATATACTAGAGGACAGTTCCAATGATTTGTGGATTGCCGGTGTTGTTGAGAGAGTACTTCGTTACGATAGGGCAAACAGGCATCTTGTTGAGTACAATGAGGAACCGGTGTATGTACTCAAGGAACTCAATACAGAAGAGATGCTACTTGGCTGTACCTATGGACTGGTGAAGCTCAATAAGCAGACTCGTCAGATGGAGAGGCTGATCAATGGATACATTATCAATGATATCCTTGTGGAAGATAGGAAGGTATGGTGTTGTACAAGTGGAGGCGGACTACTCAGCATAGACCTGAACACTCGTGAGGAGGTCCTTTATTCCGTTGATAATGGACTGCCTTCAAATTTTTTAAACAGTATTCTTAGGCTTGGAGATTATTTCTGGTTGGGAACAGAAAACGGCCTCTGCCGTTTTGATCCGGCTTCCGGACAGGTTACTACCTACTCTTCAATATTGAGGCTGTCGAACGCTTCTTTCAACCCTCGTGCAGCATTTGTACTGCAGGATGGGCGACTGATCTTCGGTACCAACCTTGGGGCTATTCTATTCAATCCAGATGAACTCAAACCTTCAGATGAACAGGGGGAAATCTTTCTGCAAAATATCTTCGTGGCAGGAAGGACCATCAGAGACAGTGAAGTCTATGATCTGGTGGTTCCGGTTGATAAACTTGAGAAACTGAATGTTGATTATAATCAGACTGTTACTATAGAGATAGTGGCTAAGGGTACCATAGGACCTGAGACCAAGATCTCCTGGATGATTGAAGGCATGGATGAGCACTGGAGTGAGCCGTCGCTCAACCGGATGCTTACCTTTACTAACCTGCCCAGTGGAACTCATAATCTGAAGATAAGGCTGTTTAACAGCTCTCTGTCGCAGATCATTGATGAGCGCAGTTTGCTGCTCTCCGTAGATCCTCCCTTCTGGAGTACCTGGTGGTTTCTGACCTTTATTTTTGTTGGTGCTTCTGCCATAATTTTCTTTTCCGTGAGGTATCATATAAGTCTTTTGGAGAAACTTCACTCAGAGGAGAAAATCAACTATTTCGCTAATATGGCACACGAAATCAGGACTGCGCTTACCCTTATTAGTGGTCCTGTGGAAGAGCTGCGTAAGGAAGGCTCCTATACCGAAAGGGGAAAATACTATCTTGATCTGGCCAGTAGCCAGATCATGGGACTTCTGAAACTGGCGACCCGTCTTCTTGACTTCCAGAAGTTTGACAGAAAGAAGCACCAACTTAAGTATTCTAAGTTTGATGTTGTTAGCCTCATATTCCAGAGAATCAGCATGTTTGAGACCTATGCCAGGAGTAATGATATTAGCCTGGATTTCCAGAGCAACATCGAATCATGTGAGGCTGTGGCTGATGTAGATCTTGTATCTCAGGTTTTCGACAACCTTATATCTAATGCAATAAAGTATTCTAGGAAGGGTGGAAAAGTTGAAATCCGGTTTACTGCTGAAAAAAGACAATGGGTGTTCAGTGTTAAGGATTATGGAATAGGCATCAGTGAAAAAGGGCAAAAACACCTTTTTAAAGAATTTTATCGCAGCGACAATGCTGTTAATTCCGAGATCCTTGGTTCAGGCATTGGCTTGTTGATGGTAAGGAATATTATTGAAAGGCACATGGGGAAGGTCTGGTTTGAGAGTCGTGAAAATATCGGATCTGAGTTTTTCGTCGAGATGCCTTACCTCTTTGATATGGCCAAGGAGACTGCTGCTATGGATACAGTAGCGGCTCCTGAATCTCCCGCAGAAAGTATACTTGGCAGCTTTTCAGCAAAGGACAGTAGCATAGAACAGCATTCCAGCATCCTGGTAGTGGAGGATAATGACAAGCTGAGGAACTTCATGTATGCAGCACTAAGTTCCGAATTCACTGTAAGGACCATGGCTAACGGTAAGGAGGCATGGGATTATATAAAACAGGAATTGCCCGACCTGGTGATCTCTGATGTGCTTATGCCTGAAATGGACGGGTTTGAATTGTGCCGTCTGATAAAATCAGGATATGAGACTTCTCACATCCCTGTAATACTGCTTACTGCCTTGTCGGAAAAATCCGACCAGATGCACGGTATTGGCCTCGGTGCTGATGCTTATGTGACAAAGCCTTTTGATATGACTTTGTTGATCAGGCAGATCAGTACAATTATTTCCAACAGAAACCTGATGAGGGAGAAGATGTTGGATCCTGTTTCCGATGAGGATATCGAAAGTCCGCTGCTGGAGAACGACCTGAATGAGCAATTTGTCAGGAGGGCTATGCAGGTGGTAAGAGACAACATGTCCAACCCTGAGTTTGGCAAGGACGATTTTGCAAGTCAGATGAATGTAAGCGGTTCCCTGCTTTATAAGAAGGTTAAAAGCCTTACAGGGCTTTCGCCAACAGACCTAATCAAGTCTGTGAGGATGAAGAAGGCAATGGAACTACTCAACACAAAGCGAAATACAATTACGGAAGTAAGCGAGATGTGCGGATTCTCCAGTGTGGCTTATTTCAGCACCGTATTTCGAAAACATTATGGAAAACCGCCATCAGAATTTCTCCTGTAGTTTGAATTATCCTTAAATTAGCGGTACAAATATTAAAAAATACCTTTTTTATGAAAAGATCTTTAGTATTGCCTGTACTGCTGATGTTTATGGCACAATTTGCCTGGTCCGGACAATTTCTGGATAAGGCTTCTGAGGGATTTGATGTGTACAATCCTGACATACCTGCGGGAAAAGTTGAACTTGTAAGCTACTTTTCAACTACTGTTGATACTGTAAGACAAGTTAGAATTTATACACCTCCTGGTTATTCAAAGGAATTAAGTTACCCGGTACTGTATCTTCTTCATGGAATTGGAGGTGACGAGAGTGAATGGTATAACAATGGAGTACCTCACATTATCTTCGACAACCTGATTGCCCAGGGCAAGATGCAGCCTATGATTGTTGTATTACCCAATGGACGTGCAAAGAAGAATGACCGTGCTGGGGGTAATATCTATGGCCCAGAAATGATGCAGGCCTTTGCAACTTTTGAAAAGGATTTACTAAATGATTTGATCCCTTTTGTAGAAAAGGAATACTCAGTTATTAAGGATCGTGAGAGTCGTGCAATAGCAGGTTTATCAATGGGAGGTGGACAGTCACTCAACTTTGGACTGGGTAATCTTGAGGTCTTCTCTTGGGTAGGCGGATTTTCTTCTGCTCCCAATACCAAGGCTCCTGAACAGCTTGTGCCGGATCCTGCCAAGGCTACCAATATGCTAAACCTGCTTTATATCTCTTGTGGAGATGCCGACAATCTTATCAGTTTCAGCAGCCGCACTCACGAGTACCTGGAAAAGAATAGCGTTCCTCATATTTATCGCGTAATACCCGGTGGAAAGCACGATTTCGAGGTATGGAAAGATGACCTGTACCATTATGTACAGCTTATTTTTAAGAGTCGTGATTAATCCATTAGTGTTTTTATAAGTCTAAAAAAAATAGAAGAAAAAAGAATGAGACTAAAAACTGCTTTGTTTATCCTGTTGGCATTACCTATGTGGGTCAGTGGCCAGCAATATCCGTTTCAGGACCCTTCCCTTAGTTCAGAAGACAGGGCCAAAGATCTGATCTCCAGGTTGACAGTTGAAGAGAAAGCTGCTTTGCTATGTGATCAGTCTGATGCAATACCCAGACTTGGAATCAAGAAGTTTAACTGGTGGAGTGAGGCCTTGCACGGATACGCCAATAATGACAGCGTTACTGTGTTTCCACAACCTATTGGTATGGCAGCTTCCTTTAATGACGAGCTGGTCTATAGGATATTCGATGCAGTTTCAGATGAAGGTAGAGCCAAGTATCACCAGGCTATGCGCAGGGGTGAACAAAACAGGCGCTTTCTCAGCCTTTCGGTTTGGACTCCCAATGTCAATATTTTCAGGGATCCAAGATGGGGACGCGGGCAGGAAACCTATGGTGAGGACCCATATCTGATGACCCGAATGGGGCTTCAGGTTGTAAAGGGTTTACAAGGGCCAGAAGATGCTAAGTATCGTAAGCTTCTTGCCTGTGCCAAGCACTATTCAGTGCACTCCGGACCTGAATGGAGCAGACACGAACTTAATGTTACCGATGTTAGTCCAAGGGAGTTTTATGAGACCTATATGCCTGCATTTAAGGCACTTGTTCAGGAAGGAGATGTGCGTCAGGTAATGTGTGCTTACCAGAGACTTGAGGACGAGCCATGCTGTAGCAATATCAGATTGTTACAACGCATACTACGTGACGAATGGGGTTTCAAATACCTGGTTGTTACAGACTGTGGCGCA
>CAYNFX010000085.1:0-4117 GCA_964396555.1 uncultured Alkaliflexus sp.
ATTTGTATATATTTACTATCTTTGGTACCTAATTTGCGATGTATTATCAAAAAGGCGGTTAATGAAATTCAAGAGGCAAACTATTTCAATTGTTTTTATTTTTTCGGTACTGTTAACCGGACTTTATGGGCAGAATATTACAGGAGATATGCCCCAGAAGATGGTTATCAACGGCAAGCAGTACTATCTTCACGTAATTCAGAAGGGTGAAGGACTCTACCGCATTAGCGTCAACTACGGCGTGCCCATGCAGGCAATTATTGAGGCTAACCCCGATATCGAAGGCACCCTCAAGATAGGTCAGATACTTCGCATCCCGGTTTCCACAGCAACTCCGGGCACAGGCACATCCACAAACTTTTTTTATCATACGGTCGAGGCCGGACAGACAGCATATTCTCTTTCGAGAAAATACAATGTAAGCCTTGACGAACTATATAAATACAATCCCGGTACCGAGAAAGGACTAATCGTTGGTGCCATATTGCAGATTCCTGCAAAGCCGGAACAGGCAGTGCATGGTGTGGCTGGCCATGGACAGCTAAGGCCTCAAACTCCGGCTGCTCAGACGCAGCCTGTTAAAGCTCCTACTGCACAGGGCCAGGCAGTTCAGCCTCAGACTGCGCAGACCAAGCCTGCCACAGTTGATTTGATGCCTGAGCTTAGCCAGAGGGATGAGCGTTATATATACCATTTTGTTGAACCGGATGAAACCATGTACGGCCTTAGCCGCAAGTACAATGTGTCATTAGAACAGTTGCTCGAGTACAATCCGGCACTTCGTTCCGGAGTCCTTGTTTCCGGCAGCGAGATCCGAATACTCAAATCCACGCTGGCCAACAATCTTAGTGTTGCCGAGGAGGAGGTTAGTAATCAAGGTGTTGTGGTAGATGACAGATATGTGTATCATTCGATATTGGCAGGACAAACGCTTTACTCAATTAGCCGCCAATATCAGGTTGATGCTGCGGCAATCAAGGCATTAAACCCCGGTCTGAATGAGAGTGACCTCAAGGTTGGTTCCGTTATACGCGTGCCCAAGCCCAAGGTTGACATGAGTCTGGCTGGCCTTGACCAGAACGACAGGCGTTTGTTCAGGGTCCACAAGGTTAAACGTAAAGAGACTCTTTACGGTATCTCGCGCATGTACAATGTTGATGTTGAGACTATTAAACAGGTTAATCCACATGTGGACTTCCAGAACCTTCAAACCAGGGATGAAGTTCGCATACCTACCGATGCATGGTTTGCGCGCCAGACAGCTCTTTCAATGAAGAAGGACGAAGCAGCCCCTGTCAAGGCACCCGATATGTCTATCCATGATGTCACAGTGGGGTGTGAAAAAAATTACACACTTGGGTATAAAGAACCCATCAAGGTAGCCCTGATGTTGCCATTTGCTGCAGCACAGCATCATTCCTATTCTGATTCAGTACAGGTAAGTCGTGAGTCAAGGGCTTCAAGCAACCGTGGTAAGATGTTTACAGAGTTTTACAGCGGAGTACTGATGGCTCTTGATACACTCAAGAAGCAAGGTATTTCGGTAGAACTTTCAGTTTACGACATAGCACCCGACACCAATGCGGTCAAGCGTGCGCTGCGTGACCCTTCACTTAGCAGACAGCACCTGATTATAGGTCCTGCAGTAGCAGGTGAATTGCCACTTGTTTCCGAGTTCAGCCGTGTTAATGGTATTCCCTTGGTTTACCCGATGTCGAATACCAACCCGCAGTTGGACAACAACCCCTACCTCTTTCATATCAATACACCAGACTACCTTGTCTTTGACAAGGTCGCCGATGATATTGTGAGGCAGGCAGCAGGAGGCAAACTGATAGTAATCAGATCCACGGATAAGGATGATAATGCAGGGCACTTTACCCAACTTCTAAGGCAAAAGGTAGCGGCCACAGAGGGTCGCCGTGGTGCAGTCAGGATGATTGAATACTTACCGACTCACAATGAGATGAACGATTTGATCAACCTTGTTGCCCGTGACAGTTCCAACCACGTCGTAGTACCTTCAACAAAACTATCGGAAGTTTCCCGTCTGGTACCCATTCTTTTTGGTGTAAGGGAACAGACAAAGGCAAATATCAATTTCTATGGTCTGTCGGATGTACTTAGGTTTCAAACAGTGGAACCCGAGCAGATTCATGCACTCAACGGTACCTTCTACCGTCACTTTGGCCTTGATTACAACGACAGTCACACAAAGGCTTTTATTTCGAAATACAGGCAGTGGTATCACACCGAACCCCATGCCATATCACCATTCTTTCAGAGCTCTGATGCCACTTCAGGCTTTTCACGCTATGGAATCTGGGGATATGATGTAGCCAATTACTTTATCTCGGCATTGGCAAGCTATGGTGAGGACTTTGAACTCTGCCTGGATAAGTTCAGACACGACCAGGTGCAGTTTAATTTCAGGTTTGAGCGGACATCCAACTGGGGCGGCTTCTATAATGCAGGCCTGTACAAGTTCCGCTTCCGTCCTGATCTGAAGATGGAGAGGGTTGCGCTGGACAAATAAACCTATCTTCCGGGTCCGCCTACGTTGTGCGACAGCCGGAAACAAAATTATGTCATAAAGTTTCATGGTATCAGTTAATCAGTTAGTTGTTGATTTCGGAGGATTCAGATTATTCGACGACGTTACTTTCCTTATAAATTCCAGGGACCGCATAGGACTTGTTGGACGCAACGGAGCAGGTAAGTCAACATTACTCAAGATAATAGCAGGGCAGATGGTGCCATCTGCAGGTGTTGTTTCGATGCCTAAAGAACAAACCATAGGTTACTTGCCGCAGCATATTCACTACAGCGACACGCGGACGGTAGTCGATGAAGCGGAGACTGCTTTTGAGGAGATCATCGGCCTGGAGGCCGAGATCGAAAGGCTTAATGCAGAAATAAGTCATAGAGAGGATTATGAGAGCGATTCCTATATGGACCTTATTTCCCGCCTTACTGAGTGTACGGAGCGTTACGATTTGGCAGGCGGACATTCATACAAGAGGGATGTCGAACTCACCCTCAAGGGACTTGGATTCAAGCGTGAGGACTTCGACCGTCCCACGGTCGAGTTTAGCGGCGGCTGGCGTATGCGCATTGAGCTCGCCAAGATCCTGCTCAGAAAGCCCGACCTTTTTCTGCTTGATGAGCCTACAAACCACCTTGACATCGAGTCAATCCAGTGGCTGGAGGATTACTTGAAAAACTATCAGGGATCACTGGTGCTGATTTCGCACGACAGGGCCTTTCTGGACAATATAACAAACCGTACCGTAGAGATCTCTTTGGGCAAGGCTTATGACTACAGGGTGCCTTATTCGCGCTATGTAGTGCTAAGAGCTGAGAGGCGGGAGCAGCAGCTCGCCGCCTATCGTAATCAGCAGAAGCTGATTGATGACACCGAAGCCTTTATAGAGCGTTTTCGCTATAAGTCTTCCAAGGCCGTGCAGGTTCAGTCCCGCATCAAGCAGTTGGAAAAACTAGACCGTATAGAGGTAGATGAGTTGGACAACAGTGCCCTGCGCATCAAGTTTCCCAAGGCACCTCACTCAGGCGCCATTACCGTCAAGGGAACCGGCGTAAGCAAGTTCTATGGCAGCCATCAGGTGCTTGACGATGTCAGTTATGCGATAGCGCGCGGTGAGAAAGTTGCTTTTGTAGGCAAGAACGGTGAGGGTAAGACAACCATGGTGAGGATTATCCTCAACGAACTGGAGCACCAGGGCAAGGTCGAACTGGGTCACCAGGTCAAGATCGGGTATTTTGCGCAGAATCAGGCTGATAAACTGGATCCCAACCTGACGGTGCTTGAGAGCGTTGATCGCGTGGCAGTGGGGGATATCAGGACCAGGATACGCGACCTGCTCGGTGCCTTTCTATTCGGAGGAGAGGCTGTCGACAAGAAGGTTGCCGTGCTTTCGGGAGGAGAGAGGACAAGGCTTGCAATGGTTATGCTCCTGCTTGAGCCGGTCAACTTCCTGATCCTCGATGAGCCGACCAACCACCTTGACATGAGGTCGAAGGACATCCTCAAGCAAGCCCTCAAGGACTTTGAAGGAACAGTGCTTGTCGTATCCCACGACCGGGACTTCCTCGACGG
>CAYNFX010000085.1:4217-7839 GCA_964396555.1 uncultured Alkaliflexus sp.
AAGATGAATGTTGAGCTGGAGAAAGCCATGCAGGAATGGGAAGCACTCCAGAATGAGTTAACAGAACTTGAAGGAAAATAAGCGCCCAAGGGCATAGATATGAAAGAGAAAAATATAGTATTCGGTATAAGGGCCGTTATTGAGGCTGTCGAGAGTGGCAAGAGCCTTGAGAAGGTTTACATTCGTGCCGGCTTGCAGGGCGACCTCAGCCATCAGTTATTCAACATACTTAAGGAAAACCATATAGTATGGCAGACAGTGCCCGCTGAGCGCTTAGCCAGGTTGACCACCGGCAACCACCAGGGGGTGGTTGCAGTGATGTCGCCCATCGAGTATCAGGACATAAGGGAAGTAGTAGAAAACAGTCTTGCTTACGGCAGGGTACCTTTGGTACTGCTGCTCGACGGAATCACTGACGTAAGGAATTTTGGAGCTATTGCCCGAAGTGCTGCATGCGCCGGAGCTGATGCAATAGTATTGCCGGAGAAGGGCAGTGTTCAGGTCAATGCCGACGCCATCAAGACCTCTGCCGGAGGCCTCTTTAATATCCCTGTTTGCAGGGCCAAGAACCTGTGGTTTGTTATGAGGTTTCTCAAAGACAAGGGCTTTACAATTCTTGGAGCCTCTGAAAAGAGTGAACATCCCTATTATAAGGCAGACCTTACAGGTCCGGTAGCCATTGTGATGGGTTCAGAGGACAAGGGTATATCTACACAGGTACACAAGATGATAGACCAATTTGTATCCATCCCGTTGAAGGGAGAGATCGAATCGCTAAACGTCTCGGTAGCTGCAGGTATCCTGATCTTCGAGGTACTACGCCAGCGTGCCCTTTAGTTAGCTTTAATATTGAATTTCAATCACTTGCCGGGACAGGCCTCCTTGAATCCCACTAAATATTGTATTGAAAAAGCAAATGCTTAAAATACGTAAATATCATTTAAAAATATCTTAACAAAAGGACTCGTTGCTCTTTAATGTATTAGCCGATGAATCAATTATTTCTGTTTGGTTTTGTAGGTTTTACCATTAAAACAAAATGGTCGAATGTTTAGAAATCGGTTTTTGAGCCAATCTTATTTGCAAATCC
This sequence comes from uncultured Alkaliflexus sp., assembly GCA_964396555.1. Lineage (GTDB taxonomy): Bacteria > Bacteroidota > Bacteroidia > Bacteroidales > Marinilabiliaceae > Geofilum. The sequence continues at coordinate 5,308 of CAYNFX010000085.1, forward strand.
GTTTGTTTTTTCCCTAAATTCGATTTCCTAATCCTACCCTTTGAAACATTAGTTATTTACTTAATCGTTTCTTCATGAATAACAAGGAAAGAGTTTTAAAGACTCTAAGCCACGAGCAGCCCGACCGGGTACCGTTCTTTTACTGGGGCGTACCTGAGTTCACCAGCAGAATGATGGCTCATCTCGGGTTTTCAAGCAGGGACGAATTGATGGATTATTTGGATGTGGATTTCAGGTGGGTGGAGCCTGCTTATGTTGGACCGGAACTAATCACCGGACAAAACGGTGACGCTGTAAAGAAAGACATCTGGGGAGTTAAGTACAGGCTGGCAGGCAAGGAAGGTTTTCATTATTGGGATGTAGCTGAATATCCATTGAAGGGAGTGACTGATCCTGCAATTTTGGCTGATTATCCCTGGCCGGATGTGAGCCTGTTTGATTTTAAAGTCCTTGATGCGCAGTTGAAAAAGTACAAGGACTATGCTATTATGACTGCACCGGGTTTCTCATCACCCGGACTGTTCCGTATCATCCAGCGCCTTATTGGACGAGAGGAGTTCCTCGATGTGATGATGTATCATCCCAGGTTTTTCCACACCCTTGTTGAGAAGGTTGCCGGATTCTATAATGAGTTTATTGAGAAGTTTTTCGAGGTAGCAGGCAACAGGGTTGACTTTATCCGCATAGCCGATGACTTCGGATCACAAAGCGGACTAATCGTCAGCAATGAGATCTGGGAAGAGATAGTTCGCCCTGTGTTTCAGAAGTACTATGAAGTACCCCGAAAGCATGGCTGCCGTCTCTACATGCACAGTTGCGGCGGAGTGCGCAAGCTGATTCCCGAGTTTGTTATGGTTGGAGCAGAAGTACTGGATCCCATCCAGACCCGTGCAGCAGGAATGAATCCCGAAGGATTAAAAAAGGATTATGGTCATTATATTACATTCTGCGGGGCATTGGACGAAGAACTGCTTTTGCGCCATGGTACACCCGACAAGGTAAGAGAAGGTGTAAAAGAACTGCTAGATGTGATGGCACCAGGAGGAGGATTTATACTTGGTCCTTCACACAAGATTAAAGTTGAAACCCCAATTGAAAACGTGCTGGCCATGTATGAGGCCGCCCGTCAATGGCATTACTAAAGACCTATACAAAATCGCGTTTTTAGATAGTGTGAGATTCTCCTCACAAAAGCAGCGGCTGTCGTGAATGCACGACAGCCGCTTTTTTAATTCAAATGATTTTAGGCAGGATTCCTGGTAAAAATTTGATAAAAGCTGGAAAAATTAGTATAATTGTAAGCATCTTGGCGTAGGATAGTAAAAAATTATTACATGAACGAGAACATAGAACTTGCACTTATACTGTTACTTGTAGGGATGGTAACTGTGTTTTTGGTGTTGATACTAGTTTATTCACTTGGAAATGCGATAGTCAGGTTTGTCAACCGTTTCTTTCCTGAAGGTGAACAAGCAATAGTTGCCAGTCAGGCTACGGGAGTTAACCAGAAACATCTTGCAGTTATTGCGGCAGCGGTAGCTACAGTTACAGGAGGCAGAGGAAAGGTATTAAAAGTCGAGAAGGAGAGTTAGCATTTCGCGGGACTATTCCCAAAGCAAAAAAGCGGAAAATCAAATGAAGTTTGCCCTTCAGGGCAGATTAACAGGACTTATTATATGATGTTATGGGTAGAAAAATAAAATTCTCCCTGTTGTACAGGGATATGTGGCAGTCGGCGGGCAAGTATGTGCCTCGTCTGGATCAGCTTGAAGAAGTAGCTCCCCACATCGTTGAGATGGGATGCTTTGCACGTGTCGAGACCAATGGCGGCGGCTTCGAGCAGATCAATCTTTTGTTTGGTGAGAACCCCAACAAGGCCGTTAGGGCCTGGACCAAGCCTTTCAAGGAAGCCGGTATCCAGACCCACATGCTTGAGCGTGCCCTCAATGGTATCAGGATGACCCCGGTGCCGGCCGACGTGCGCAAGCTTATGTTTAAGGTCAAGAAACTACAGGGAACAGATATAGCCCGTTCATTCTGCGGACTCAACGACCCGCGCAATATCATCGATTCTATTAGATATGCCAGGGAAGGCGGAATGATTGCCCAGGCTGCCATGAGTATTTCATACTCAAAGGTTCACACGGTAGAATACTTTGTTGACCTGGCCGATCAGCTTATCGAGGCTGGTGCTGACGAACTCTGTCTTAAGGATATGGCAGGTGTTGCCCGTCCGGCCTGGCTTGGCGAGATAGTAAGGCGCATCAGGGCCAAGTATCCTGAGATACCGCTTACTTATCACGGTCATGCCGGTCCAGGTTTTCAGGTTGCAACAATACTCGAAGTGTGCCGTGCCGGAGTTGACTATATCGACGTAGGTATGGAGCCCCTGTCATGGGGAACAGGTCATGCCGACCTGCTAACTGTGCAAGCCATGCTCAAGGATGCAGGCTTCGACGTGCCCGAGATCAATATGAATGCCTATATGAAGGTTCGCAGCCTCACCCAGTCATATATGGACGACTTCCTGGG
>CAYNFX010000086.1:0-7716 GCA_964396555.1 uncultured Alkaliflexus sp.
CGGGCATCAATATACTGTTTGTATTCGGGAGTCCGGGCTCTGAGAAAGCTCTCAACCGGCTGCAGCACTCTGCAATCGGGCATCCCCTCGCTGCCAAAAGTATCCTGGCATGAAATCGCTTCTGAAGAAAGTATATAGACTGCCATAGCTTATCTTGAAAAAACAAGGGTTGAATTATTACCTCCAAAACCGAAGGAATTGGACAACACACTCTTCACAGGCCTGCTTATCAATTCAGTAACCGGAGCCACACCAAATTCGGCAATTGGCTCACTGAAATTCAGGTTGGGAAATATCAGTCCATGCTCGATTGAAAGTATTGAAATTACTGCCTCAACACCAGCTGCAGCACCGAGAGTGTGGCCTGTAAATGCTTTTGTTGAACTAAAGGGAGGCAGCTTTTCTCCAAAAACCCGCTTTAGGGCCAGACCTTCAGACAGGTCATTGTTGGACGTACCAGTACCGTGGACGTTGATATAATCAATTTCTTCGGGATTAAGTCCGCTCATTTCAAGGGCCTTGCTCATAGAAATAAAGGCTCCTTCGCCATCCGGCGAGGAAGCCGTCTGGTGATAAGCATCATTAGCATTGGCATAACCGGCAAGGGTGCAATAACTCTTTGCTCCTCTTTGTTTCACCAAACTCTCCTTTTCTAAAACAATAAAACCGGCGCCCTCACCAAGGTTGAGTCCTCTGCGGTTTTGGTCAAAGGGACAGCACCATTCTCTGTCAAGGATCATAAGAGCGTTGAAACCGTTGAGGGTAAAGCGTGACAAGGGGTCAACACCTCCCACAAGCACTGCATCAAGATAGCCGTGGTGTATCAGCCTTGCTGCGTGCATCATTGCATTGGCTGCTGAGGAGCAGGCGGTTGACAGAGTGCTGAGGTAAGCATCTATTCCAAGATACTTGGCAATCTTATCAGTTGAATCACCGGAAGGGTGGGTTTGTACAAAGCCTGATGCAAAATCTCTAGTGCGATAGCTGTTTTCACTCTTGTCCATACCTCCCACCGTAGTGGCTGAAATAATTCCGATACGATGTCCACCTAAGTCACCGGGCTTAAAACCTGCATCAAGCAGAGCCTCCAGACCTGCACTAAGGGCCAGCAGGGATGTACGTGTATGCCCGATCCTGTCCTTTTCACTGATGGCCAGCAGGTCACACAGTTGCTCATTACTCAGCTTTACCTCGCCAAGCATAAACTCGTCCCTGTGCCTGGTTTGCAGCATACGCGCATGACCAATCCCGGTCCTGCCGCTGCGCAAAGACTCAAGGCACTCCTGCACATTGCTGCCAATCGCCGAGATAAGCCCAATACCGCTTATAAGGATCTTTTCACTATTAGCTCCCTGCATCCTCATTACACTTTACTTCCTGTTCTTTTCGATAAACACTGCAAGGCTATCTATCGACTGCATTGCATCCTTACCATCGGCAGGATTGCTTATCTTAATTCCGTACTCCTTCTCAAGCAGCACAATAATCTCCAAAGCATCAATAGAATCCAACCCCAGTCCATCACCAAATAAAGGTGCAGATGAATCAATATCTGCTGGTGTTATATCTTCAAGATTAAGTTGGTCAATCAACTCCCCCTTCAGCTTTTCACGTAAATCCATATCAATATCTTTTGTGTTCAATTAATTATTCTTTATCAGATAGAGGTCGGCAATGTAGTTGCCACTCTCGTCGTAATCCACAAAGCCGCTGATACAAAACTTAGTCTTGCCCTCAGCCATTAATATCCTTATATAATCTTCATGCTCCCTGCTTTCAGGATCGTTCTGCACAAGCATCAGCTCTTCACCCCTGAAGCACTGACGAATAGCAATCTCCCCGGTTACAATATTGGCAAGGGTATAGACAAAAAGTGCAGGACTTGGAACATTGTTCATAGTACGGCTGTACTCTATGTCACCATGCAGGGAGGAAGCCCTGCATGCAAGCACCAAGGCCTTTTGATGGGGCTCGGCAGCCTTCACCTCACCAAGATCTTTAAGCAGGAACTCTGCAGCCAGAAAGCCCAGTTTACACATATCCGACATCTTGTAAAACTTGGGATATTCGGCCCCGCTCTCCTTATATAGTATTTTGGCAAAGGCTGGAAAGTCTTCACCCGGTAGGGAAAAAATCTCCTTACCGTCACATAGTACAGTATTGTCCTTTATCCTTATATGTCTGACAGTTTCCAATTCAAACGTTTTTTCTTATCAATACGGCTGCATTGCTTCCGCCAAAGCCGGAAGCAAGTTTTAGCAGTGAATTTATCTCGTATTTGAAATTATCCTTTGTAACATTAATCTGTTCACTAACCCCATATTCCTCAAAGCCCCTTGTACCAATAGCTATACCGGCCTTCATGGACTCAATGCTAATAATGGCTTCGAGCAATCCGGCAGCTCCGAGGGTATGTCCGAAATAGCCTTTTAGGCTGTTGACCGGTACGTCGTTTAGTGTAGACCTGCTAATTGCTATTGACTCCATATTGTCATTATAGGCAGTTGCAGTGCCATGAGCAGAAATAAGATCAGGTCTTTCACCCTCAAGGGCATCGTGTATTGCAAGAAACAAACCCTCGCCTGTTCGGGAAGGACCTGAGATATGGTTTGCGTCATTATGCATTGCCCCACGGACCAGTTCGATATCTCCCTCTTTTGGCTCACCTGCTTCAATAAAGATCGAAGCTGCTGCCTCTCCAAGGTTTAATCCGTCACGCCTTGCATCAAAGGGCATACAGCCACTTGCGCTAAGCGACATAAAGGACTGAAACCCGGAAACTATAAAACGGGAGATAGCATCTGCACCAAGTATTACAGCCCTGCGATACAATCCGGCATTAATCATCCTGGTAGCAACCACCATTGCAGACAGTCCTGAGATACAAGCATTTGAAATTACTAACGGCTTTGTTGTAAAGCCAAAGTGATCGGCAAACATCTGAGCAGTATGCCAAAGATGCAACCTGTCAGGGTATTGAGATCCGTCCTTATCTGTAAAAGATGTTGCGTTTGCACCTTTTTCTGTAGCAACTTGATTATCAAGACACTCAGACACGCCTTTCACCGTACTGGACTGCGTCTTAACACAGGTGGCAGTTTGATCCCCCTCAGTCTGACCTGGTTTTTCAGGCGAAGCCAAAAGTTCAATATTCCCTTTTGTAGTTGACAGAATAAAGAATGTATCGGGAGATGCAATATCTATGTCCTTATCTCGAAGCAGGTACCTAAGGCTAAGCAGACCCAGTTTCTCGAATCGGGTATAACCCTTGTCTTCACCAACTACAGAAGCAAAAGCACTATTGAGGCTAATGTCATCTATCAGCGCCAAATGCAGCGGCTGTGGAGACAAATCCTTTCTATCCCTGAGTTTTACCCCACTGTTGCCTGCCAGTACATTGCTGAAGTTGTCCTCAGTACTGAAGCCCAGTGGCGATACTATATTCGTTGCCTTAACTAAAACCGACATTGCTCTGCTTCTTATACTCTATATCAATCCGTTCGTTTTCTTCCACTCCTGATAAAATTGAGGATTTGCAAGCTCCATGCGTCCTTCAAGGTCAGTAAAGACCTGTACTGTACGAGCCTTTGCAAGCAGTTCCCCATCCGACGCCCTGCTAATCTTGTAATCAAAAACTAGCTTTGCCGCATCTGTATTGACATAGGTAGTCTCAACAACCAAGATATCACCAAAAACCGCCGGCTTAAGATAATTAAGTTCCATCTTCACAATGGGAGTAAGATAGCCGTTAGCGTATATCTCATGGTAGCCGGCTCCATGTTCCCTTCCGAAGGCTTCACGACCATCTTCCAGAAACTTAACATAGTTGCCATGCCATACCACTGCCATTGAGTCTACTTCGCTGAAGCGAACCCTAACCTCTATGCGATTAACCAGTTTTTTATCTCCCACTTTACTTCTCCTTCTGATATTATACTTGATCTTCAAGGAAAATTCTCATTTCACATTCGGCAACTACCCTGCCTTCAAGCTTAACGACACCCCTGACCATATCAACATTCAGAACCTTGCCAATCAACTCCACGGTCGTGATAATCTCTGAGCCCACCGTTGGTCGTTCCCTGACCTTCAGTCCGCGAATGCTCCCTATAAAGCCCCTCTTGACAGGTGTTCCATCCCTATGAGCCGTCAGACCACTCATAGCAGCCGCGCTCTGGGCTATATTTTCAACCAGTCCTTCCTCCGAGAACTGTCCTTCGCTGCAAAATAGGTTGTCTGTTGTAATCTGTAGCGCGGTCGTTACAGTACCTTCATCAGCAGCGATAACTCTCTCCACCATTATCATGGGTTCCCGCTGAGGTATCAGTTTTTTTATGTCAATTTGCAAAAATTCCATTTCCTATCCGTAAAAACCAAACCCTGAACCTGGCATTTACCGGCTTCGGCCAGTAAATCAACAATCTAATTGTATTGTAACGTCTGCTTATTTACTCTTAACCTTACATTTAAACAAGGTGTGACTTACACCAATATCATTGGTATCTTCAGCTACATAAAGTCCAGCCTTTTCAATCAGCTTAAGCATATCCTCAGAGTGATACATCTGGCTGCAACCATTAGCAATATTTGTGAAATACAAAGAGGTCGCATGCAGGCTATATGTAGAAGCTTCAAACTTCTGTCTGTCCCAGTAAGTCTCCATAATATACAAAGAGCCATCTGTACCTTCAAGAGATGCCTTGGCACGAAGCAGAAGCTGTAGTATATCTTCCTGAGAAAAACAGTCGAGAAACTGGCTCATCCAGATTACATCAGGACCTTTTGGGAAGGGTTTGCTGTGATCGAGCAGGTTGATAGCAACTCCTGAGATCCGGTCATCAAAACCAGCAGCACGGGCATTAGCAAACGCCTTCTCAAGCTGACCTGGGTGATCAAGTATAGTAACGTTAATTTCAGGGTTAAACCTACAGCAGATCATTGCAAATTTTCCGGTATTTCCACCTACGTCCAAAACTCTTTTAACCCCATTGCCAAGTACCTTTGGCATAATTTCTGGAAAAGCATAATCTGAGTAAAAGTGGTCAAAAGCAAACCAGCTTTTTTGTACATGACCGGGAAGTTGAGAAAGACCTTCGTAGACAGTTTCCCATTCACCAAACACCTTAAGTCCTGTAGGCTTTCCGGTCTTAATAGAATCAGTGAGACTAAACATACCAAGATAGTTGACATCATGTACAAAGTCCATGTTGACTATTGTAAGCTCATCACTAAGTATATACCATCCGGTCTTAGTAAGAATATACTTATCGTCCTCTACCCTGACCATCTCAAGGCTCAAACCGGCTTCGAGCAGGACCTTGACCCCATAGACCGAAAGATTCAGCTGTGAAGCTATATCTTCCTTAGTAATACCTTCCTTGCGACGGCTTTTTATAAGTTCAAGTATCCCCAGGTCGCGCAGCGCCTTTGCAGCTTGAAACATAATTGGCCCAAAGACTATCTTCTGGGCATCATACTTGGCCTGTAAGGCTGATTTCTCGTCTGAACCGTAATTTTGCTTCATGAGCTCTTATCCAATTAGGTAATAGATTTCATTTATATCATTTGGCAAGTGCCTTCACTTCCTCCTCCCAGAATGGGAAATAATTGAACCATTGATGAGGATACTTGCCGAGAATATTCTCCAGACTTGCCACATATTTCTCAACCATTGCCCTCTGCTGTTCCGGTCTCTGCTTTACCCTTGATGGATATGGAAAAATCTCCGGCGGTGTAGCATAAAAATGATAGTGCCGTCCCCCTTCCTTAAGTGTATAGACAAAGGAAACGGGTACTCCAAACTTAGAGGCCATATACATAGGGCCTACTGGAAATTTTGCCATGGCACCCAAAAAACTCACTTCGACTACGTCATTGCCTTCTACGTAGCGGTCGCCGTGCATCACTACAAATTCATTCCGAGCCAGGGCTTCTTTGATCTTTATCAAATGTGAAAAATCATCTCGAATGGGGATGACTTCAAACTTACGCTCTATTCCGTATCTTCCTAATAAGTTCCTGATGTTTTGATGCTCGACGTCGAACATCAAAACATTCACCTTAGAGTCTATCCTGTCGAGCAGATTGCCGGCAAGCTCCCAGTTGCCCATATGCGCACCGATCAACATTCCACCTTTTCCTGCAGCAGCCATCTGGTGCAGATACTCTTCTCCTTCGTAGTTAAATCTGAATCCGGGATCCTTTTTTACCATAAAGGCGATCTTGTCGATCAGGATCTCACCAAGAAGTCTGTAATTCTTGAAGACAGCCCTGAATAACTTAAGGCCTTTAAACTTGTGAATTCTGCGAAAATAAAACTCGATATTCCTGCTGCGAACAAAGAGAAAATAATATAGTGCTACAATACGCAAAAAAAAGTAACTGACACTAAGATTCGTCTTCCTGATCAACAGAATGAAAAAGCTATAGCCAAAGGTTCCGCCCCTTGATTTCCCGGACCAATTTGCCATACCGGAGTTATTACTACCTGATGCGTTGCTCTATATAATTGTACATATCCTCAAGAGTCCTGACCTTTGCCATCTCATCACGGGTAGCCTTGAAGCCGAATTCCTGCTCAATTATTACCACTATATCGACAAAATCAAGACTTTCGATACCCAGATCATCTGTCAGAAGGGCTTCGGGCACCAACTTGCTTTCTTCAACTTCAAATTCCTCAGCAAGAAAACTATTTATTATCCTTGCTATATCTTCCCTTTGCATATATTTCTATTTTTTGAATTTCGTAATTATTAGCGTTGAGTTGGTTCCCCCGAATCCGAACGAATTTGACAACACAATATCCAGCTTCTTTTCCCTTGTCTCCGAGACTATATTAAGCCTTGCCAGTTCTTCATCAGGCTCGTTGAAGTTGATATTGGGTGCGACAAAAGAATTTTCCATCATCAGGATTGAATATATAATTTCACTTGCACCACCCATCCACATCTCGTGACCGGTCATTGACTTTGTTGAACTGACGGGAGTATTGCAGTCACCGAAAACCTCAAGTATTGCCTTACCTTCATTCAGGTCGCCCAGGGGTGTTGAAGTTGCATGTGCATTTATATAATCAATATCAGAAGCATTCATGTCAGCAGCCTTCAAAGCACGTATCAGTGATTCTCTTGGTCCTTCAACACTGGGAACGCTCAGATGACACCCATTGGATGAGAATCCATAACCCTTTATCTCAGCGTAAATTTTTGCACCTCGGCGCATTGCCGACTCAAGACTCTCAACAACAAGAGTAGCAGCACCTCCCGAAGGCACCAGTCCGTTGCGGGTCTTATCAAAAGGCCTAGAGGCTTTTTGAGGCTCATCCTCATAATTAGAAAATGCAGCAAGTCCGTCAAAGCTACCCATGGATTCTGCATTTATCTCCTGACCCCCACCACAAATTATCATATCCTGATATCCATGTGAGATAAGCAGATAGGCCAGTCCAATAGCATGCGAACTGCTGGCACAGGCACCGCTAATGGTAAGATTGATTCCTCTAAGTTTGAGTATTACTGACAGGTTCATACTGATTGTCGAATTCATCGACTGGAAAATAGAACCTGAGCCTATCATTGATGTATCGCCCTTTTCGCGCATTATATCTATGGCTTCAATAACAGGTATTGAGGAACTGTCATTGCCGTAAAGGATACCAGCTTCGTTATCCTTAAAAAAATCCACATCAAGCCCACCATTCTTAAGGGCCTCCAT
>CAYNFX010000087.1:0-7691 GCA_964396555.1 uncultured Alkaliflexus sp.
ATGAGGAAAACAGCAGGATATAGTTATTCGTAAATTTAGCAACAGTAGACTGTAAAGGCCCTTCAGTCTTGCCGTGCCTGAAATCCATGCCAAAATATGCCAGGTCCTCCATAACAACCACATCATACTTATTAGCCATGCGGCCGATAATCTCGAGTTCCCTTTCAGTCATACTGATCCACGACGGATTGTTGGGGCTGTTGTAAAGAATGGTGCTTATATTACCATTTATCAGATATGTTTCCAGTTTGTCTTCCAACTTGTCTCCACGAAAGTCATAGATATCAAAACTTTCAAACTTCATCCCCAACACGCCCATCATCCTCTTCTGAACAGGAAAGCCAGGATCGATAAATAGTGTAGTATCCTTGCTTTTGTCTCTCCTGTTGGCAGCCAGGCAGCTTATTGCGGAAGCCTGCATTCCACCGGCTGTAGGAATACAACCTACAGGTGAAATATCAACATCAAGAAATTTTTTTGCAAAACGAGACAGCTCATTTTTAAACATATCAACCCCCTGGATGGGGGGATACACAGAAGCAACACCAGATTTTAGCGCTTCAATCTCAGCTTCTACTCCAATGGCCGGGGCAGGTATCCCCGGCACTCCCATCTCAGTACGTATAAACCCGACTCCAAATTGCTTCTCCAATCTGTCGGCCAATTGGACAACCTGGCGTATCGAAGCCCTGGATATCTGATTTATTCCTAACTCTTTTCGAATCTTACTAACTTCTTCCCTATCTATCGGAAAAATACTCATCTCAGTTCCCTTTCTAAAAAACCACAGCTATACCGCCAATTTTCAGTTGCGCTACAAGCCATATTGTATTTCTTTTCAATGTCTGCCTTAAAGAGCAGGCTAGTTATCAGTACTAGACCAGTTTGCGTTTGTCAATCACACGTTTGGCCTTACCTTCACTTCTCTCAATTGACTTTGGTTCTACAAGCTTAACATTTACCGAAAGCCCGGTAGCGCTTTCCACTGCATGCGTAATCTTTTTACGCAATGCCTGAAGTTCACCAATTGTATCGCTATAGTAGCGATCCTCCACCTCAACCTGCAATTCAAGAGTATCGAGATTGTTGATCCTGTCTACAACGAGCAGGTAGTGTGGCGTTGTCTCATCCATTTCCATCAGCACACTTTCAATCTGAGATGGAAATAGGTTGACACCCCTGATAATAAGCATATCATCACTGCGGCCAGTGCATTTGTTCATTCTTACTATTGTACGTCCGCAGGCGCATTTTTCAAAGTTCAATCGTGTTAAATCCCTGGTTCTGTACCTTATCAGTGGAAGTCCCTCCTTGGTGATAGTCGTAAAGACCAGTTCGCCAAGCTCGCCTTCAGGCAGCACTTCCAGCGTTTCCGGATCAATAATTTCAGGTATAAAGTGGTCTTCATTGATGTGCAGTCCACATTGATGCTCGCATTCAAAAGAAACACCGGGACCAATAACTTCACTCAGTCCGTAAATATCAATTGCTCTAATTTTTAACCTCTTCTCAATCTCCCTACGCATATTCTCAGTCCAGGGCTCAGCGCCAAAGACACCCACTCTCAGCTTCAGTTTGTCGCGTGAGATTCCCGATTCTTCAATAGTCTCAGCCAGATAAGCGGCATAGGATGGAGTGCAAGCCAATACTGTTGTTCCGAAATCTTCCATCAATTGAAGCTGTCTCTTGGTATTACCTCCGGATATTGGTATTACTGTTGCACCGATCTTCTCACCTCCGTAATGGGCTCCCAGCCCCCCGGTAAACAACCCATAACCATAAGCTATCTGAATAAAGTCGCTCTTGCCTGCACCAGCAGCAGTAAAGGTACGAGCCATCACTTCCGACCAGATACCTATATCATGCCTGGTATAACCCACTACAGTTGCCTTGCCGGTAGTACCTGAAGATGCATGTATCCGGATAATCTCACTCATGGGAACTGCAAACAGTCCGAAAGGATAGTTATCCCGCAAATCACTCTTGGTAGTAAATGGAAGGAGTTTCAAATCATCAACCGATTTGAGGTCCTCAGGAGCAAGACCCATCTCCTGCATCCTTTGTCTGTAATAAGGAATATTGTAATAGACTCGTTCAACCGTATCGCGCAGACGTTCGCTTTGAACAACCCTCATCTGATCACGGGACATAGTCTCCATATGAGGGTTCCAGATGTTGTGTGTAGCCATGGGTTTAAAAATCTTCAAAGTATATCGTTAGAACTTATATAGGTCATTGGCACTAATCAGCTCAAGCTTGTGGCGCTGAAACTCCATCACGGCCTTTTCTGGATTATTGCAGCGCAGGCAGATAAAGGACTTCTCACCAACCGAGAATCCATATAGATATTCAACACTTATATCTGCTTCTGCAAGTATTTTAAGGCAACTGCCAAGTGCACCCGGAGTGTTGGGTGTGGCAAAAGAGATGACCTCGTTAATATTAACTGAAAAGCCTCTTTCCTTGAGTATCTTGTATGCACTATCAGGGTCAGAGGCTATCATTCTTACAATTCCGAAATCGGATGTATCAGCCACGCTACACGCAGACACATTGATATTTGCACTGCCTAGACTTGAATAGAGTTCATGAAGCCTTCCTGACTTATTCTCGAGGAAGACAGATAGTTGCTTTATTATCATAGCTCGATAATGTTACTGGATATGTATATGAAGGAGAAAAGCATCTGCCTGGGTACTGAAATGGTATTAGGTTTTAGGTAAAGCAGTTTCATTTTATCACAAATCCTTGACTGAAACCAGTATATTTCAAAAAAACGGTTAAAATTAGTAACAATTTACATAACAACAAAGGCTGTCCCGGAATCTATTTCCGAAACAGCCTTTATCTTATTACTAAACACCTTCACCGCATTGCAATGCAGGAAGTAAAAAATATCTACATCAGCAGGGCTGCAGCCTCCTTGTCAAGCATCCATAACAGCTTGTCACCATCAGCCAGCGCAGCCGGGTATTGGCTGAATCCCAACTTTCCATTAACTATTTGATCTACCTTTTCAGCTTTGCTCCTTCCAGTTACCAAAAACATTGTCAGCTCCGAATTATTTATAACATTCCCAGTCAGTGTGACTCTCTTCTGTCCACTCTGAGGATGTGTGGCCTCCTCACAAACATTAGGCGATTCCCACAAGTCAATTGCATATGGGAAAATTGATGCAGTATGTCCGTCATCTCCCATACCAAGCATCATAATATCAAATCTGGGAAGTCCGTTCTTTTTGGGAACTACTTTGTCAACTGTCTCAATATAATCAGCAACTGCATCATCTACAGGCAGTTCTCCCTTAATTCTATAAATATTGCTTTCTGGAATTGGCAGCTTGTCAAATAAATGCTCCTTAGTCATTCCATAATTGCTATCAGGATGCTCAGGAGGCACGCATCTATCATCTCCCCAAAAAAACCTAAGCTTTCCCCAGTCAATTTTCGCCCTGTACTCAACAGCAAGCAGGTCGAAAATAACTTTGGGCGTACTACCTCCGGAAAGGGCAATATATACGCGTTCCCTGTCAGCAACATATCCGGCCAAAAGTTCCCCAAAACTGCGCGCGAGCGCAGTTTTGTCTTCAAAAATCAATATTTCCATATATTAAGGTCAGAACTAAAGTTCACAATATTCACCATCACCTGCAAGGTTCTTGCAAGGATAACGCCAGGTTTCCACCCCTTCAATAAGCTCGTCCGATTCCACTGGACCCCAGGTACCTGCTGGATATCCGTATACCTTTATTGCAGGGTTGTTAGTCCACGCTTTCAGTATGGGGTCAACAAACTGCCATGCAGCTTCCAGTGCATCACCTCGTGAATACAATGTAGCATCACCCAGCATGCAGTCAAGCAACAGACGCTCATATGCACTTGGAAGATAAGTATGGCTCAGGTCCGAATAGTGAAAATCCATATTAACATCCTGAACGTTAAAACCGGCTCCAGGCACCTTCATTGCAGATTTAAGCAAAATACCCTCGTCAGGCTGTATCCTCAGCACAAGTTGATTCTGCGTCTTTACATGCTGCAGGTTATCAGTAAAAATATGGTGAGGTGTTGCGTTAAAGTGGATTACCACTTCTGTCACCCTTGTGGGCAGACACTTACCGGTCCTTATATAAAAAGGAACTCCGGCCCAGCGCCAGTTATCTATATAAAACTTCATGGCAACGAAGGTCTCGGTACGTGACTGTGGATCGACTCCTTGTTCCTCACGGTATGCCTTCATCACCTTTCCTTTTATGTCAGAAGAAGTGTACTGCCCTCTGATTACAAACTTTTCAACCTCCTCTTCCTTGATTGGCCTGATCGATTGCAACACTTTGACCATCTCGTTACGCATGGCATCTGCATTAATCACTGCAGGAGGTTCCATTGCCACCAGCGATGTCAACAGTAAAAGGTGGTTTTGAACCATGTCACGAAGTGCACCTGAACCTTCATAATAACCTCCACGGCTGCCTACACCAATATCCTCTGATGAAGTAATCTCAACATGGTGTATGTAATTTCTATTCCACAAAGGTTCGAAAATCCCATTGGCAAAGCGCGTAACAAGCATATTTTGTACAGTCTCCTTACCAAGGTAGTGGTCGATACGGTAAATCTGATCCTCCTTAAAGTTACACTGAAGCTTCCGGTTAAGCTTACGCGCACTCTCAAGATCATAACCAAAAGGCTTTTCGATAATCAACCGCTTAAAGCCCTTATCTTCCCTGTTAAGCCCGAAGGCCGCAAGATTGGCAGGAACTACCGGATAAAGGCTTGGAGGTGTTGCCAGATAAAAGATATAATTACTTCCTGTATTCAGTTTCTGGTCAAGTTCCTCCAGCTCGTCGCGAAACCCCTCGTACTCGCCTTTTACTTCCGGGTCAAAAGAATAATAGAATAGCTTATCAAGAAATGCATCTATCATGCTCTCCCTGTTTGCCGTAGTACCGGCAAACTTCTTTATCCCTTCCTTCATCTTTTCCCTGAAGGCTTCAGAACTAAGTTTGCTCCTACCGAGTCCAAGTATGCCGAAATTAACCGGCAATAGTTTTTGTGTATACAAGTCGAAAACCGAGGGAACCAACTTTCTATATGTCAGGTCACCAGAGGCTCCGAATATTACCAATAAATGTCTTTCTGCTTTTCTCATCAATCAACAACTTGAAGTTCTCTGTCAAAATAAATCAACAAAAATGATGATGTTTTCGTTCAATTAATCAGCATCATTTGATGATGTGCTAAATTAATTCTATTTTGCCACTAACAAAACTCCAAATATGAAGTACCTGTGGACTTCACTGATCTGTGTCCTTCTGATGCAGCTTTCTTTCCCCTTAAAGGCTGATAAGTCTGACACAAACGGTCCTACTGACATCCTCCTGATTAACTCCTACCATTATACATTTAAATGGACCAGCGATCTCACCAATGCTGTGGTTAATGAGCTGCCTGAGTCTGATAACTACCGGATTTCGATTGAGTATCTCGATACCAAACGTTTCAGTTTCAACCGTCAGGAGGATCTGTATGTAGAGTTTCTGAAGGAAAAATACAGAACCTTGGCAATTAAAGGTATTATTTGCAGTGATAATGATGCTTTTGAATTTGTGTTGAACCACGGAGTGGATATATGGGGTGAAGTTCCGGTAGCTTTCTGCGGGGTCAACGAGCTGTTCAAGTATGACCTCAACAGGGTAGAATGCCTTGGTGTGGAGGAGGAGATCGCAATTGGCAAGACACTTGAACTTATAATGACTCTGCAACCGGACCTTAAGGAACTTATTGTCGTTAGTGATTCCACCCTTAATGGGATTCTCTTTGCAGATCAGTTTTTGAGAGCAGTAAATGAAGTTAACTTTCCGATAGAGTATAACCTGATATATGCAACATCAGTTGAACTGCTTGGAGAGACCCTTAAGGATGTTGATCCGGACAAAAGAGCAATGCTTCTGCTCAGTATGTACCTACCCAGAAAAGGGGCAGTGAAAGATATGATAATGGAAGCCAGCTTTCTTAAGAACTGTCTTGACGTACCGGTTTACAGCATGTGGGACTTTCTTTTCAACAATTTTATAATAGGAGGAGTTATCAATACTGGTGAGGACCAGGGACGTCTCGCTGCCCAACTTATGAAGAGAAAACTATCCGGAGAAATCTTTAGCCCCGGATACATGGTCAAACCAACGCAGACCCTGGTACTTGATTACGACATACTGAACAATTACGATATTGATTTGTCGCTAGTGCCTGACAACGCAGTCTTATTAAACAAGCCTGAAAATTACTTCCAAAAATACAGGGATGAAATCATTATAATCTGCTCAGTACTAGGATTCCTGATTATAATCAATATAGTCCTGCTCAGACTACTCAATCAGAAAAAGCTAGCTGAGACCAGACTCCGTAAGAGCGAGGAACGATTGGAACTTGCTTTGGATGGTGCCAATGTGGGACTTTGGGATATAGACCTCGAAAACAAAACAGTTTACATCAACAAGTGGGTATCCGGACTTCTAGGTTATGGAGAGCCCGGCTTTGCACATGTAACAATTGGAGACTGGATCAAAACCTGTCACCCAGACGACCTGGGTCAGGTCAATGAAGTGTTAGAGATGCACCTTAGTGGTAAAGCTCATGATTTCAACACTGAAGCGCGTTTAAAGACGTCAAATGGAGCGTATAAGTGGTTCTCATTGCACGGTAAGGTGGTAGAAGTGGACAAGTACTCCACCCCACGACGGATGATTGGTCTTATGCTGGACGTAGATATGCAAAAGCAGTTTGAAGTACAGTTAATGATCGCTAAGGAAAAGGCAGAGGAGAGCGACCGGCTTAAGTCATCCTTTCTTGCAAATGTATCCCACGAGATCAGAACCCCGATGAATGCTATTATGGGTTTCTCGGATATACTCCTAGATGACTCAATCCATAAGGAAGACAGCCTGAAATTCCTGAGTCTTATACGCTCAAGCGGTGAAAGTTTGCTTGCACTTATTAATGACATTATTGATATTTCAAAGATTGAATCCGGACAGTTTAATATCGTCATTAATGAGTTTGACCTTCATTTACTTTTCGAAAAAATTTCACATGTCGCTACAACCCTTATCTATACATACAACAGAGACATTGAGTTGATAATTGAGAAAGGGCTGGAACAGGAATCCTTAATGCTTGAGAGCGATCAATACAGACTTGAGCAGGTTATAAATAATCTGATAAGCAACGCTATAAAATTTACGAGCAGGGGATACGTCAAACTAAGCTATACAATACCCGACAACAATAGTCTGGAGATCCGGGTAACTGATACAGGCCGGGGCATAAGCAAGGAGGATCAGGGCGTAATTTTCAACAGATTCAGACAGATCAATCCAGATCCCAGAATAAATATTGGAGGAACAGGATTAGGACTTGCAATCAGCAAGAGTATAACTGAGCTTTTGGGAGGAACAATAAGTGTTGTTTCGGCTCCAGACGAGGGGGCGACATTTATTGTAAGAATACCTTGCAAGTACAGGAAGTAAGCATGAGTCAGCTAAAGTCAGAGGGTACCCAGATCCTTTAGCATACGGGGATATGTAAAATAATCAGCCTTACCCCTTCCAACCTCTACTTTTCTCCACTCCAACATAGGGAATGATATCACGGATACCGCAGAGGTCGGATAATGGTAAAACTCCTGACCAGACA
>CAYNFX010000088.1:0-7652 GCA_964396555.1 uncultured Alkaliflexus sp.
GCTTTGGGTTAATTTTGCAAATTATTCGAATAAAAAAAGCATCTTTGCAATGCAAAAATTTCCGATCAATAATATGGCAAAAGTACTGGGAATGGGCAATGCCCTGGTAGATATCCTTTTAAGACTTGAGAGTGATGCTGTACTGGAGAGGCTTGAGATGCCCCGCGGTAGCATGCAGTTGGTAGATAAACATACTGCAGAGAAGGTAATGATGGCAACGGGCCACAATGGTGCTACAAAGGCTTCAGGCGGTTCTGCTGCAAATACAATCCACGGCCTTGCTAACCTTGGAATCAAAACTGGTTTTCTGGGTAAGATTGGACGTGACGAACTGGGCAACTTTTTCAAGAATGATCTGCTCCGCAAAGGGATAGATCCCATACTCCTTGAAAGCGAAACCGAATCAGGAAGAGCCATTGCACTGATATCACCCGATTCGGAACGTACTTTTGCAACATACCTGGGAGCAGCAGTCGAGATGAGGGCAGACGATATCCCCAACGAGATATTGAAAAACTACAGTTACCTGCATATAGAGGGCTATCTTGTACAAAACCAGGATCTGATCAGGGAGGGACTAAGAAGGGCAAAGCAGTGCGGTCTGAAAGTATCGCTCGATCTTGCAAGTTTCAATGTTGTTGAGGAAAACCTGGAATTTTTGCGTGAGAACGTAGCTTGCTACGTCGATATCCTTTTTGCAAACGAAGAAGAGGCCCGTGCTTTCAGCGGAGGTCTTGAAGGAGAAGAAGCCCTTGAATGGATGAGCCAAATGTGCGAAACCGTGGTACTGAAGCAGGGAGCAAAGGGATCACTTATCAAGCACCTTGACCAAAAAGTAAGCGTAGGCTCCGTGACATGCAACCCTATCGATACAACAGGCGCCGGAGACCTATATGCAGCAGGTTTTCTATTCGGTCTAATAAGGTCTCTGCCGGTTCACAAATGCGGTGAAATAGGAGCTCTATTATCTGCAAGGGTAATCGAGGTTATTGGCCCCAAAATGGACGAGGAAAGATGGAACGCCATACGTGTTGAACTTCAGGTAATAGTAGAGTAAACTCTGGAAACAATAACCCCGGAAAAGTCACAAGCGGGAAAACATAAAAAGGCCTTGTCAGACAATCAGTCCGGCAGGCCTTATTTTTTGCTTTGCCGCCAGGCAAGGCAAAATAGTCCCAGCTTATATACGTCAAGAAGAAACAGAGAGGGGCAGCAACCCGTCAAAGCCATGTAAATAGGAACTCTGAGCATATTAAACAACGCCGCAAAAGGCCCTGCAAGACCAAGCTTTTTTATTCTACTGAAGGCACAAAGAACTCTGAAGGGACTAATGTCATATCCCTGCTCCCAAAAATACAGCAGGTTGCCAGTGCTCTCCTTGATCTTTCTCAAATAAACATCAGCTGAATCTAGTCCGATGTGAATAACCGGATTCTCTATGTGAGTTATTTCAAGTCCGTGTGTGCTCAGGTTATAACCAAACAAGGTATCCTCGTGACCATAATTGCTAAGGTCGTTGTTGAAACAGTGATCACCAAATAGAGATCTGTCTATCAAAAAGTTTGATGAAAGGAAAGAAACATAAGGCTTTGAACGTCGCTCCTCCAGAGAACGCTGCTCACGTCTTACCCCCACCTTCCACCTCAGCCTTAGCTTTCTATCCTGTGGCCGAGGAGGGTAAACCAGACCTCCAACCACGACACAGTTATCAGCGCAATACCTCAGATACCGTTTAAGAAAACCTTCCGGTACAATACAGTCACTGTCAACAAACAGAAGATAGGCCCCCGTGGCAAGCTCAGCAAGCCTGTTGCGTGCAGCAGCTCTGCCAGCATTCTCTTGCTCATAATACCTTACTCCCTGCATACTCTTCAAAAAAGCATTCTTCTCTCTAAACTCCGGATCGGATCCATCGTCAAGGAAAATTATCTCTACAGGCCCCTCAAGCGCAGCAACTTGAGCCACTAAGGACTCAGCCTGCATAAGAGCAGAAGTATTATATACAGGTATGCAAACAGTAAGCATAATAACACATTATTCCTCTACCGAAGTTAATTACTTTATTTTTGATCCTACAGCCTGTTTACCTATCTGTTACAAATCAGACAAAAAAAGAAGGTCGTAATGAGATACCAGTTCAGCCCTAATAGAATAAAAAACGGGTGCCCCTTGAGGCACCCGCACTTGACATTAATGAAGAAGTAAGTAATTATTTAAGGACGATCTTAAAGTCCAGTGTAAATTCATCATAAATCATATTGTCGCCAAGACTTGCGAAAAACTTTCCCGAACCGTACTTAACATCGTACAGAGTACGATCAACAACGATCGTGCCGGTAAACACCTGAGTACCTTCGCCTTTCTTTTCCCTTACAGCATCAAATGAAATCGGGTGTGTTGCTCCCTTGATAGTTAGCTTTCCGGTGATAGAATAAGTCTCACCTGATTTAGTTGCCTTTTCAACTACAAGATTTGCCTTGGGAAAACTCTCAACGCTAAAGAAATCATCTGACTTAAGGTGACCAACCAACATTCCATTAGTCTTTTCATCCTTAATATCTTCAACTGTAAGGCTTGTCATATCCACAACAAAGTTGCCCCCTTTAATATTCTCACCGGCAAGTTCCAGCTTGCCTGAGTCAAACTTAAGATAACCGTTGTGCTGACCTGTTACTTTCTTGCCTACCCAGCCTAGTGTGCTATTGCTGGTGTCAAGGCTCAAAGTCTGCGCTGATACTGCAACTGCAACAAATACAAATGATATAAATAATGCTGTCTTTTTCATATTATAGTTTTTAGTGATTCTATTTAGGATATAAACGTCCGTTTTAAAATTTTGTTTATTGAAATTTACAAAAACAACTTCCCTGGGTCAAGACAAAATTCCTACTTCTCTGCTCGATATCCTTTATTATTCATATTTTTGAAACAACTCAAAAAAATTTCAGGATGAATAGCTTTAAGAGATTTCTTCCCTACTTAGGAATAATACTTGGATTTGTGCTACTCTCTGGCCTATACTTCTGGCCTGTTGTTATGGAAAACAAAGTCCTTCCCCAGATGGACAACACCCATGCCATAGGGATGGCTCAGGAACTTTTTCAACTTGAACAACAAACTGGAGAAAAGGCTCAATGGACCAACTCAATGTTTGGTGGCATGCCGGCCTACCAGATAAAAAGCGATTCATCAGCAAATCTCTTCAACTACATCAATAAAGCGACATCTCTGGGTCTCCCCTATCACAATATTGCTATTCTGTTCTTGTACCTTGCCGGTTTCTTTGTTCTTGCCCGCAGCATGGGCTTCAGTCTGGGACTGAGTTTTCTTGGAAGTGTCGCCTTTGCCTTTGGTTCCTACAATCTTATTATCATTATTGCCGGGCACATCACCAAAGCCTATGCAATTGCACTTATGGCACCGGTGATAGGAGGAATACTTTATACCTATAATCGAAATAAGTGGGGAGGGGCATTATTTACAGCAATTGCACTGGGTGCAGAAATCGCATACAACCATGTTCAGATAACCTATTATCTGGCTCTTCTTACCCTTGTACTTGTTATCGACAAGTTGGTCAGAGCAATCAAGGCGGGAGCCCTGAATGACTTTGTCCACCGGACTGCCTTACTTGGAGTAGCTGCGGTATTGGCTCTGCTGCCAAATATCAGCAACCTGTGGACTACTTATGAATATGGAAAGGAAAGTATCAGAGGAAAAGCCATCCTGACAGAGGAAGAGGCATCCGAGCCCCATAAGGGGCTGGACCCGGATTATGTCTTTGCATGGTCATACGGAAAGGCTGAGACTCTAACCCTTATGATACCCAATTTCAATGGTGGAGGATCAAAACCTATCGGTGCAAATCCGGACCTTGCCAAAGGTCTACAACAAAGGGTTAACGATTATTTGTTAAGCAATGGTATCAACTACGGCCAACAACAACCTCATCTTGTAAACCAACTTTCAGGCGAAATTCTTCAACAATCCCAGTACTGGGGAAGCAAGCCCTTTACTGAAGGCCCGGTCTATGCTGGGGCCATTATGTGCTTCCTTTTCGTGCTAGCCTTATTCTTTTACAAAGGCAATGAAAAATGGTGGTTACTTGCTGGTACGATTTTTTCAGTAGTTCTAGCCTGGGGTCACAACTTCGAGTGGTTCAATATGCTTATGCTAAAGTATTTCCCACTTTACAACAAGTTTAGAACCGTTGAGATGACACTGGTAGTCGCATCACTGTGTATACCAGTACTTGGGCTCCTAGGTTTAAAGACTGTTATAGAGAATCCTGACATAATAAAACAAAATACAGGTAAGTTTCTGGCTGCTCTTGGCCTGACAGGTGGTGTAAGCTCATTCTTCTGGCTCTTCCCGGAAACCTTAAGCCTTGTAAGTGTTTTTGAACTACAATCAATAAATGCAGGAAAAGCAGCTCAGCCAGACCAGGCTGTAATCTACGACCTGATCCTTCAGGAGTTGAAATATGCAAGGGCCTTACTGCTAAAGGCTGATGCCTTCAGATCTTTGGTTCTGATCTTCCTTGCAAGCGCGTCTATCTGGCTTTATGCAAAAAAGACAATTAGCCTGAAATACCTTATACCCGGACTGATTATCCTTGTTGGACTTGATATGTGGGGAATAGATCGCAGATACATCCACAAGGACTCATTTATTTCAGAACGTCAGGCCAACAGTCAGTTTAATCCGACACAGGCAGACCTAAGAATAAAAGCTGACAGCGACCTGCAATTCAGGGTATTCTCAATCGACAGAAATGCTTTTAATGAAGTCCATACAAGCTATTTTCATAAGTCATTGGGAGGTTACCATGGAGCAAAGCTAAGACGTTATCAGGACCTGATTGATTATTATCTTACAAACGATCTTCAAATGCTTAGGGTAGCAGCAAATGACTCTAGTTCGGTAACTGCCATTCAGGAAGTGCTTTCCAGAATGCCTGCAATCAATATGCTAAATACAAAGTATATTATTTATGACGGTGATAGCGACCCTGTTGAGAATCCTTATGCAATGGGCCATGCCTGGTTTGTCAACAATGTGCGCATGGTTTCATCAGCCATGGACGAACTGCTTGGCATATCTGAAGTTGACCTATCTAATACAGCTGTAATACATGAAGAATTTGCAGAAATACTAGGGAAGGAAACCATAGGAGCCGAAGCAGGAACCATAGAACTTATCTCTTACCATCCTGACAAACTGATCTACAAAGCAAATACAGCTTCTCCCCAACTGACTGTGTTTAGCGAGGTATATTATAGTAGAGGTTGGAAGGTCTATGTTAATGATGTGGAAACCCCAATTATAAGGGCCAACTATATACTGAGAGCTATTTTTATTCCTGCAGGAGAAAGCACCGTGGAATTCCGCTTTGAACCAACATCCTACAAATGTGGAAAGCTTATCTCAATTGCCGGTTCAGCACTGCTTCTAAGTCTTTTGATTTATGGAATTGTAATTGCAGTAAAAAGAAAAAGGAATATTACTAGATCCTGAAAAAATAACGCACTCACAAAACGACCGGGGAGATACAGTAATTGTCGGATTTTCTGAGACCTGGGACGCAAAGAGCAAAAAGGCTGCCTCAACTGAGCTATTGGCCGGAACAAGTGCATCCACCATTTGCAGCAATCTAGAATCGCTTATGCCTGATAAGGAAAAACAGAAATTTTACTCCTATCGGAATATGGTTAAGCAGAGTCGCCAAAAGGCCATAATTCTTAACCATTATCGAAAATCTCTCCTTTAGGCCTGGCACGATATTACTTTTTGTAAGTCCCCCATCAAGAAAGCGGGAAAAAACAGCTTGCCCATTTACTATCTTCTCTGACTTCCTAAGGGCCTTCAGCACCCAGTCAAAATCTGCTGAAAATCGATATTGGAGGTCATAGTGCTCAGCAATTCTTCGAGCTACTATAACGCTCTGGTGGCTTACAAGCATACCCATTCTAAAATCACGCCATGATAGATTCTCTGGAGGTGTAAGGCGTCTGCGACCTACCTCCTTTCCATTGTTATCAACTATAATAGTATCTCCATAATAGATATCTGCAGACTCTTCTATCCCGAAAATCCTGTTTAAAAGTTCAGGCTCAGCAACCTCATCACCGGAATTAACAAACCATAGGTAATCTCCTGTTGCAAGGTCCAGTCCCTTGTTCATCGCATCATAAAGTCCCTTGTCTGGTTCACTGATTACCATGCTTACTACATCCTTAAATTTTTCAATGATATCCAGGGTACCGTCCTTACTTGCGCCATCAACAACTATATACTCAAGATTGGGATAATTTAAAGTTTTTACACTAAGGATGGTCCTTTCTAGTGTAGCCTCCCCATTGTAAACGACAGTTATAATGCTTACCCGTGGAAATAAATCAGGCATTCTCATTCTTTTTATCAGCAAGAAGCGATAGATAATGTTTTTCGTAGCGTTGGGCAATCATGTCGGGCGTAAAGTTGCTCATCACTTTCTCCCTTGTCCTGCGGCGATAGTCTTCAGTATCCGGATTAAACAGAATGTGCTCCATACCTTCAGCAAGTCCTTCCGCACTGCCAGGGCTGGCCAGATAGCCACAAATACCATGTGCAACCATCTCCGGCACTCCTCCTATTCTGAAGGCAGCCACCGGTGTTCCACAAGCCAGAGCCTCCATAACAGTATTCGGAAGATTGTCCTCAAGTGAAGGAAGAACAAACAGGTCAGCTGCATTGTACAAATCAGCAAGCACCTTGGGATCGTTCACATAGTGCATCAAGTGTGATGCAAATGGCAATTCCTCCTCAATATTTGCAGGAATCTTTCCAAAGATTACAAGTCTGATATTTGAGGCATGCCTTCCCTTTGCCATCTTCCTCAAAGCATGCAGCAACAAGGGCATACCCTTACGTGGATCAGCTACATTTGCAGCACCAAAGAGAATTATCTTCTTGTCATCGGGAATATTCAGCCTGTCTCTGGCTTCTTTCCTTGGACAGGGACTGTATAGTTCGGTATCAATTGGATTCGGGATAGAACTAACCGGATGCCTCTTGAGCAAGGACGACTCCATTGCCAGCGAACCAAGCCAGTTACTGCATGTCACTATTGAAAGAGGTGCATGCTTGTATATCTTTTTCTTCTTCTTATGCTGTGTGAAGGAGATATCTTTTTTGGCAGGATCGATAATCTTGGGACAGTTGCCACACTTACATGTAAATCTCTCGCAATCTCCTGCATAGTGACAACCTCCTGTAAAACTCCACATATCGTGCAGGGTCCATACTACAGGCTTTCCTAAGCTGAAAATTTTGGCCAGTCCTTTGACAGACATAAATCCCTGGTTAAACCAGTGTAGGTGGATAATATCGGCTTCCCTTACCAGGGGATGACGGCTCAGATCAAAACCAGCAAGCGCAGGAGAAAAGGCAAAACGTTCAAGACGGTTTCTTTCATGTGGATAAAAAGCTGCAAGATCCCTGAGAAAATTAGCTGTCAACTGAAGTTTTTTCACAGGACTATCGGCAATGGAAACTACCCATTCAGCCTTGGTAAGCTTCTCCCCAACCAGCAGTTTAGCATCGATTGCAATGCCACGCTGGGCCTGCACTATCCTTGATGCAGCCAGGGAGGCCCCTCCCCTTGCATCACT
>CAYNFX010000089.1:0-7585 GCA_964396555.1 uncultured Alkaliflexus sp.
TTAATATGCTTTGAAAGTATTATCTTTGGGTTTTATTTAGAGAGTATATTTGCAGGTATCTGTGATAAATTCACAAGGAAGGAAAAATATTTAGAATGGCAGGAAAACAGGAAACTCTTAGTTCAAAACAGCTGGTAGATGCGGTAATTGAAGGTATTCAGGAGAGAAAAGGTGTTAATATCACAGTTCTCGATATGACTTCAATAGAGAACACAATCACAGACTATTTTGTTATTTGTGACGGCGACAGTAATATTCATGTAGATTCTATTTCGGATTCCGTAGTTGAATATGTTAGGGAAAACTACAGCCAGAAGCCTTACCATGTGGAAGGGCGTGAGAATTCGCAGTGGGTACTTATCGACTATTTGAATGTTGTCGTTCATGTGTTTCAACGTAGGATTAGGGAGTTTTATAATTTGGAGGCATTGTGGGCTGATGCCGGACGCAGGGATATTCCAAATCCGGAATTATTCAGACAATAATTGAAAAAGAGAATGGCAGAAGAGAAGAAAAATATCAATAAGGAAAAAGACAGACAAGGTGGTACACCTAGACTGCCGCAGTTCAATGTATATTGGATCTATGCGATAATCTTTGCAGTACTTATAGGTATTACTATGTTTGGTGGGGGACAAACCCCTAAAACCATTCCTTGGAGCGTTTTTGAAAACAAGGTGCTCCCAGGTGGTGATATCTCCAACGTAAAAGTAATATCAAACAAGGGTGAAGCTGAAGTTACCCTTAATGAAGATGCATTAAGCAAGTATAGTGATATCCTTGGTGAGAATACAAGGCTGCCTCGCAGTGGTCCTCACCTGGTTGTCAAAATTCCAAGCATCGACATTTTTTATGAAGCCCGAAAGTCTGCTGAGGACACTAAAGGTATAGTAGTTCCTTATGAATTTGACGATCGCACAAATGTGATTCGTGACTTCTTTGTAATGATGCTTCCCTTTATACTTATCATCGGTATATGGATTTTCTTCTTTAGGAGGATGAGTTCACAAGGTGGTAGTGGTGGTTCAGGAGGCATTTTCAGTGTAGGCAAATCAAAGGCCCGGGTGTTTGACAAAGACAGCGGCATATCTGTTACATTTAAGGACGTGGCAGGACTTGCAGAGGCTAAGATAGAGCTTGAAGAGATTGTTGAGTTTCTAAGAAAGCCTGAGAAGTTTACCGAATTGGGTGGTAAGATACCCAAAGGAGCGTTGCTTGTAGGCCCTCCCGGAACCGGAAAGACTCTTCTTGCAAAGGCTGTCGCCGGTGAAGCCAATGTACCTTTCTTCAGCATGTCGGGTTCAGACTTTGTTGAGATGTTTGTTGGTGTTGGAGCTTCCAGGGTACGTGACCTGTTCAAGAAGGCAAAGGAGAAAGCCCCTTGCATTGTATTTATTGATGAGATAGATGCTATAGGTCGTGCCAGAGGTAAGAACGTTAACTTCAGTGGTAATGATGAGCGTGAGAATACTCTCAACCAGTTGCTTACCGAAATGGACGGCTTTGCAACAAATAGCGGTGTTATAATACTTGCTGCAACCAACCGAGCAGATATTCTTGACAGGGCACTTATGCGTGCCGGTCGTTTCGACAGACAGATTGCAGTTGAGCTGCCTGACCTTAACGAACGTAAAGAGATTTTTGATGTTCACCTTCGTCCGCTGCGTCTGGCAGAGGATGTTCAGTCAGATTTTTTGGCTCGTCAGACTCCGGGATTTTCTGGTGCTGACATTGCCAATGTGTGTAATGAAGCTGCACTAATTGCAGCCAGGAAGAGCAAGAAACTTGTAGGTAAGGAAGACTTTTTGGATGCGGTTGACCGTATAGTTGGTGGTCTTGAAAAGAAGAATAAGATAATCTCAAGGGATGAGAAAAGGGCTGTGGCCTATCATGAGTCTGGTCATGCTACAATAAGCTGGTTGCTTGAACATGCCCACCCTCTTGTGAAAGTTACTATAGTCCCACGTGGAAAAGCTCTGGGTGCAGCCTGGTACCTGCCTGAGGAGCGTTCGCTTAACACTTACGAGCAAATGCTCGATGAGATGTGCGCGACCCTCGGTGGTCGTGCTGCTGAGGAAGTAATCTTCGGTCGCATTTCTACCGGTGCTTTGAATGACCTTGAGAAGGTTACCCGTCAGGCTACTGCAATGGTTTCTTTCTTTGGCATGAGTCCTAAGATCGGAAACCTGAGTTATTACGATTCTACAGGTCAGACTGATTATAATTTTAGCAAGCCTTATAGTGAGAAAACAGCTCAGGTAATTGATGAAGAGATTAAAAGAATCGTTGAAGATCAATACGAAAGGGCTAAAGATATACTTAAGGCCAATATGGAGAAGTTGCATCAGCTTGCCGGACTTCTGCTTGAAAAGGAAGTGATTTTCAGTGAGGATCTGGAAAGTATCTTTGGTAAACGCCAGGTCACAGGTCATGTGATAGATGATGAAAACCATCAAGGTAAGAGCGATGCAGTTGCCGGACCATCCGGAGAGGCAGGCATCGAGCCTGCCGACAGTAGCAATACCGGAGGAAAAGGGCAGGATCCAGGCAGTGAGGCACAGGAAACACAAACTGTTTAGTTTTTTGAACATCATATTTCTGTTATTTTTGTGCCTTTCGTTCGGATATTTATTAAATCTTTTGTTGAGTGAGCAATTTCTTTATGCGCCTGATTACAGGGACTGTTTTTGTTGCGGTCATTGTGGCAGGTATATTGTGGAATCAGTATTCATACTTCCTGGTATTCCTGACTGCTGTGCTGTTGGGAATGCTTGAGTTTTCTGGAATTGCGAAGTCTGGTAAGATGAATGTTGACCGGACTCTGGCTCTGTTGATAGGGTTATTCTGGTATGTATGTACTTTCCTGATACTGGCTGGTAAGATTAGCGCCAATTGGCTGTCTCTTGTAATTCCTTTGAGCTTGCTAGTGTTTGCTGTGGAGCTTTACAGGAAATCAGATACCCCACTTCAGAACATCGCATCCACCCTTGTGGTGCCCTTGTATATAGCCCTTCCCTTTTCAGGGTTACACTACCTTGTATTTTACACAGGAGAGTATGTGTCTTCGCTATTGATAGGGTTCTTCGTCCTTGTTTGGTCGAATGATACTGGTGCTTATCTTGTGGGTGTTACTTTAGGAAAGCACAGGCTCTTCCCAAGAATATCTCCCAAGAAGAGCTGGGAGGGTTTTGTTGGTGGTGTGATATTTACGCAGGTGGCTGCGTATATTATTACTCTTACTGGTGCGGCCCCCGGTTTGGTTCATTGGATGGCCATTGCGCTCATCGTATCAGTTGTGGGTACTTATGGAGATTTGGTTGAATCAATGATCAAGAGGAGCTTTGATCTGAAGGACTCAGGTAATATTTTCCCGGGCCACGGAGGTATATTAGATCGTTTTGACGCAGTTCTTTTTGCTGCCCCGTTGATTTATGTATATTTGATGTTATTGGTTTAGCTTTTAATTTTAAGAAATATGATCATCCACAAAGAAGGGTTTAAGATTATAGGAGTAACATTTGTTGCATTAATTCTGGTTAACTTCTTTCTCAGAAACTGCCCAACTGCTCTACCTTGGAGTGTATGTATTTCAACCCTGCTGATGCTAGCGGTTATTAATTTCTTTCGTAGCCCCGTCAGGGAGGGATTTTTACATGATAATGCAATAATAGCTCCTGCGGATGGTAAGATTGTTGTAATTGAAGAAGTTGAGGAGAATGAGCTTCTTAAAGGCAAGGCTATTCAAGTATCAATCTTTATGAGCGTCTTCGATGTACATATCAACTGGTATCCCCTTTCAGGTGCTATCAGATATTTCAAACACCACAGCGGTCGTTACCTGGCTGCTCACCTGCCTAAGGCATCAACAGAAAATGAGCGCACTACTGTAGCTATTGAACACGAAAATGGAAATGTAATCGTGGTTCGCCAGATTGCCGGAGCTGTAGCTCGCAGAATCGTTTGTTATGCAAAAGATTCTGACAAAGCTGTTCAGGGCGAACAAATGGGCTTTATCAAGTTCGGCTCAAGGGTTGACCTTTATCTCCCTGTTGGTTCAAGGATTGATGTCAAACCAGGACAGAAAGTAAGAGGCAGACAAACCATCATAGGATGGTTGGAGTAATATTACTACAATTTAATACCTAAGAATACCACGTCATCTACCTGTTCTTCGTTGCCCTTCCATTGTTGGAATGTGGCATGGATTAGCTTTTTCTGTTCATGCATTGGTTTCTTGTAGATGTCCAGAAGAAGTTTTCTGATATTGGCCGACATGTATTTTTTGCCATCTGGACCACCAAATTGGTCGGAGTATCCGTCAGAGAACAGATATAGTGCATCATTCTCATTCATGTCAAACTCAATATTGACAAACTCGCTTTCGTCCTCGATGATACTGTCACCGACGCTACGCCTGATACCCTTGTAAATATTCAATTCTCCGTTGATAAAGAGATAGACAGGTCTTTTGGCTGAAGCCAGTCTTACTTTTCTGGTCTTTGTGTCAATTTCAACAATTGAAATGTCCATACCGTCGCGTGTATGCTCCGGTTCGTTTTTCTGAAGCAGGATCTTTATTTCTGTATCCAGTCGTTTCAGAATATCGGCAGGAGAGTTAATTTCCTTTTGCTTTACTATATCATTGAGCAGAGTTGTTCCAATCATAGACATAAATGCTCCCGGCACACCGTGACCTGTACAGTCGGCTACAGTAATAATAAACTTACCTTTTAGATTGCTGAACCAGTAGAAGTCCCCACTTACAATGTCACGGGGAACAAAGTAAATAAAATACTCCTTGAAGGCCTTGGCAAGTAAGTCCGATTGCGGTAATATCGATGACTGTATTCTCTTTGCATAGTTGATACTGTCAGTAATATCCCTGTTTTTGCGTTCAATCTCAGCCTTTTGTTCACGAAGCAAAATTGTCTGGTTGTGAACCTCTCTTTGCAGTGCTTCTTTCTGTTTGATAAGGTTCCTCTCCCTCATCTGTATTATCAGATACACTGAATATACTATCAGAGCAATTACAGCAATATAAAACCACAGTTTTTTCCATATTGGTGGTTCAATATTGATGCTTATTGCCAAAGGTTCCTTATTGTAAACCCCATCGGCATTGAAGGATCTAATTTGAAGCTGGTAGTTTCCATCGGGCAGGAACTCATATTCCCTAAATGAAGTGGTACCCAGATCTAGCCATTCATCATTATTGTCTCCGTTTCGGGCAAGCCTGTACTGATAGGTCACATTCTTGGGATCCTTGTAACTGATCCCAATAAAATCGAATCGGAATGTATATTTCTTTTTGTACGGATAGGGCAGGTTGAGGATCTTTGTTGCCTTGTGCTCTTCACCCGAAACCTTTATTGAAGTGAAATTTATATGCGGTGCGACTTTATTAACAACATCCTTGGATGGGTAATAATTTATCACGCCCTGGCTGGATGCAAACCATAGAGTTTGGTCATTGCCAACAGTAGCATTGTAGAAATCAACACCCATGTTTTGCTCATAGCCGAAAACCCTTACCTTGTCTGTTTGGGGATCTACCGAACTAAGTCCCGGAAAGTGGGTTACCCACAAACGGTTGTTTATATCAGTTACAACATTGTACGTAAAATTCTTGGCCAGACCACTGTTTACATCGACATAAGTCAGAGAATCCTCTTTGTAGTTTATTAATCCCCTCCCTTGTGAAGCCAGCCATATATTTCCAAGGCTGTCAATAGTCATGTCAAAAACATCTACAGGACTGTCGCTTATACGGTGTACTTCTATATTCTTGGATTCAATACGGCAGATACCACTGTTTTTCGGACCAATCCAGGTATCTTCCCCATTCAGGTATATAAAGTTGATATTGTTGTGAGGCAGACCGTTCTCAGTTGTAAGGTGCAGTTTGGTTCCTGTCACTACATCAAGTCTGAAGAAACCTCCTACAGTTGCCAGATATATTGAATTGTCTCTACCCTTTATATCGTTGATTTTCCTTTCAGTACGGGAGTCAGTATAGTAATATGGTTTGAAGACCCGACTGTCTTCATTTTTAAAGAAAAGACCGCTGTTCTCGGTGGCTGCCCAAACTGTTTTGGCTTCATCTTCATAGAATCCGATCACTGCATCCTGAGGAATGCCTAGGGCGCTGTCGTAGAATTCAAAGTCAGTGAAACAGTATGGATCTGCTACAATAAGTCCGTTTTCAAGTCCTATCCACAGTCTATTGTTGCTGTTCATTACCGACCTGGCCTTGTTGTTCTGGAATCCTATAACAGACAGGTCGTAAAAAACCATACTTTCATCCACAAGGGATGAGACTCCTCCACCGTATGTAGCAAACCAGTAGTTGTCTTCCGTATCCGCCAGTATGTCCCTGACGAAATTGTTGCTCATTCCATTGCTTACTGAAAAGTTGAATGAATCGGTAAACTGCCTGGCTCGTATATCATAAAAAAGTTTGATGACGCCATTGCCCCATGTGGCAAGCAGTAAGTGTCCTTCATCTTCCTCTTCTATATCCTGAATATTTTCATATTCAAGTTCGAATTGCATACAAAGGGATTTATCTACAATGCGAACTGCTGTAGATTCGTTTAGCGCAAAACGAAAGAATCCTTCATCTTCTGTGGTGATCCAGAATTCATTCTGTATCCCTTTGCGAGGTTTGATGGATGTAATAGTTGTATTTGGAATTTCTGTATATTTCTCCAGACTCTTAACCTTGCCATCGTTGCCACCCGTCACTTTTATCAAACCATCCGAGGTTCCAAGCAGTACTGAGTTGTCTCCAAGGGGATAAATCGAGTAGAAAAGAGTATGTCCTAAACTGCCTGTATCAAACCATGTAGTAACATTCAGGTATTTGTCAATCTTTCCGAAGCCTGAGTTTTGTACTGTAAACCATACATTTCCCTGCCTGTCAAAGCTGAGGGCTCGTACCGGACTCGTTGTTTCTTCCAACCGAATAGGGGTAAACTCACCATCCCTAAAAAAGCTGAGGTCTCCGTTATTATGTCCGATCCACAGTGTTCCGTCTTCATTAACCTTTAAAGACATTATAAAGTCGTCGGCAAGGGAATCCTGAGTTGAGAAGGAGGTAAACTTTAGACCGTCGTAGCGCACCAATCCTTCTCCCGTACCAATCCACAGAAAACCGTTTTTGTCCTGTTCCAGGCAATATATAAAGTTTTGCGGCAGGCCCATATTGGAATCATAGTTCCTGAAACGGAAGGTCTGGGCACTAATGCCAAAACATGAAATTGCCAGCATTAGCACGGACAAAATGACCCGAAATGAACCGGAAGCTTTCATCATTTTATGGGAGCTTTAGGTTTTATACCAATATTGTACTTGTATTTGGGAATACCACCGATTGGAATACTGTAAAAGGGTAGTAACTCCCCATACTGGTTTTCCAGGTAAATAACAACGTTGTTGTTTTTGATATTGGCCTTTTTGTTTTTAATAAGCTGAATATCCAACGAACTGTTAATATCATCGGCAGTGATCTGGTGGGTACTTGTAGCCCAATGGTTTTCACCGGAGATGGCCATGACCTCGCCGTTTTTAGACGGCGAGATAACCC
>CAYNFX010000090.1:0-7543 GCA_964396555.1 uncultured Alkaliflexus sp.
ATGAGATTAATCCAAGCTATAAGCTTGAAGAAGTCAAAGTAAACTAAACCTACAGGAATGCTAGATTATTTTGAAGAACTACTAACGACCCTTAAGCAAAACAGGCTACGGGCTATAATGACGGGGTTCAGCGTTTCATGGGGGATCTTCATGCTTATACTCTTACTTGGTAGTGGTAAAGGCCTCCAAAACGGAATTGAAAACAATTTCAGAAACGTATCCGCAAATTCTATTCAAATATGGCCCGGACGGACAAGCGAAAACTTTGAAGGATATAAAAAGGGGCGGTACATTAGGTTTACCAACGAGGATTATGAATTAATCAAAAGGGAAGTGGAAGGCATAGACGCCCTTACCGGCCGTCTATACCTTAATGGTAATGTTGATCTGACCTATGGTAACAAGTATGCAGGCTACACAATAACAAGCATACATCCTGATTTTATAAAGGTGCGCCTTTTTAACCTGAAAAAGGGCCGCGTTATCACCAATGCTGACATGAAGGAAAAAAGGAAGGTTCTGGTTTTGTCTCAAAGCATTGTGGATATGCTTTTTGAGGATAAGGAGCCAATAGGTGAATATGTTAAAGTGGGTGGTATATATTTTAAAGTTATTGGAGTTATAGAAGATCCTACAAATAAGGATTCAAAAGATGCTTTGATTCCAATTGCCACCGGTCAGATGGTCTTTAATGGTGCAAACAGGATAAGTAATTTTGGTTTTACTACCGCGGCCTCTACAGTGGAGGAAAACAAGCAGATTGAAGAAGAGGTGAAAACCTTGCTCGCTAAGCACCTTCATTTTAGTCCTGATGATAAAGAAGCTCTTTACGTGTGGAATACGCTTGATGAGTTTAAAAGAGTTCAGGGATTGTTTTTGGGTATAAGACTCTTTGTTTGGGTAGTCGGCATTATGACTATTATCGCAGGTATAGTAGGAGTCAGCAATATTATGATAATCCTGGTTAAGGAACGAACCAAGGAAATTGGGATAAGAAAGGCTATTGGCGCAACACCATTTAGCGTTATTCAGCTTGTTCTATCTGAGTCCTTGTTCATTACTATTATTGCAGGTTTTATCGGAATGCTCTTTGGCATGGGACTGCTTTATGTTGCGTCTCAGGTAATAGAGAGCATTTCTCAGTCAAGTCCGATGATTTATATGATCTTTTATAATCCGTCGGCAGATTTTGGAGTGGCTGCCTCAGCAACCGTGCTACTTGTAATAGCCGGTTTGGTTGCAGGCTATGTTCCTGCAAGAAAAGCTGCGGCGATTAAGCCCATTATAGCTTTGCATGATGTTTAGTTCTGATAGGTATAATTTCTAAACTGGGATAAGGTGTTTGACAGAGACAGATGGCAGGAAATTTTTATTGCCATAAAACAGAATAAGCTCCGCAGTGTCCTTACGGCCTTTGGCGTATTTTGGGGCATTTTTATGCTGGTTACAATGACCGGAGCCGGCAATGGCCTTATCAATGGAGTTACGGCCGGATTCAAGAATTTTGCAACAAACAGCGGTTTTGTCTGGACTCAGACTACTACTGAACCCTATAAGGGTTTTAAACGTGGCAGATACTGGGATTTTCGTAATGCTGACCTTGAAGCAATAAAGCAAAGTATTCCCGAGGTTGACCTCCTTGCACCAAAACTCCAAGGATGGAATATTTCAGGTGGAGAGAATGTAATTAGAGGGCTGAAGACGGGATCGTTTTCGATTTATGGTGAAGTGCCTGAATACAATCTGATTGATCCTCATGAAATGGTTTATGGACGCTTTTTTAATCAAAGGGATATAGAAGAAAAGCGCAAGGTCTGTGTGATTGGAGAGCGTGTATATGACGTTATGTTTGATAAGGACGAGAACCCTATTGGTCAGTACATAAGGCTAAGTGGAGTGTGGTTTCAGGTGATCGGAGTTGCCAAGCCGATAAATACGAATATAAACTACGGTTCTGATAAACGTGAGACTGTTTATATTCCCATTACAACTATGCAACAGACGTTCAATCATGGGGATGTGGTTCACTTAATTTGCTTTACAGCTAGGGAGGGTGAAAGCGTATCCAAAGTTGTAGAAAAGGTAGAAGCACTTCTTAAGGAAAGACATTCTATTTCACCAACTGACAAGGAGGCTCTGATGAAGATTGATATAGAGGAGCAGATAAAGCAAATATCCTATTTATTTATTGGAATAGGTGCGTTGATTTGGATAGTAGGTATAGGAACTCTTGTTGCCGGAGCAGTAGGTATAAGTAATATTATGCTGGTTGTTGTAAAGGAGAGGACGAAAGAAATTGGTGTTCAACGTGCTATTGGTGCAAGGCCATGGACAATTGTAAGCCAGATCCTGACAGAATCTGTATTTCTGACGACAGTTGCCGGTTTTATAGGACTTGCTCTGGGTACTTTGGTACTCCATCTGGCGGATCTAGCATTAACTGTTTCCCAGGCCAGTAGTGCGGAGGAACAACAAGCCTTTTTCAGACAACCTGAAATCGGATTGGGCCTGGCTCTTTCTGCTTTGGCAGTACTTGTGGTAACAGGGTTCTTGGCAGGACTTATTCCGGCGCAGAAGGCAGTACGCATAAAACCAATTGAAGCATTAAGACACGAGTAATATTCAAGTAGACGAGCATGATTCGTTTGAAAAATATTGGGATTTGATTCATCATGCGGATGTATTCCACTATAAAATTAAACTTAAGAGTAATGAAACGGATTCTGAAATTTGGATTGTTGTTTGTATTTGCAGCACTTGTAATATGGGTTTTTGTATACCTGTATCAGAAGTCAAAAACGGTTCCCACGGTATATGAGACAGAGACTCCGGTGGTTGGTAACATTATCAAGAAGACCGTTGCCACAGGCTCCATTGTTCCCCGTAAAGAGATTGCTATCAAACCTCAGGAATCGGGTATTGTTACGCATGTTTATGTTGAGGCTGGTGATTTGATTAAGCAAGGTGATATGATTGCCCGGATTCAGATTATTCCTGAGATGGTTCAGGTAAATGAAGCTGAAAGCAGGGTCAACAAGGCGCGTCTGGCTTATGAGAATGCCAAGATAGCATTCGAAAGAATAAAAGATCTCTATGAACAGAAGGTGGTGGCATTGTCTGAATACCAGACTGAGGAGCTAAAATATAATAATAGCCGTGAAGATCTGGCTACTGCAGAGAACCATCTTCAGCTGATTCTTGAAGGTGTTACAAAAAATATGGGTGCCAAAACCAATACTGTAATCCGTTCAACAGTTAGTGGAATGGTGTTGGATGTTCCTATCGAAGAAGGTAACTCTGTTATTAAGAGTAATACTTTCAATGATGGAACTACTATAGCCATCGTTGCTGATATGGCTGAGATGATCTTTAAAGGTAAGGTGGATGAGACAGAAGTAGGTAAACTCAAAGAGGGTATGCACTTGCTTATGACAGTCGGAGCTATCGAGGCTGAGATTTTTGATGCCTATCTTGAATACATCTCACCTAAGGGTGTTGAGGAAGGTGGTGCCATTCAGTTTGAAATTAAGGCAGCTGTAAAGCTTAAAGACAACCAGTTTATTAGAGCCGGCTACAGTGCCAATGCCGATATTGTACTAGACAAACGTGACAGTGTTCTGACAATTACCGAAAGGGTCCTTCAGTTTGAAGGAGACTCGGCTTTTGTTGAAATTGAAACCGCACCTCAGGTTTTTGAGAAGAAATATATTAAAACAGGGTTGTCTGACGGTATTAAGGTGGAACTGGTAGAAGGAATAGGCCTGGAAGAAAAGGTTAAAGTTCCAACGATCTGATTTTGCTGCTTAATATTTCCGCGAATAATAAGTTATACTCAATAATTACGGCCGTAAAAGCCGCATAGAAACATATATTTTAGCTATGCAAATCATTAAGAAGTACATTTTCCTGATTGCTCTTGTCGGTACTGTTAATTTAGGAGCTCAGGAAGCTGAAAGTCCAAAAATAGCATGGACCTTGGAGCAGTGTATTGAATACGCAAGGGTCAATAACATTACATTAAAGAGCCAGAAGCTAAATGTTGACTATGCTCAAAATCGCTATGAACAGAGTAAACGCGACATATTGCCTAGTCTGAATGCAAGTAGCAATTACAATATGACGAGTGGTAAGGCTTCGGATCCTAACACCTTCCAGTTGTTTGACGTTACTATACAGACCAGCAACTATAGCATATCTTCAAGTGTCCCGGTTTTTCAGGGATTTACAATGCGCAATAAAATCAGGAAAAATGAGTCTGACTTGAATGCTGCCATTGAAGATGCTGAGGCAGTTGAGAATGATATTGCTTTGGCGATAACTTCTTATTATGCACAAATTCTTTTCAACAAGGAATTGCTGGCTGCCGCAAGGCTTCAGTTTGAGACTGTCAACCAGCAGGTTGACAGGACTTCAAAACTTGTCCAGGCCGGAACTCTAGCTGAAGGAAGTCTGCTTGAGATTAAATCCGTTGCGGCCCGCGAGGCTCTCAACGTAACCCAGCTTGAAAACAGTCTGAGACTTTCGCTGATTGATCTGGCTCTTTCACTGAATCTTGAGTCGGTTGAGCAATTTGATGTGGTAAGTCCAAATCTGCCTGAGTTTACAGGAGGGGAACTTACCGAAGGAAGTCTGGTACTTGACTATGCTCTTAAAAATCTTCCGCAGATAAAAGCTGCGGAGTACAGGGCAGTAAGCAGTGACAAAGACCTTGATATTGCCCGGGGATATCTTTTGCCGTCTCTGGCTGTAGGAGCTGGTTGGTCGACTTTTGTTACAAAGCATAAAAAACTGCAGAACTTTGATTTTGGAGAAAGCTTCAAAGAAAATGGCTCACAATATATCGGGTTTAGTCTCAATATTCCGATATTTAACGGATTATCTACTAGGAGCTCCATCAAAAATGCAAAGATTGGCGTTCTTAATGCTCAACTTGCACTTGAACAGCAAAAACTAACTCTACGCAAGGAGATACAGCAGGCGAGTGCTGATGCTGATGCAGCTTTCCGGCAATACCTGGCTGCTCTGTCTGCAGTTGATTCGTACCGTGAATCATTCCGTTACACAGAAAAGCGTTACAATGTTGGCATGGTCAACGTGGTAGACTACAATGTTGCCAAGTCAGAATATATGAAAGCGGAAGCCGATTTCATTCAGGCTAAATATACTTACTTCCTTAGGTTGAAAATACTTGATTTCTATCAGGGAAAGCCCCTGGTTATTTGATTTGATGGTTTGTTACTCTTGAGTGCCTTATAGCCTGGATTATTAATATGGGCTGTTCGAAGACCCCTGCTCCCCAAGGTGCAGGGGTTTTTTATCTTCATAGTCAGCAATGGATTATCTTACGGGATATTATTATTATTTTTGTCTTTCAATCAAAAAATTATGGCCGGTATTCTATGCATTGAGAGCTCAACTACAGTTTGTTCGGCTGCAATTGCCATCGACGGAAGGGCTGTATATTCCCTAAGGGAGGATAGGCCCAATTCGCATTCTTCAAAGCTGACTGTACTGATCGAGCAGTTACTTAAGGATGCTGGTATTGGTGTTAATGATCTTGATGCAGTTGCTGTGAGTTCAGGTCCCGGCTCCTATACCGGACTAAGGATTGGTGTTTCCGTCAGCAAAGGTCTGTGTTATGGAGTCGGTAAGCCGCTTATTGCAATCCCCTCATTGGAGATTATGGCGGCTGGCTTTCTTGCAGATATAGGTACTTTTGAAAGAGATGCTCTGCTTTGTCCGATGATCGATGCCCGTCGAATGGAGGTTTACTCAGCTCTTTTTTCTACAGGACTTAAAGTAGAGAGACCTGTAAGGGCAGAGATTATTGATGATTTTAGCTATGCTGATATATTACTTGAAAGGCCTGTTTACTTCTTTGGAGATGGAGCGATGAAGTGTGCTGGTGTGATTAAGGGTTCAAATGCTCATTTTGTAGACGGCATAGTGCCACTGGCATATTCAATGGCCGGTCTGGCATCCGAACGTTTTGCTGAAGAACGATTTGAGGATGTTGCATATTTCGAACCTTTTTATTTAAAAGATTTTATCGCTACTGTTGCGAAAAATAAGTTTTTTTGAGATTTTAACCGCCTATATTTCTGTGCTTTGTGTGCAAGCATATGTCTCTGAACTATTTCTGGAACAATAAGGGCTTGTAATTTGTACAGGGTCTTTTAAGCAGTTGTATTAAATTGCTTTACCTTCATCAACGAGAGCAAATTTACTTGTTTGTCGGTATTAAGACTGATGTAGAATATAAACGTGAGAATATGAAGAGCCTGAGAGTCGCACTTTTTAGCATCGTGTTGTTGGGAGCATCATTGGATGCGTATTCTCAATCACGCTTTGCTAAGGATACTAGAGTAAAAGCCTTTGGACCTGGTGAAGAGTTGCATTATGTGTTGCACTATGGTTTTATTACAGGAGGACGAGCTTCATTGATCGTTAAGGATACCGTTTTTGATAACAAGAGGGTGTATCACATGAAGGGCATGGGTTATACCAGCGGACTTGCAGATAAAATTTTTAGGGTTAGGGATGTTTATGAGAGTTTCTTTGACCCTGAGAGTATGTACCCTGTCAAAAGCATACGTAACATAAGTGAAGGCAGGTATAGGTGGTACAACGAGGCACTTTACCGTCATGATAAGGATTCGACTTATGTGAATAGCAAGCGTTCGGGAGAAAAGTATGTTGCTCCGGGGATTTATGACGTGGTTTCCGCCTTTTATATTGGCAGGGAAAAATACTTTAATGACAACCTTATAGAGGGTCAGATAATAAAGATAGTTACTTATTTTGCTGATGAGGAATTCCCTCTATTAATCAGATTCAGAGGTGTTGAGAAGATCAAGACTAAGTTTGGTGAGCTCGAATGCTACAAGTTTTCACCTGTTACTGAGGTTGGCCGCGCCTTTAAGACTGAGGATGATATGCATGTGTGGATTACCAGAGATGCTAACAGGGTGCCAGTACGAATTAAGTTTAACCTTGTAGTGGGTTCCTTTACTTGCGATCTGGATTCGTTTAAAGGTTTAATGAACCCTTTTTCAAGTATAGTCCCCAAGAAATAGGAATTTAAGTTTTTAGATAAAGGTTCTATGGAATGTCGTAAAGGTTGTGCTGCCTGCTGTGAATTTATTTCAATTTCATCTCCCATGCCTGGTTACCCAAATGGCAAAGCGGCCGGAATTAGATGTATGCACCTGACAGTTGACCTTATGTGTGCCTTGTTCGGAAAACCTGAACGCCCATCTGTCTGTGGTGGCTTTAAAGCTGAACGATTGTTTTGCGGAGACAGTAGGGAAGAGGCCATTAAAATTCTTAGCAGCTTAGAAAAGGGGGAAGTTTTATAAATATTTCATGCTGTTTTTGCTATATTTGTTTAATACGTCGCAAAAAAGAGTAAATATTTCAAAACAACTGTTACAATGGAAGAAGAAGTCAGCATTGTCTTTGAAGATGCCACGGAAAAGATGAATAAAGCCATTGACCATCTTGACAAAGAGATGTCCAAGGTCAGGGCAGGTAAAGCTAGTCC
>CAYNFX010000091.1:0-7430 GCA_964396555.1 uncultured Alkaliflexus sp.
GTAGTTATTTTGCAGGGTGAGTTTGTATCTATCCTTCTGAATGAAGGTGAATATACATATAGGTCAGCTATTTTGCCTTCCTGAAGAATCTCGGTTTTGTTGTGTTTTATTAAGAGTCTGCCGTCCTGGTTGTATAATCTGTATCCGTCAACTATAAAATCCATGCCGCGAAGGTGCATAGAGCTATTTTCACTATTTACAAGGATCAGTCTGACCGGAGCCCAGATCTCAATTTCTTCAGCTCCTTCCCATGCGATATCCCTGCTTACAATATCACCGGTTTTGTTCATATCGGTAATATATTCGCAGGCAGCTAATCCGTGGGCAATAACAAGTATATATACCAGTCGTTTGATCATTTCAGGTTTAGTTATTTCTATCTGTACCTAAGTCTGTATCCAAAGCCGAATTCTATAAATTCGGCTGTAAAGAAATTGGCTTTTATCCCAAAATGCGCCAGACAGTTGTCCGTTATTTTCTTCCTTATTCCAAGCCTTGCATATAGAGGTTGACGTGGTTCAGTTTTGTAAAATACATAGGCTCCCAGAGCAATGTATAATGAACTGCTTCCAAGATGTGACTCCATAACACCGAAGACCCCGGCATACAGTTCTTCTACCAGTGAATAGTCCCTGCTCTCATCCAGGTCCTGAAACATACTGTAAGCATAGGGGGCGCCACCAAACTTGACAAGGTCCAGTCCGATACCATAGGCCTTGGAGCGGGTCTTATACCAAAGGTGGCTCGCAGTAATACTGCCCGACCAATAGATCGTTGGGTTATAAGCCGCAGCCTGATTTCGGCCAACACCAAGTGTAAACAGCCACTCGCGAGAATCGTCAGCAGGCACCTTCCTGTCCACATATTCGGGCTCCTGAAAGGGCACCAGCTCATAGATCAGTCCAAAGTCAATCGCCGCAGTATTAATCCCGTTGTTGGGCTTGCGCGACGAACCATTACTCATGTGGTTAAGTGCAAACGAGGTTGACACTGAAAACCTGTCGGTGATTGGATAGTACAGTCTTAGGCCCAATCCCACATAGGCATTCAGGTGAGATCCGAAAACCGTGTTATAGGTGTTTTCCCCCACTTTGAATGGTTTAGTGGCATAGCCAAGACCTAGGGCAACCTTGTACCTGGCCTGCAAGCGTCCAATCTGGAACAACCTATAATTGATGTAGGGATAGATGGCAAACCCTTCACCGTAAATGTCGGAACGGCCAAAAGTGCTATACCAGAACCCAACACCTGTTTCCGGCCGGTTGAGGTAGGTCTCCCAAAGACCCTCTTTGTGTCGCTGACGAATAATGTTTATCTCAGTGCCCCGGGCATAATCGTTGATAAGGTAAGTCATGCTTGTGTGGTGGGGGATGACTATACCATGGTGATACTTAACCTCAAAAGCAACGCGGGTACTGTCTTCTTTAGTTTCAGCATGGATGCTGGCGGCAACTGATAACAGTGCCGCCAGTATTATTAGATATCGATGTCTGTAATTTCTACTAAAAAAAAACACAATTGACAGTTATAGGTGCTTCTATTCAAGATATGTATAGCCATACAGACCTGAACGGTAGTTTGAAAGGAATTCTTTTCCTTCTTCTGCCGAGATCTTACCTGCCTTCACTGAAGAGGTTACCCATGTCTCCACTGTCCTTACAAGCTTTTTGGGGCTATACTGAACGTACTCAAGAACCTCGGCAACAGTTTCACCGTCAATCACCTGCTCGATGCTGTAACCATCCTCATCAACAGAGACGTGAACGGCATTGGTGTCACCAAACAGGTTGTGAAGGTCACCCAGAATCTCCTGATATGCACCTACTAAGAAGACACCGATGTAATATGGGTCCTTTGCCTTAAGCGGGTGAACCGGTAGGAAGTGACTAATATTACGTGTAGCAATAAAGTTGTCAATCTTTCCGTCCGAGTCGCAGGTTATATCTTGAAGTGTCGCATTTCTTGTCGGTTTCTCTTCAAGTCTGTGTACCGGCATGATGGGGAATATCTGGTCTATCGCCCATGAATCCGGAAGTGACTGGAATAACGAGAAGTTACAGAAGTACTTATCAGCAAGTAGCTTAGATAAATTTCTGTACTCGTCAGGAACGTGCTTGAGTTCGTTAGTCATAGAGTTAATCTCATTGGCTATCGACCAGAAAAGTCGTTCTATCTTGGCCCTTGTGATAAGGTCAAGTACTCCCAGGCTATAACGATCCAAGGCTTCTTCCCTAATCTGTAATGCATCGTGCCATGTCTCCATCATTCGGGGCTGGTTGATATTTTCCCAAAGAGAATACATTTCTTTGACCAATTCATGGTCGGTCTCATTCACTTCCTCGTCTTCATTCCACATCGGAGGAGATGTAGCCTCAAGAACTTCGAACACAAGTACGGCGTGGTGCGCTGTAAGCGAACGGCCGGACTCAGTGATCACATTTGGGTGAGGTATGCCGTTCTTGTCAGCGGCATCAACAAAGTGAGATATTGAGTCATTGACGTACTCTTGTATGCTGTAGTTAACGCTACTCTCACTGTTTGAAGAGCGTGTGCCATCATAGTCAACACCAAGTCCTCCACCGATGTCAACAAAACCAATTTTGAATCCCAACTTGTGCAGCTGAACGTAGAACTGAGCAGCTTCCCTAAGGGCAGTTTTAATTCTGCGGATCTTTGTAACCTGACTTCCAATATGGAAGTGAATAAGTGCAAGGCAGTCCTCCATCTTCTGACGACGCAGAAAATCAAGGGCTTCCAGCAGTTCGCTTGAAGTAAGACCAAATTTGGAGCTATCTCCTCCTGAGTCTTCCCACTTGCCACTTCCACTACTTGCAAGTTTGATACGAATGCCAATATTTGGTCTGATCTGTA
This sequence comes from uncultured Alkaliflexus sp., assembly GCA_964396555.1. Taxonomy (GTDB): domain Bacteria; phylum Bacteroidota; class Bacteroidia; order Bacteroidales; family Marinilabiliaceae; genus Geofilum. The sequence goes on from CAYNFX010000091.1 coordinate 2,872, forward strand.
GTCGTTTTGCTATCTTGGCGATAAGGCGCAGCTCATTAAGCTTTTCAACTACTATAAAAATGCGTTTACCCATCTTCTGGGCCAGAAGTGCCAATTCAATATAATCTTCGTCCTTATATCCGTTGCAAATAATAACTGAGTTGGTCTCAGTGTTGATAGCCAATACAGCATGCAACTCCGGTTTGGAGCCGGCCTCCAAACCTATATTAAACTTCTTGCCGTGGCTCACTATTTCCTCCACGACCTGACGCATTTGGTTTACCTTAATAGGATAGATCAGGAAGTTCTGACCCTTGTAGTTGTACTCTTCGGCAGCTTTCTTAAAGCAATGTGATATGGACTCAATCCTATCATCCAATATATCAGGAAAACGCAGAAGTACAGGGTTGGATACATCCCTTACCATAAGCTCATCCATAAGCTCCTTAAGTTCAACTGCAGCCCCCCCCTTCTTAGGGGTTACTATGACGTTACCTTTCTCGTTGATAGAGAAATAATCTACGCCCCAACCGTTAATGTTGTAAAGCTCAGCCGAATCTTCAATACGCCATTTTCTCACTTTCGCATCTAATATTTAATGATTAAAAATAAAATGCGAAATAACCACTTTTTTATGATATACCCAATTGAAACGCCTAAAATGCTCATTTTAATCCTGTATCTTTGTGACTGTTTCTTAAAGTATTCGCGATTCATATTTGATTGCCAGTTATGAAGTTTGAAAAGTATGGTCTTATTCCCGCATTAGGGGATAATCTTGAGCGGTTAGGATTCAAACGACCCACAGATATTCAGTATAAAGCGATCCCTCCGATATTGAAGGGGGAGGATGTACTTGCTATTGCCCAGACCGGCACAGGTAAGACTGCGGCTTTTGCAATTCCAGTTATTCAGATACTTACTTCCAGGCCTGATTTACCTGAGCCTTTGAGTATGCGCTGTCTTGTGATGGTACCTACTCACGAATTAGCAATTCAGATTGCCAATGTCTTCAAAGAGCTGGCAACAGGAACCGGACTTAAGGTTATCGGTTTGTACGGGGGAGTGGAACAGGATCCTCAGATAGCACACCTCAAAAACGGGGTAGACGTACTTGTAGCAACGCCAGGTCGTATGTTTGACCTTGCCTCACAGAAGCATCTTAGTTTTAAGTCTGTCCAGCTGTTAATTTTGGACGAGGCCGACCACATGCTTGAAAAGGGTTTTTATGCAGACATGCAAGACCTTGTAAAGCGTATTCCAAAGAGACGCCAGACCCTGTTCTTTTCTGCCACTATTGACAAAACAATTAAAGACCTTGCCTACAGTCTGGTTAATAAGGCTGTCCGCATTCAGATTTCTCCCAAGGATCCGGTATCAAAAAATGTCGATCATTCACTTATGTATGTGGAGATGGATGACAAGCGCTTTTTTCTGGAACGTATTATTAGGGAGCATCCTGAAAGTAAGATTTTGGTATTTGTTAGAACAAAGGTTCGGGCTGAACGGGTTGTAAAGGCATTGGAACGCGTTGGACTGAAGTCCGAATCAATCCATGGCAACCTGGCCCAGAAGGACAGGACAAGGGTTATGGATAGTTTTCGCTCGGGTGAAAACAAGGTTCTTGTTGCCACTGACATCAGCGCCAGAGGTATAGATATACCAAATGTTGAGTATGTTGTAAACTATGACCTGCCTGATGATCCGGAAAATTACGTGCACCGTGTGGGACGAACAGGACGTGGTACTCTTAGGGGTGTTGCTGTATCATTCTGTGGTAAGGAAGAGAAGGAAAAGCTGGAAGTGATTGAATCATACATGGACAATCCAATAAAGGTGTTGGAACTGGATCCGGCAGACTACGAGGCTACCATGGACTTCTCAAAGGATGCAAAGTATGATTGGAAGTCAGTTGTCAACGAACTTATTGACTTTGAGGAAAAACCGAAGAAGAAAAAGAAATAGCCATTCCGGAGACCGTTTTGGACGTTCTAGGAAATTATGAAATCAGCAAAGCTACTGCTTTGCTGATTTTTGTTTTATTTTAAAAAAATGATCTTTTCTTCATTATTAGTGTTTTACAAGAAATTCCTTTAGATATGAGTTCACACAGAAAAGGGGAGGCCCTGCAATATCATGCTGAGGGCCGTCCCGGTAAGATTCAGGTTATACCAACCAAACCTTATACAACACAGCGTGACCTTGCGCTTGCGTATTCACCGGGTGTAGCTGAGCCATGCCTGGAAATTGAAAAAGATGCACAGTTTGCTTACGACTACACTACCAAGGGAAATCTGGTTGCCGTTATTTCAAATGGAACGGCCGTTCTTGGACTAGGTGATATTGGAGCTCTGGCTGGTAAGCCGGTTATGGAAGGCAAGGGTTTGTTATTCAAGATATTTGCAGATATTGATGTATTCGATATCGAGATAGACGAGAAGGATTCCGACAAGTTTGTTCAGGTTGTTAAAGCTATCTCTCCAACCTTTGGCGGGATCAATCTTGAAGATATTAAGGCACCAGAGTGCTTTGACATAGAAGAAAAGCTGAAAGCTCAGCTTGACATTCCTCTGATGCATGATGATCAGCACGGAACTGCAATTATATCAGGAGCTGCACTTATAAATGCGCTTGAACTGGCAGGCAAGAAGATAGAGGATGTTAAGATAGTTGTCAATGGTGCCGGAGCAGCAGCTTCTTCCTGTGCCTCCCTCTATATTCATCTTGGTGCAAAAAAGGAAAATATAGTAATGGTTGACAGCAAGGGGGTTATTTCGGTTCGCAGAAAGGATCTTAATGATCGCAAGAAACCCTTTGCAACAGCCCTTAATGTAGATACGCTTGAAGAAGCCGTGAAGGGATGTGACGTATTCCTGGGCCTCTCAGTTGCCAATGTCCTTACTAAGGAGATGGTGAGAAGCATGGCCGACAATCCTATTGTGTTTGCACTGGCAAATCCGGAACCTGAGATATCCTATGATGATGCAATGGCTTCGCGTCCTGATATAATATTCGCTACAGGACGAAGTGACTATCCCAACCAGGTTAACAATGTGCTTGGATTCCCCTATATCTTCCGTGGTGCACTTGATGTCCGTGCTACCGGTATCAACGAAGAGATGAAGGTGGCTGCTGCACTGTCAATCGCACAGCTAACCAAGGAACCTGTTCCCGATGTAGTTGCCCTGGCCTATGATGATGCCAAGTTGAGCTATGGTCGTAATTATATTATTCCAAAACCACTTGATCCCAGGCTGCTGGTAACTGTTGCACCGGCCGTTGCACAGGCAGCAATTGAGAGTGGTGTGGCTCGCAAGCCTATTACTGATTGGGAAGAATATAAAGATGAGCTGCGTGGCAGAATGGGTATTGACAACAGGCTGATGCGAAGTCTTACAGAGATGGCCAAGAAGAAACCCAAAAGGGTTGTCTTTGCTGAGGCCAACCATGCCAATATGCTAAAGGCTGCTCAGATCGCCAAGAACGAAGGATTATGTATTCCAATCTTGCTTGGTAATGAGGAAAGGCTTCAAAAGCTTATCGATGAACTGGAACTGGATATGCGTGGCGTTGAGATTATCAATATGCGTCATGATCGTGAAGAAGCAAGGCGCAGGCGTTATGCCGAAGCACTTGCAAACAAGAGACAGCGCGATGGTATGACTTATGCCGAGGCATACGAAAAGATGTTTGACCGCAACTACTTTGGTATTGCAATGGTTGAAGCTGGTGAGGCTGATGCATGCCTGACAGGTACCTATACCAAGTATGATGATGCTATCAAGCCAGCTATTGAAATTGTTGGTATTCGTGAAGGATTAAGCCATATTGCAGGTCTCAACATAGTTCACAATAAGCTGGGAACCTTTTTCTTTTCTGACACACTTATAAATAATCACCCTAATGATCAAACACTAAAGGATATAGCGCTACTTACACATAAGACCGTTCAGCTTTTCAACATAACCCCTGTAATGGCTATGCTGTCGTACTCCAATTTTGGAGAGAGAAATTCAGGTAGTCCAGCAATGGTACGTAGCGTTGTTTCCGATATTCACAATGAGCGTCCCGATATCCTTATCGACGGGGAGATGCAGGTCAACTATGCCCTCGACAAGAAGTTGAGACACGAGATGTTTCCCTTCTCCAAGATCGACAATATGGATGTCAACACCCTGATATTTCCAAACCTGAGTTCGGCAAATATCTCCTACAAGATGATGCTTGAAATCGGGATGAGTGAAACTATAGGTCCGATCCAGATGGGACTTAAGAAGCCGATACACATTCTTAATATTGAAAGTTCAGTACGCGACATCCTCAACATGGTAATTATTGCCGCAGTTGATGCAATCTTTGAGGAAGAGGGTAAGATTGAGTAATAAGGTAGTATATAAGGTTGCAAATATAGCCAATAGTTAAAAAGAGAAAGCCGCAAAATTCTGTTGATCAGAAATTTTGCGGCTTTTCTTTGTGATCCGGGCGGGATTCGAACCCACGACCCACAGCTTAGAAGGCTGTTGCTCTATCCAGCTGAGCTACCGGACCCCTTATTTTTTCGGTGTGCAAATATAGGAAAA
>CAYNFX010000092.1:0-7249 GCA_964396555.1 uncultured Alkaliflexus sp.
AATTTATCTCCCACAATCAACCACTTTTTCCCACAAAAAATAAAAATAGATATTTAAAAAATCAGTAGGAATAAATATGTCGTATTTTTGTTAATATTGAAAGCCCTAAGCCTGACGTCACTTAAAATCTGAAAGAAGTGAACAGAGAAAAAATAAATGATCAGAGTGCAAATAAAGAAGAACTGCTGATCGACGTTGAGAGGGTGCTAGCAAGTAAGAATCCTGCCCTGCTTAAGTATATTCCAGGGTTTATGGTTGCCTTCTTCAAGAGGCTTATAAACCAGGATGGAATAAACAAATTAATAATCAACAACAAGAATCTTAGGGGAGTCGAATTTGGGGAAGGCGTGCTCAGAGAGTTAGGGGCAACTTACTCAACAATTGGCCTTGAAGATATTAGCATGGATGGTCGTTACCTTTTCGTGGCCAACCATCCCCTCGGGGGGATGGATGGAATAGCGTTTTTATGCGCTGTTGGCCAAAGGTTTCCCGACATCAAATTTCCGGTCAACGATATTCTCCTTAATATCAGGAATCTTGACAATATTTTCCTTCCAATCAACAAACACGGGATTCGGGCAGGAGTGCATTCCAAGTCTGCTGCAGATTTACTCAACGATGCCTTCGCATCCGATGCCCAGGTTCTTTTCTTCCCCGCAGGTCTCGTAAGCCGCAAGCAGAAGGGTGGTATTATCAAGGATCTTGAGTGGAAGAAGTACTTCATAAAAAAAGCCATACTTTACAAACGGGACATAATACCGGTACACATTGACGGCAAAAACACCAATTTTTTCTACAATCTGGCAAGGTGGCGCAAGCATCTGAGGATAAAATCCAACATCGAGATGCTGTTGTTGCCTTCAGAGATGTTCAAGCAAAAGGGACAGAACCTGACGTTGCGGTTCGGTCAACCCATAGCATGGCAGGAGTTTGCTAATGAGAAAGATGCGTTGCGAGCTGCCGAAAAAGTAAAGGAAATCGTTTATGGGTTACCCAAAAAGAGCTAATTTTGTCCTGAAAATTAACCAAATAAATAGATGGAAGTAGTGAAGCCAGTAATACACCCAGTTCCTGTCGCTGTTTTGGAGGCGGAACTTACACAAGATATTTTTGTAAGAAAGACCAACAAGGGCGACAACAGGATTTATGATTTTTCTTCTGCGGAAGCCCCAAATCTGATGCGCGAAGTGGGTCGTTTGCGTGAATTGACTTTTCGCGCTGCGGGAGGTGGAACAGGCAAGGATATGGACATTGACGAGTTTGACATTTGTGAGGTACCCTATCGTCAACTCATAGTTTGGAATCCTGTCGAAAAAGAGATACTTGGGGGTTACCGATATATTATGGGTAACGCTCTAAAAATCAAGGAAGGTGAAGAACCCTATATTGCAACATCCGAATTATTTCACTTCTCTGAAAAGTTTATCAAAGAATACCTACCGCACACAATAGAGTTGGGCAGATCTTTCGTTCAGCCACACTACCAGAGTAGCAAGATGGGCGCCAAGAGCCTCTATGCCCTTGACAACCTTTGGGACGGACTTGGATCTTTGATAGTAGACCATCCTGAGATGAAGTACTTCTTTGGAAAGGTTACCATGTACACCCAGTCCAATCAGGAAGCACGCGATCTGGTACGCTCATTTATGAAGCTATACTTCAGGGACAAGGAAAACCTGGTTTTCCCGAAGAATCCCGTAGAATCATCTATCCCCGATGAGGAAGTAATGAAGATCTTTGGTGGAGAATCTTACACTGAAGATTACAAGATCCTTAGTAAGAGGGTGAGGGAGCTTAATGAAAATATTCCACCGTTGATCAATGCCTATATGAGCCTTTCTCCCTCTATGAAGACCTTTGGTACAGCTGTTAACGATGGATTCGGAGATGTGGAGGAAACAGGTATCATAATCACTATCAAGGAATTGTATCAGGCAAAAATCAACCGACATATTGAAAGCTACAATCCGAACGAAAAGCACGATTAACGATGGATCGCTATGATCTCCTGATAATAGGCAGCGGTCCGGCAGGTTTTTCTGCAGCGGTCCGTGCTGTAGACTTCGGAATGAGTGTCTGCCTTATTGAAGGGGAGCATTTGGGAGGTGCAGGGATTATGAATGGAGCCCTGACCTCCAAGACCATGTACGAGCTTTCCCAGGATTATTCTATTGCTGCAAGAGTTGACCGCGGCTACCGCGCTAGTGCCCTTTCAGTCGACTACAACCATGTACTCAAGACTGTACTCACCGCAGCCAAGGAGAAGCAGTACCAGATGCTAAGCCAAATTGAGACGTTTGCCCATTCGGCAAAAAGCGTTGGCAAGATCAGGTTGATCAGAGGTTATGCTTCTTTTGAAGACCCTCACACGCTTTACGTAGAGGCAAAGACCGGTGAGAAACTCAGGCTAAGCGGCAAGCATATTCTTTTAGCCACGGGTTCCAGACCCCGTGAGTACCCGGGTCTTGAAGTGGATGGCGAACATATTATCGACTCCAATGGCATAGTATCGCTCAAGCGTTTTCCCGAAAGGATAATGATAATCGGATCGGGGATCATCGGTTGTGAATTCTCCTTTATCTTCTCAAACTTCAAGCAAACTGAGGTTCACCTTATAGACAGGGCCAACAGGGTACTACCCTATGAGGATGATGATGTAGGCAGCTATGTAGCAAGAAACCTTGCCAACAATGGTGTAATAATACACCATACTGCCCAGTTGCGCGAGATCAGGAGACATCCCGGAGGCTTTATGCAGGCTATACTTGATTATGATGACGGTCACAGCAAGGTTGTAGAGATAGACGTTGCCCTGATTGCAATTGGTCGTGTACCCAATATTGAGTCGCTCAAACTAGAGAACGCAGGCATCAAAGCTACCGAAAAACACACTCTGACTATCAATGACTGCTGTCAGGTACTTATTGACGGAAAGCCTTCGCATATTTATGCTGCAGGTGACGTAACAGGGCATTCACAGCTATATAGTGTTGCCGAACTGCAGGGTCGCAAGGCCGTTGAGAATATGGCAGGAACTGAAACGAGTCCGCTTGATTACTCTCACATGAGTACCCTGATGTTTTTCAAACCCGAACTTGCTGCTGTGGGTGCAAATGAGAAAAAACTTCAGAAGGAAGGCATACCTTATATATCAGCATATTACTCCAATAAGCTTGTCAACCGAAATATCGCAATGCGGAGCACAACCGGCTTTATCAAGATTCTGGTAAGCAACGACAGCGAACACAGGATTCTTGGAGTTAGGGCCTCTGGACCACAGGCTTCGGCCTACATCGTATCCGTAGCCCACCTCATCAACAGAGGAGACTCACTCAGGGAAGTACTTCAGATTTTCTACCCACACCCCAGCGTTGCCGAAGGAATTCAGGAATGTCTAAGGGCAATAGTTGGCCGCTCTATCTACAAGCCCCTTGCCTTCCCCGATGATATTATTATCAGGGAGTGGACACCAGAAGAAAGTCAATAAAAAAGCCTGTGACTCACATCACAGGCCTATAGTGTTATTCTGTAATAGATTAGTTCGGAAGACTCCTTAGCAGTAGGCCCTCTGATTCCTTCCCTCCATGAAGTTAACAAAAGCATTGTTGACAACCTTGTTACCGCCTGGTGTAGGATAATCCCCTGTAAAGTACCAGTCTCCATTATCGTTGGGGCAAGCTTTGTGAAGGTTTTCAACTGTTTGGAAAAGTATCTCCACCTCCGCATGAGTCCCTTCAGGAGTAAGCATTTCAGCCATCTTGCTGGAAATCTCCTCGTTTGTAAACGGACGATAGATATCCTTTACATAGTTGACAACTTCCTCTTTTGGCAGGTTCTGCTGAGCCTTACACTTTTCGTAAACCTCATCAATGATATGTTGACGGCCGGTTTCCTTAAGAAGGCTGATCGCAGCAGTAAAGGCACAGAAATCACCAAGCTTGGCCATATCAATACCGTAGCAGTCAGGGTACCTGATCTGCGGGGCAGATGATACAACAATAATCTTCTTGGGATGCAGACGGTCAAGTATCTTGAGGATGCTCTTCTTGAGGGTGGTACCCCTTACTATCGAGTCATCGATAATTACAAGAGTATCAACATTGTTGCGTACAATACCGTAAGTCACGTCATAAACGTGAGCCACCATGTCATCACGCGAAGAATCTGCAGTGATAAAGGTTCTCATCTTAACGTCCTTAATTGCAATTTTCTCCACCCTAGGCTCAAGGCTCAGCACCTCTTCAAGCTTTTGCGGATCGGGGTTGGCACATAGTTCCTGTACCTTCTCCATCCTCCACTTAACCAGGTAACTTCTGATACCCTCTATCATTCCGTAGAAGGCTGTTTCAGCGGTATTGGGTATATAAGAGAAAACAGTATCCTTGAGGTTGTGTTCGATCTTCTCAAGCACAGTGGATGCAAGCAGGCGTCCCAGTTCCTTTCTCTCTAGATAGATGGTCCTGTCGCTTCCTCGTGAGAAATAGATTCTTTCGAAAGAGCATGAACGGCGCTTTTGAGGTACAGCCACCATCTCCTCGGAAATGGAACCATCCTTCTTTACAATAAGCGCATGTCCGGGCTTCAGTTCGCTAACCTGAGTATACCTAACATTAAGAGCAGTCTGGATAACCGGTCGTTCGGATGTCACAACGACAATCTCGTCGTTGTGGTAGTAAAAAGCAGGCCTGATACCGTGTGGGTCACGGGTCACGAATGCGTCGCCGTGTCCAAGCATTCCGCATATAACATAACCACCGTCCCAACGTTTGCTTGAACGTTCAAGTATCTTCCTAATATCAAGGTCCCGCTCTATAAGATATGATATCTCGCGGTTGGAATAACCTTCGTTCTTGTATTTGCGGAACACAAGTTCGTTTTCCTCATCCAGAAAATGTCCTACGTTCTCAAGTATTGAAACAGTATCAGTATAATCCTTGGGATGCTGTCCCAGTTCAACAAGAGCATTAAATATCTCGTCGGTATTGGTCAGATTGAAGTTGCCCGCCAGCACCAGATTGCGAGAACGCCAGTTGTTTTCCCGCATTACGGGATGAACATACTCTATAGAACTGTTTCCAAAGGTTCCATATCTAAGGTGACCCATATACAGTTCTCCGGCAAAGGGCATATTAGCCTTTGCCCAGTCAGGATCTTCAAATAGTTCCGGGCGATGATCACTCTCATACTCGAAATTATTGTAAATATTGGCAAAGACCTCCTGAATCGGGTTTTTCTGGTTGGATCGCTCCCTGAACAAGTACTTCATACCAGAGGGTTGGTCTAACTTGAGGGAAACTACACCTGCTCCATCCTGTCCTCGGTTGTGTTGTTTCTCCATAAGCAGATAGAGCTTATCGAGTCCGTACCTCCAGGATCCGTACTTATCCTTATAATATTGCAGGGGCTTTAGCAACCTGATTAAAACAATACCACATTCGTGTTTGATCTGATCACTCATACTGTCGTCTGATAACCTTTAGAAAACTAAGTGCGGGACAAATTTACTATAAAAATCAAAACCCGTCTCCTCACAGAGACGGGTTCTTATATTAAAACTCACTGAATGGGATTGATGGGTCCCGCACAATATAACTCGATGGAAAACTTGCCTTAACTTTTCTGAGTAAAGACAGAGCTTCGTGTTTGTGTCTGAAACTTCCGGCCCTAACTCTCATAAATGGGGCACTGTATTCTACAAAGACCTTCTCATCGGGAAACTGGTTAAGGAATTTTGATCTAACGTCCTGGGCCTCCTGTTTGGAGTTAGTGCCAGTACCCGAATAGATCTGAATTCTGTAACCCTCCACACCACCCAGGCGACTGTTGGCAACCACATAGTCGTTGATGCTTCTCTCAACATCGGGCGACTGTCTGATAGTGATTTGCCCATCACCTGCGGAACGACTCTTAACCTTGTCGACGGGTGATGTCTGTGCAAACGCAGCCATCCCTACGAGCAATAACAATAACAGAAAAGCTTTTCTCATGTAATTGATGTTTATAAGCTTCCCTGCAAAGGTAGGTAATTTTTCAAATATGACCTGCCTATTTGTAAAAAACTAGTCCCCGCGAATCGTATTCAGGTACAGCGATTACAGGTAGGTCGGACATATTAAGCAACTCGTTGGCAAAGGGAAAGAACACCGTAGTAAACGGGTTGCCGGTCTTCCTTACAGGCAGAGCTATCATAGTAACATCATGAGCTTTTGCAAAGTCTAGCAACTGACGGGGCCCCTCGGTCCCGTCAATCATGGCAGTTTCGTAATCCATGAAATTGTTCTTGCGCAGGAAGCGATCTACCTGATGAACGAAGGCCGATAATTGACCGGGCATCACCCATCTTTTCTTTTGTCCTACACCTACTACCAATATCTGTGCATTAATAGCCTTGGCAAAACCTGCAACATGAGGCACTATCCTACGACTAACCCTTTCATAGTCTATTGGAATCAATATCTTTTGGCGAACGTCAAATGGGATCTCCTTACGAATAGCAATGACCGGACAAGGTGCACTTGATACCAGACGATAAGCGTTACTTCCTATCCAACGGTCTTCAAAACCTGAGACACCGTGAGTACCGCAAATTATTACTATTGAATCATCATAGTGAGCCTGATTGGTGATCTCCTTGACCACGTTACCCTGTCTGAACTTATAGTCCACCTCTCCGCTTTCTACCTTATAAATGCGTTTTGCGCGATTTACAAGAAACTCCATGTAGGACGCATCGTCATCCTCGATTGAAAACTGGGGATTGTTTTTGGCAAACTCGGGAAAATACTGCTTACCAGTCCTGACGTGCACAAGGCGCAGCTTGGTCTTCAGAAAGTTGGCAACATGGGCAGCAACATCAACTGCAAAAACGGAGATATCCGAAAAATCGACAGCGACCATTATTCTTTTCATGACGAAAGTGTTAATGATGTTAAGGCTAAACAGGAAAATCAGGTCTTAAACTAAGTTAACCTTTTTATTCAAATCTTGTACGTCAACACGATACAAAAGGTTGTAATTCTTTTTAAGACGTTTAATTTTATAAACTTGTTTGTTTAATGTAATTTTGCCCGGAACCATCTAAAAGTGTAATGGAGGAAAAAAATCGTCCCGATTTCGAGTCCATCAGACCGTACGAGGATCATGAGATCCAAGCCGTCTTCAACCGCCTAAGGAATGAAGCATCCTTCGTAAGACTGATCGGATATCTGTACCCCGACACTAACCCCCAGGAGTTTCTAGACAGGCTTTC
>CAYNFX010000093.1:0-7244 GCA_964396555.1 uncultured Alkaliflexus sp.
GACTGGTCTCTGGTCACAAAATACCAAGCGTAAGCACACATATGCAGGTTTTGCTGACGGGCTGGCCGGAAAGTAATTAAGTATTTGCTTTCCGAAAGGGGCAAGGGATACCAGTGCCTTGCCCCTTTTTTTGCTAAACAAAAAGATGTAGCTTTGTATGCTTTACGTATTTAGTAGAGGAATTTTCTTTAATTATTAACTAAAAATCTTATGAGTAGTATCGGTAACATGGTTAAAAGTTCCGGAGTTGTCCTTCTTGGGGCTGCTCTAGCGTTCAGTACCACCGGATGCAATTCAGGACAGGTTGAGAGCTACGACGGCGGGCAAAAGCCGGTGTCGGAACGCTTCGTTCATACAATGCCGGGTAATCCATATCTGCCATTGTGGGAACACCTTCCTGACGGTGAGCCCAGGGTTTTCGAAGATCCTGACAACCCAGGCAAGTTCAGGGCCTATATCATTGGATCTCACGATCTGAGATATACAAGCTATTGTGGTCCTGACATCAGAATGTGGTCAGCCCCCGTGGAAGATCTTACCCAGTGGAGGGATGAAGGCCCAATCTTTACCTATGAGCATGATGGTAAATGGGACGTAATGTATGCTCCTGACCTGGTAGAGGTAATACGTAAAGATGGAACAAAAGAATATTATCTGTATCCACACAGTCGTGGTCCCAACAGGGAACCTATGGTTGCAAAGGGTAGTCGTCCTGATGGACCATTTACTCCAATTAACCTGACTGAAGATGGAAGCAGAACTGTTGATGGCAGTATTCTTGGGTTTGACCCTGCTATCTTCGTAGAATATGTTACTGATCCAGATGATCCGGATTATGAAATTGGTTTCAGGGCATATGGCTACTGGGGTTTTCAAAGATCATTGGCTGCTCAGCTTGATCAAAATACCATGTATTCACTTCGTCCAGGTACAGAGATTATTGGTCGCTTCCTGCCTGCAAGTACAAGGTATGGTGAAATCAGGGATCCGGAAGGTACTGAATATCCAAGCCTGTTCCCAGGTCAGGATCCAAAGGGCTTCAACTTTTTTGAAGCTTCTTCTATCCGTCAGGTAGGTAATAAGTTTGTTACTGTATTTAGCGGTTATTCGGGACCTGACTATGGTATGCCAAGCAGTAACTCTACTTTGAGATATGCATACGCTGATTCTCCGCTAGGTCCATGGAAGGCAGGTGGTGTATTGGTTGATTCACGTGGTATCGTTGTAAATGAAGATGGAAGTGGTCTGCTAACTACCAACGGTGGACACAATACTCACGGTAGTCTTCAACAAATCAACGACCAATGGTATGTGTTCTATCACAGGCCACCACGTAATTTTGGGTTTGCTCGTCAGGCCGTTGTGGCTCCTGTAAAGGTTGAGTGGGATGAAACTTCTGTTGCTGATGGTGGAAAGGTTGTTATTACAGGCTTTGATCCATACTCTGAAGACAATACCTGGGTAGCTAAAGACAATAATGGTAATACTTATACTGGTGCTGAAGTTACTTCTGAAGGTTTTCATATTTTCGGTCTGGATCCTTACAGATATTATTCAGCCGGTTATGCCGCCTACCTTTCTGACGTAAGTATTCAAGGTGACTCATGGGATATATGGGATAACCATATGCCTATTGAAAAGGTAAGGAATGGACACATCATTGGTTACAAATACTTCGGTTTCGGAGGTCTTGATCAAGATACCAAGGGTCTTAAGGCCTTTGAAGGAACGAAGGAAGGTAATGAAACTGCTTTCAACCTCTTTCTTACACCTCGTACTGCCAAGTCATTCAAGATTAATATCTGGCTTGACGGTCCATGGGCTAATGAGACATGGAAGGGAACAAAGATCGGCGAGATAATAGTTGCCGAGAATGCTGCGAAGGAATTGACTAAGTTTACTGTTGATGTTGCACAGTTTGTTGACAACCTTGACAAGAAACATGCAATCTATCTAGTTGCTGAAGCTGAGACTGAAGAAGAACTTTGCGAAATTGAAGGACTTGGCTTTAGCTCTAAATTCAAGGCTATCGAAAGACCTGTTGTTCCACAAGTCAGCATCTCTGTCAACGGTAGTGAAATTGAACTGCCCAAAACTCCTGTAAGGTCAACCGATTTCAATGGTTTGACTCATTACGGTTTGTATGAAGTCAAAGCTACTGTTGAAGGCACTAAGAAGCCAAAGGTAACTGCTTCATGCGATGATAAGAATGTGATAATAAGTGTCACTCAGGCAGAATCTGTAGATGGTGTTGCTGAAGTGGTATTTGATTACAACGGCGTTGTAAAAACTTACAAGGTCGTTTTTGAGAAGAACTAACATCCTTTCATAAGATAGATCAATGTGTCTCAGGACCTAAAGGTCCTGAGCACATTGATTTTTTTTTATTGATTTTAAGGGAAAACCCTTATCTTGTGAAGTAGTCTGCCGGGATTGGGATTTTTGTACCTTCCCGTTTTTGACTCATTTATCTACAATAATTTTTCATTCTGATTTTGTAAATTTTTCCTTATGATTGCAAAGCTTAAATTCCTATTGATTGGCGGCTTATTCCTCTTTGGCTGCCGTTCCAACACACCGGAACCTGAACTGCACGTTTACCTCTGTTTCGGTCAATCGAACATGCAAGGTGCTACTCCTGCTGAAGCTCAGGATTCAGTAGTTGATGCCCGCTTCCAGGTAATGAGTACTATGGATTGTCCAGACCTGGGAAGGGAAATGGGTAAGTGGTATACTGCTACCCCGCCAATTAGCGACTGTAATTCAGGCCTTTCGCCAGCTGATTATTTCGGACGTACAATGGTTGAAAACCTTCCAGAACACATCAAGGTAGGTGTAATCAATGTATCTGTGGGAGGATGCAGAATAGAGCTTTTTGACAAGGAAAACTATGCTTCCTACGTGGAAACTGCTCCATTTTGGATGCTTAACTGGATCAATAACTACGGGGGCAATCCATATGGCAGACTTGTCGAGCTCGCCAAGCAAGCTCAGGCTGATGGTGGTGTTATCAAAGGTATTTTGTTGCACCAGGGAGAGTCCAATCCTAATGACTCACTATGGACTAAGAAAGTAAGTGATATTTACAATAATCTGTTGGCAGATCTTAACCTGAAGGCTGAAGAAACTCCGTTGATTGCTGGCGAACTGCTTAGTGCTGAGTTTGGTGGCAGATGCGCTCCATTCAATGAGTTTATTGCTACACTTCCTGAGGCAATTCCTAACGCCCATGTCGTGTCTTCAGAAGGATGCCCCGGTATGCCTGATGGTCTGCACTTCTCTGCTGAAGGGTATAGAATGCTTGGTAAGAGATATGCTGAAATGATGCTTTCACTTATGAACTCTAAATAATACAGAATATGAAAAGTTCCTTACTTAATCTCATGAAAGTGATGCTGTCTGGTGTGCTCGTGATTTCTGTAATGGCAGCCTGTGCATCCAAAACTCAAAAGAGTAATGAGCCAGTTGAACCTGTAATGCCAGCCAATTACAAGGTTGTTGAAGACGGTGGAACCGGATTATACAGCGCTATTATGTATACCGATAGCACTCTTCCATCAAATACTATATTCAGGCCCGCTGATCTAACACCCTTCGGCAGTGAGGAGAAGCTCCCCGTTATCGCATGGGGTAACGGTGCTTGTGCAAATTCACCATGGGAGCACCTTAACTTCCTTTCAGAAGTTGCTTCTCACGGATTTATCGTGATTGCAAACGGACCAATGCCGGAAACTGAAGAACAACCTACATATGATAGGTCTACTTCCCAGCAGCTGCTTGATGCTATTGACTGGATTATAGCACAAAACAGTGATGAAAATAGTCCTTTCTACAACAAGGTTGATGTTGAGAAAATTGCTGTAAGTGGTATGTCCTGCGGTGGCCTTCAAACTCTTGAAGTTGCAGCTGATCCAAGATTGACAACTATCGGTGTTTTCAATAGTGGTATTCTGCCTTCACCAGATGCAGGAATGGGTGGAATGCCGGGGCTTACTAAGGATCAACTTGAGAAAATTCATACTCCTGTACTGTACTTGCTCGGTGGTGAAAGCGATATCGCATACAACAATGGTATGGATGACTTCGAAAGAATCAACCATGTTCCAGTATTCGTAGCCAATATGGACGTAGGTCACGGTGGTACTTACCGTCAGCCTCATGGTGGTGAATTTGCAGTTGTTGCCACAGCATGGTACAAATGGCAGCTAAAGGGTGATGAGGAAGCCGGAAGCTTGTTTACCGGAAGTCCTTGTGGCCTTGAAAGCTCAGAAGTCTGGACTGTCAACAAGAAGAATCTTTAAGATCAGTTTCCTTTTAAAGGAGAGCATAATTTTAGAATATACAAACGTTATTGGTGATGAGAAGAGAATTGAGATGTATACTACTTGGTTTTATGTTACTGATTCCTGCAAGCGGACTGTTTGCAAGGGCATTACATAAGCAGGGACAGCAGTACATCACAAAAGAGAAGTCAGGTGCCTCCTTTGAGATTGCTGCAGGAGGAAAGGCTGCTCCTATTTACGTGGATCCTGCCGATCAGCCGGGTGTCTTAAGGGCTGTAACCTCTCTTGCAGGTGATATTGCGAATGTAAGCGGTGCCAGGCCAAAAGTTGTTCAAAAGGTAAAGGCCCCTAAGGGTGCTATATTGGTAGGAACACTAGGTTCAAGCAAACTTATTGATCAGCTTGTTGATGCCGGCAAACTGGATGTTTCAGCGATCAATGGTAAGTGGGAAGCATATATTATCCAGACCGTTGACGGTAATCTGGTAATTGCCGGTAGTGACCGTAGAGGCACTATCTATGGAGTTTATGATGTTTCTGAAAATATTGGGGTTTCACCATGGTATTGGTGGGCTGATGTCCCTGTTAGTAAAAGTCCTTCGCTGTTTGTCAGCGAAGGACTTTATCTGCAGGACTCTCCAAAGGTTCAGTACAGAGGGATCTTTCTTAACGACGAAGCTCCCTGTCTTACCGGATGGGTAAAAAACTATTACGGTACTGATTTCGGTGGACGTGACTTTTATGAAAGAGTATTTGAATTGATCCTTCGCCTTAAGGGCAACTACCTGTGGCCTGCTATGTGGGGCTGGGCTTTCTATGCTGATGACCCGATGAACAGTAATTTGGCTCATGAAATGGGTGTGGTAATCGGAACATCTCACCATGAGCCGATGGCTCGCAACCATCAGGAATGGGTACGCGATAGGGATGGTAATGGTGTATGGAACTATAAGACCAATCAGGACAGGATTGACAAATTCTTTCGTGAGGGTATTGAGCGTGTAAAAGGCAAGGATGATATCATCACTATTGGTATGCGTGGTGACGGTGACGAAGCCATGTCAGACGAGACTGATGTTCAATTGCTGGAACGCATTGTAAGGAATCAGAGGGCAATTATCGAAGATGTTACAGGACGCCCAGCAAGTGAGACTCCTCAATTATGGGCCTTGTATAAGGAGGTGCTGGACTACTACGATAATGGTATGCGTGTGCCGGATGATGTAATTATTCTGCTATGTGATGACAACTGGGGTAATGTGCGTCGTCTGCCCAATGCTGAGGAGCGCAAGCATCCCGGTGGTTGGGGTTTGTACTATCACGTTGACTATGTAGGAGCTCCACGTAATACAAAGTGGCTTAATGTTACTCCTGTGCAAAATATGTGGGAACAGCTTCAACTGACATACGATTACGGGGTAGATAAGTTGTGGGTGCTCAATGTTGGTGACCTTAAACCAATGGAGTATCCTATCACACTGTTCCTCGACATGGCATGGGATCCGAAAAGCTATACAGTTGACAACCTGCTTGATCATGTCAAGAACTTCAGTGCCCAACAGTTTGGTGAAGATCAGGCTAAGGAAGCTGCGCGCATCCTTAACCTGTACAGCAAGTATGCCGGAAGGGTGACTCCTGAAATGCTAGACAGGCGTACATACAACCTGGAAACAGGTGAGTGGAAGCAAGTTGTGGATGAGTTTATCAAGCTTGAAGCTGAGGCTCTGCGTCAGTATCTGACTCTCAAGCCGGAATACAAGGATGCCTACAAGCAGATTATTCTATATCCGGTTCAGGCTATGGCCAACCTTTATGAAATGTATTATTCACAGGCGATGAACCATAAGCTGTATGCAGAAAACAATGCTGCAGCCAACTTCTGGGCCGACAATGTTGAGCGTACTTTCAAGAGGGATGCCGAACTGGGATACGACTACAACAAGGTTATGTCGGGTGGTAAGTGGGATGGTATGATGACCCAGAAGAAGATTGGTTATACTACCTGGAATGATAATTTCCCAGCTGACAAGTTACCTGAGATTTACCGAATATCCGAGCCTGAAAAGGCCGTGGGTAGCTATGTGTTTGAACCTTCCAACGGCTATGTAGCCATTGAGGCCGAACACTATTTCAAGGCTGTTAACGCTCCGGAAACCGAGTGGACTTGCATTCCATATATGGGACGCACGCTTAGTGGTATGGCACTGATGCCTTATACAAAAAACACTGATGGAGCTGCACTTTCCTATAAGATGAAGTTGCCCGAAGGTGTCACAAAGGTTACTGTTCGTGTGGTAGTTAAATCTACATTGGCTTTCAGGAACCTTGACGGACACAGGTACAACGTAGCACTTGACGGAGGAGAAGCCGTTACTGTCAATTTTAACTCAGACCTTAACGAAAAACCCGAGAACATCTATTCTATTTTCTACCCTACGGTAGCAAGCCGCGTGGTAGAAAAGAAGGTGGAGCTTGAAGTTCCTGCTTCAGAAGACGGAACTCATATCCTTACCCTTTCTCCCCTTGACCCGGGTATTGTATTCGAGAAAATCGTTGTAGATTTTGGAGGATATAAGCCATCCTATCTGTTTATGAACGAGTCTCCTTCAAAAAGGGAGTTGTAATTTCTAGTAAGTCCATGGGATCGCTCGATTCCATGGACTTATTTTCCTTCTGACGCACCTGTTGTTTCAGAATGTTTTGTTATTCACATTTCTAATTAATAAATACTGATACGATGAGAAGAAGTAGGATTGCTATCCTTGCAGGGTTTGTATTTGGAGGTTTCTTTGTTGGTTTAAATGCCCAACATTCCATCCCTCCCCAAAGACCAATAATTTCTACAAAATATACAGCCGACCCGTCGCCGATGCTGCACAATGATACTGTGTTCCTATACACAGGTCATGATGAGGATGATGCAATGGGATTTAAGATGTTTGACTGGCTCCTCTATACTTC
>CAYNFX010000094.1:0-7160 GCA_964396555.1 uncultured Alkaliflexus sp.
AAGGGCTTCGACGTGTTGATAAAGGCAGCAGCAAAGGGAGTAGCCGAGGGTCATAACTGGTATTTTTTTATAGCTGGCAAAGGCAAGAAAGAGAAGGAGTTGAGGAGGCAGGTCAGAGCAGAAGGTCTTGACGACCGTTTCCACTTCATAGGTTTTGTTGACAAAGTGCTTCCCTATGTATTAGGAGCAGATGTCTTTGTTATGCCTTCATTTTATGAGGGGATGCCCAATGCAGTTATGGAAGCCATGGGTGTTGGCAAATGTTGTGTTGCCACAGCAGTCAATGGTAGTACTGAACTTATAGAGGATGGTGTTGATGGCATACTTGTTGAGGCCCGAAATCCGGAGTCACTCTATGTAGGTCTGTTGAGAGCAGGTAGTGACCAGGCTTTTAGGGAGGAGTTGGGTAGTGCTGCAAGAGAGAAAGTCAGAACCAACTATTCCGAGAAGGCAATGCTAGATAATCTAGAGGATTATCTGGTGGAGATTACCAAAGCATCGGCACAAAGGATTAAGACAAGATAATTATGAAAATACTAGTTACCGGTGCAGCAGGATTTATAGGTTTTCATCTGAGCAGGCAATTGCTTGGTAAAGGTCATGAAGTTACCGGAGTTGATTCAATTAGCGGATATTATTCGACAAGATTGAAACAGGATCGTGTTGAGTTGCTAAGTCCGTACAGGATGTTTAGCTTTTCAGAGATGGATGTCTGTAACCGTTCAGACATTGAATCCTTGTTTGCTTCCGGGAATTTCGATATGGTAATACATCTGGCAGCACAGCCGGGTGTAAGGTATAGTATTGACGCACCCCACAAGTACATAGAGAGTAATATAGTTGGGTTCCTGAATGTGCTTGAGGCCAGTCGTCAGAACAGGGTCAGCCACTTCCTGTATGCTTCTTCAAGTTCGGTTTACGGCAATCGTGTTGGTGGTTCATTTTCTGAAGCTGGGGATACAGACCATCCAGAGTCCTTATATGCAGCTACCAAGAAGAGCAATGAACTGATTGCCTATAGTTATACACGCCAGTTTGGTATTCAGGCAATCGGTTTACGCTTTTTTTCAGTTTATGGACCCTGGGGTCGACCCGACATGGCCTACTTTTCGTTTACCAAGAAAATACTAAGAGGAGAGCTTATTCCAGTTTTCAACAACGGCGAGATGGTACGTGACTTCACTTACATTGACGATATATGTAATGGTGTTGTAAGTCTGGTTGAGACGGTCGATAAGCTCCCACAATACAAGGTTTACAATCTTGGCAACAACAAACCTCTTAAGATATCGCAGCTGATTGAAGCTATTGAAGAAGCTCTGGGCAGGAAGGCTTTGATAGATCTAAAACCCATGCAGTCAGGGGATGTAGTGTTCACCTGCGCTGATATTGCAGAATCTTTCAAGGACTTTGGTTATAAGCCGGTTACAGGCATTAAAGAGGGTGTTGGCAAGTTTGTTGACTGGTACAGATCTTACTATCAGATCAGATAGGGGTAACCCAGATTGAATATTGTGCTATGGGTTGGAAATTATAAGCCCCAGCAATAAATACCAATTCTTTGTAATTATATAAAAAGGGACTGCCTGTAGGCAGCCCTTTTGTTTTATGGGACTCAGATTCCTGATATACCTGGTCGATTGGTTACTCATGTGTTGTATCTACCGACAGTGAGCGTATTGCGGAATCAAGGTTTTCAGCAAGTTCAGATGTATTTGCAATATAGTTGGACATTTGAGCTATGGCCAGACTAACATTATTTGCTTCTAAGGTTTGAACCTGAATTGACTGGTTCACATTAGCAATTACTGATACCATCTGAGTCATTACACTATTAAGTCTGTTAATCTTCTCATTAGCATTCTCCGACAGTTTTTGACCCTCTTCTGAGAGCTTAAGTATGTGCTTGGCTATCTCGGAAGACTGGTCGGCTAATTTCTTGACCTCGTTTGCAACAACTGCAAAGCTGCGTCCATGTTCCCCTGCCCTTGCAGCTTCAATAGCAGCATTGATTGAAAGCAGGTTGGTAGTCCTTGCAAAACCTGATACGAAACGAATGCTTTCAGAAATTTGATTTATTGAGTTTAGGGTTTCAGAGACGATTTTCACACTTGAGATAGTTTCCTGTTCTACGTCCTTAACCTTCTGCATCATTTCAAACATACTACTGGCATTCTCGTTCATTTCGCTAGTGATCTCCTCCATTGAAGCCGAAATTTCCTCTGCTGATGATGCCTGACTGTTACTCGCATCCAGCAATTCTTCGGAGGCTTTACCCAGTTGTTGTTTAACATCATCAATAATAACGGCAAGCTTAGCCTGTGCTTCTTTAAGTTTTTCGTTTTGAACATTGACCTTTTGAGTGGCTTCTCTAACACGTTCTTCAAGGATTCTCTGGTTTTCCTTCAGACGTTCAGTCTTATAGGTTATATAGCGGTAAACGACAGCACCAATAACAAGAAGAAGCAGTATCCTGAACCACCAGGTACGCCACCAGGGTGGACGAACCTCTATTATCAGGTTAATACCCTCATCGTTCCACACTCCGTCGTTGTTAGTTGCCTTTACTCTGAAAGTATAGGTTCCAGGATCCAGGTTTGTATATGTTGCCTGACGGTTGGATGTGTAGTTCCAATCGTCCTCGAAATTTTCAAGATAATAGGCATATTGGTTACTGGAGGGCTTTGCATAGTGAAGTGCTGCAAAGTGAATGGTAACCATATTGTTTTTGTGGGAAATCGAGATCCTGTCTGTTGAGTGTATCGGGTTAGACAGGATAAGATCTCCGTTAATCTTCTGACCGGGCTTTACTTCCTTATTGAAGATATCAAGTCGTGTAATCACAACCTTCGGAAGGAAGGGATTGGGCTTGATGTCTTCTGGATAGAATGCATTGAGTCCATTGGTTCCACCAAAGAAGACCTTTCCTTCTGAGTTGATGAAATAGGCGTTTTCTCTGAACTCATTGCTTTGCAGACCATCGCTTTCGGTAAAGTTGTTGTAAGTCCCCCTGGTGACATCAAAGCAGCATAAGCCGTTTGTTGAGCTTAGCCACAGATTACCTGACTTATCTCTAACAATACCCAGAACTCCATCTGCAGGCAGTCCGTCCTCCTTAAAGAATTTCTCGAACTCCAGTTTTGTCTTGTCAGTTATCCTTTCGATGACAGCTGCATTGTAGTTCCATTTGTTCAGACCTCTACCTGTACCCAACCACATATTTCCGTCCGGATCGCAATAGATTGAGTTTATAGTATTGTTGCTAACAGAGCTTGGATCTTCTTTTATCTGGTTGAAGATGAAAAAACGTGGGTTTTTCTTGTTTACATCTTCCCTTGGGATAATACTTAATCCATTTGAGTGACCGCCGATCCAGAGGTTTCCATATGAATCCTCACCCATAGACCATACTATGTTATCACCCAGGCTATTTGGATTTGAACCATCAGTTACATAATAGTCAAAAGAATCGCTTTCATCGTTAAATCTCCATAGACCGGAGCCCCAGGTACCACCCCAGAGTGTTCCGCGGCTGTCTTCATACAAGGAGAAGGTCCATCCTTGCATATCGTAGCGCTTGACATCCGGCTTGAGGCCTGAACCTGCTGGTTCAGGCTTTATTCTGATCATATACCCCTGAGTTCCGACCCACACTTCTCCGTTTTTTCTTTGAACAAGAGAAAGGCAGCTATTATTTATAATATTGATTTCTTTGGGATTATCAAGGTAGTGGTAGACTTTGTATTTGCCATTTCTGTCAAATACCAGCCTGTCAAGAGCCTGACCGTCTCTGGTGCTGACCCAAAGCTCATCAGCTCTGATGCCAGTGATGCCTGAAATTGCGTTGCCACTCAATGTGTTTTTATTCCCGGGGATATAGACCAAGTGACCGAAATCCTTTCTGTAGAGGTCAGCTTTGGATACTCCCTGGCTGAAGGTCCCAGCCCAAAGGACACCTGTCCTGTCTATGAAAACCGAATAGATATTGGCATCACCAAGGGCTCCCGGGTCAAATTTGTCGGGAAGGAAGTTGCGGACTTCTCCGGTTTTGGGATCATACTTGAACAAGCCCCGAGTTTCAGTTCCTACCCAGATATTTTCAAATTCATCAATTGTAATATAGCTTCTGTTATTGGGGGTAGGGTTGATTCCCGGATTATCTGCCAAAACATATGAAGAAGTTCTCTTATTCCAGATAAGTTTATAGACACCTCTGGTAAATGTACCTACATATATATCCCCTTTTCTGTCTTCAGCCACAGATATTGCTCTGGTTGCAGGTACAGCGATATCCTCCCTGAATTTTTTAGTATCACGGTCAAAATAAGTCAGGTGACTACCGAGAAGAATGAAATTGCCTTTGGAGTCTTCAAGCATCCGGGTGAATGTATCTCCATTTGGGTTTGGATATTGTTCGAAGCGGACCTTAGATTTGTCTTCATCTCTGATAAGGCGATTAAGAGCTCCCTGAGTACATACCCAAATGTCACCCCGGCTGTCTTCAATTATATGATGAACAGTTCTTGAATAGATGCTGTTGGGGTCGGCAGGGTCATGCCTTATCCTTAAAAAAGAGTCTGTTTCAGGATCATAGCGTTCCATGCCGTCTCCGTTATTGACTACCCAGATATACCCTTCGCTGTCCTCAAACAGTAATTCATTGTTGTTGTTGCCTATGCTATTTTCATTGTTTTCATCGTACTGAAAAACAGTAAATGAATACCCGTCGAATTTGTTTACTCCTCCATAGGTAGCAAACCACATGAATCCGTTTCTATCCTGAAGGATTGACGTTACCGTTGATTGGGACAAGCCATCTCTGATTGTAAGTTTGTCAAAAACTATATCTTCAGTCTGTCCAAAGACAGGTAAGACTGATGCTAGCATAACAGCAAGGAAGAAAACAACTCTCATTAGACGATTAGTATTACTCTTCATATCCAAATGCTGATTATGGTGGTTTAGTGTTTTGTGTTTGTTTTAACGAAAATTAGCAATATAGGTTTCGAAAAAACGTTATTATCAATACTTTACATAATTGCACAAGTTGATAGTAAACAAAATTTAAGATTTTGTTTAGAGGAGATTTTTGAAGAAGTACTAATATCAGGATAGCTTTTGCTTCATGTATTTAATGCTCCATGGGCATAGAACCATACATAGAAGACATGTTGTGCATGCCTGGGTATTGATTATTTCATCTCTGTCCCTATCTGGTAGCCAGGTGTTACCACGAAGTGCACCGGTCTTGCAGGCATCTATACAAATCGTACAGGAGCCACAACTTGCTGATTCAGGTAGCGAAAGCAGCATGTTGGTATCCAGCGGAGCATCTGTTAATACGCTGCACATACTTAGGGCACATCCGTAACGGTCATTTATCAAAAGATTATTTTTACCTATTCTTCCAAGTCCTGCTATCCTTGCTATAGTCTTGTGGGGGAGTGGACTCCTTTTACTTTCAATGTTGTATAGTCCTGTATTTGTCAGATTTTTCTCAGATTGTGAGAATGCTCTCCATCCTTGCGCATTTAAGTCTGCAGCAAGAAGATCTGCCATAGCATCAGTTTTTTCTTCTGTCAGATGAAACTCATCGGAATCAATAGTCTTGTTTCTTTTGATTATATCAACGTAATCGGGAGTATTGATTACTTTTTTCAGATAATCTGGAGTAAGTGGAATCCCGAATAGGATAGCGCGTGGAAAGCCCAATGTCATTGCTTCCGGTAAAGAAGATAGGTCTACAAAGCAGACAAAGGTTGCACCTTGAGAAGCAAGACTTTCTTTTATTTTGGATTCAAGATTAAGGGGCATTTTGTGTCGCTCTTTTTGATAACATAATAAGCTGTAGCGACAAAGATATTCAAATAAAGGGGAGAATAAACAACAAACTATTCAGAAGCGCTCTCGCCAATTAAGTCGTTTGTTTTGGTAAGTTCATTATTGTCTTTTTTTTTTATGTTAGGTGCGTCAATCATAATCCATTCAACAGCTGCCTCTACAGTAGTGAAGGGTCTGGAGACATAACCCTCATCAAGCATTTCAACAAGTACGGGTATAACAATATCCTTAGAATTATCGGTAATGATTGCAATTTTGAAGCCTCCGAAGACATCGATATGATTCTTGTAAAAATCTGCTATTTCATGGTGTCTTCCGAGTGGAATATCAAAATGGGCCTCTCTGTAGTCAAGTACAAAACCGCGTGTTTCCGGAGGTATAACACCTTCACGTATCGCATATTCCCATGAGGAATTAATGTCATCTATCGTGATGGCCCCATAGTATGTTTTATATAAGATACCAGTTTCCACATCAAAGTGGTATGTAAATTTTTGTTCCATCCTGAATCAAACAAAATAGACCTCAACACTAAGATTATAAATATACTGATTGGTTTAATCCCTGAGCACAATTTTACATAAGGTTAATATTTTTTTTGATAAACAGCAAGGATTTTTGTAAGGCAGCCTATTTTACAGCCCCTGATTCAGGAGTCCAGATTGTTTTCTCATCTACTGCGCAATCCCATGTTTTGACAGGAACCGCCCAGTTACCATATTTCTCGGTCAGATATTCTTTATGACTTGCTGGAGCATATAGTTTTACATCGCCATAGGCAACCAGGTCATGGCTTTCGTAGTAATGGCTTTTTACCCTCATTATTTTGTTCTTGGCATGCCAGTAATAGTGGCCATTATCATAATACTTAATGAATATGTCACAAACTGGATAGTGAGGTGTATTGTGCATTCTGATAATTTGAAGGAGGTAGTCAATTATGGGTTTAATTTTGATTACCAGAATATCCCCTGCTTTAAAAGGTCCTTTTTGCTTTGGGTTCTTTCTTATTGTGAATTTAAAGCCCCTAAAGGCAAAGAACCATTTTAGTCTTAGTAGTTTTTCAAGCTCCCCTTGATTGACAGAAAGATCTATATCGTGATCCCATTCAAGTAATCTCCCATCACGCACTATCCCAAGTAAGGTCCCTCCTTCTAAGAAGTACTCTATATTATGGTTTTGAAGTACAGTAGTAATATAAAGCAAAATCTTTTTTGCCTTAATGCCAGTCTTTTCGTCTTTAAAACTGAAATCAGTTTTTCCCATATAGGTATGTTTATGGCGGTAAAAGTATTTAAAAAAACAGATTGAAAAGCATT
>CAYNFX010000095.1:0-1939 GCA_964396555.1 uncultured Alkaliflexus sp.
CACAAGTTGGCGGACGTACTATCGTGGTCAATAAGTCTGTAGAGAGAAAAGAAGGAGGTGGCGGTGGAGAAAGACGTCGTCCTTCCGGAAATCAAAGAAGCGGAGGCTATGGCAGCGACAGAAGAGGCGGCGGCGGATACCACCGTTAATTCTTGTTGATCGGATATGAAAAACAGGCTACCTTCCGGTAGCCTGTTTTCTTTTTATAAGGCATGTAATGTTTGTTGCTCCAGGTCTTTGCTTTTCAGCTTGCACTACTCCTTTATCCTCTACAGCAAAACGTCTTAATATCTTCTTAACAGCACTGAGAACAGTCTTCACCATCAAACTCCAGGGCTATCGTTGGATGATCCACTCCATAACTTCGTATTATCCTATTAGCCTTGGTACGAATCTCAATCTGTTCTGCCACGGTCACGTCTGATTGTACAACAAGGTGTATACTCAAAACATTGAAAGAACCATCCAGACTCCATACATGAGTATCATGAATACTTTTGACCTTGTCTAGTGTAAGGAGTTCCTTTTCCATTCCCTCCCTGTCAAAATCACTTGGGGAGGTCTGAAGGAACACATTTAGAATTGCCCTTAGGTTCCTTATTACATTCACAAGTATAAATATTGATACCCCTATTGACAACAATGGATCTATCCAGTACCAGGATGTATAGTAAATTATTAAAGAGCCAATAAGAACAGCCACCCATCCAAGCACATCCTCAAGCATGTGTAACATAACAGACCTGCTGTTTAGCGACTTTCCTCCTCCACTTAACCTCAAGGCTGCCAGGCCATTAAACACTATGCCAAGTATTGCCATCCATAGCATACCTTCAGCCATTACCTCTTCTGGGTAGAACAGCCTAGGAATGGATTCATAGAGGATCAGTACACAGCCAATAACCAGAATGCCACTAGTCAACAAAGCCCCAAGTGTAGAATACCTTCTATATCCATATGTGTATTTATTGTCCCTTGTCTTTGAAGCCTTCTTTTCAAGCCAAAGTGCGCTGCTGATGGCAATCGTATCTCCAAGATCATGGACCGCATCTGAGAGTATTGCCATGGAGTTAGTCATGGCACCGGCAATAAACTCAATAATTGTAAAAAAGAAGTTTAGCAGGAAAGCACCGATCATGCGCCTTCTAACCCCTTTCATATCCTCTTCATTTTCTCTTCTATGGATATGGTGATGATGGTCCATACAATTAGGATTTATCACAAAGGAAACTAAACCGAAAGACATTTTCAAGCAAAACAAAACAAATACAGGAATAAAGGGTCAACACAACCGGTATATTCATGCATCGCCGGATATAGTACTGTCAAGTAATTGGACAAATAAGAATCATCTTGTTATAAGTAGTGCCGTTCTTTACTTAGGATAAACGTTTTGACAGGCATATTGGTATTTCTCCATTTATATTTGCAATAATTCACTAGCAATTGTATATTCGTGTTCGTTAACGACAATACACAATACAATGGGACACTTTATAAATGAAGACTTTGCATTGGAAGGCAAAAAAGCCAGGCAGTTATACCATGATTATGCCAGCAAGCTTCCAATAATAGATTTTCACTGTCACCTGTCTCCTGCTATGATAGCAGAGGATTATCACTTTCAGGACCTCGGAGAGGCATGGCTTGCAGGTGATCATTACAAGTGGAGGGCCATGCGCACCCATGGAGTAAACGAAGCATACTGCACAGGTAATAAAAGCTACAGGGAAAAGTTCCTTAAATGGGCTGAAACTGTTCCCTACACCCTTTGTAACCCTTTGTATCACTGGACTCATCTTGAACTTGCAAGGCATTTCGCTATTTTCGATCTCCTCTCTCCTGCAAATGCTGACAAGATATTTGATAAGGCAAGCGCCATGCTTGCCGGTAAAGACATGGGTACCCGTGGCATACTAAAGATGATGAAGGTAGAGGT
>CAYNFX010000095.1:2039-4120 GCA_964396555.1 uncultured Alkaliflexus sp.
TTGCGGATTTCGTCTCAAAAGCCCCGAAGGCTTTTGAAAAGATTAGGTCAGGCAAAGCATTGGATGTGGACGAAAATGAGGCTTACTGCACCTATATGATGTACGAGCTTTGTAAGATGAACCACAAACGCGGTTGGGTACAGCAATTTCACCTTGGCGCTATACGCAATAACAATACTCGCATCTTTAGAAATGTGGGACTGGATACCGGACACGACTCTATTGGCAACAATCAGGATTCATACAGGATGTCCCGCTTCCTCGACCTGCTGGACAATGAGGACAAGCTAGCAAAATCAATACTATACAATCTCAATCCAGCTGATAATGAAATGTTTATCACCATGACAGGCAACTTCCAGGATGGCAGTGTGGCAGGTAAGATGCAATACGGAGCTGCCTGGTGGTTTCTCGACCAAAAGGCCGGAATGGAAAAGCACCTGAAGGATCTTTCAGTTCTTGGATTGCTGAGTCATTTTGTAGGAATGGTTACCGACTCACGTAGCTTCCTCTCCTACCCTCGTCATGAATATTTCAGAAGGATAGTATGTAACTACATAGGTGGAGAAGTTGAGAAAGGCTTAATACCTAATGATGACTCTCTGCTTAAAGAACTTATAGAAAGAGTCTCCTACCGCAATGCAGCAGAGTATTTCGGATTCTAAAAAATCGATTGGACGATTGTACAGATTAGGACAAAACACGCCGATATATGAAACAAAGAATTGTAATGTTCGGAGAGATCATGCTCAGGCTCTCTACCCCAGGATTTCAACGCTTTACACAAGCTACTTCCTTTGACGCTTGCTATGGAGGTGGTGAGGCAAATGTAGCTGTCTCACTGGCAAACTTTGGAATGGATGCATCCTTAGTGACAGTTCTCCCCCAAAATGACATAGGTGATGCCTGCCATAGTGAACTAAGAAAATATGGTGTTGATACCAGTAGTATAAAATTTGGAGGTGAACGACTTGGTATTTATTTCCTTGAGACCGGAGCAGTTGCTCGTCCCTCCAAGGTAATTTACGACCGTGCATACTCGTCCTTCTCACAGGTACAGAAAGGTGATTTCGACTGGGATAAGATATATGAAGGAGCCACCTGGTTTCACTGGACAGGTATCACACCGGCCGTTTCCCAGGGTGCCGCAGATGTATGTCTTGAGGCAATAAAGGCAGCCAATAGATTGGGTATAACAGTATCAACCGATCTTAACTATAGGAAGAATCTATGGAAGTATGGCAAAAAAGCAAGTGAGGTAATGCCCGAACTGATTGAAGGTTGTGACATAGTACTCGGCAATGAGGAAGATGCTGCCATGGTACTTGACATCAAACCCGAAGGAGTAAATATTGAAGGGGGACATGTGGAAGCCGAGGCATACCGCAGTGTATCCAGTCAGATAATGGAACGTTTCCCAAGAGTCAAAAAAGTAATTACAACCCTCCGCGGTTCTATAAATGCCAACCATAATACATGGTCAGGTGTCCTTTACGATGGAACAAACCTATACACAGCTCCCACCTATCAGATTACACACATCGTGGACCGTGTGGGTGGTGGCGACTCCTTTATGGGAGGCTTGATCTACGGGCTGCTAAGCTACCCCGGTGATGATGCCAAGGCATTAAACTTTGCCGCAGCTGCTTCATGCCTGAAGCACACTATCTTGGGTGACTTCAACCAGGTTAGTGTCGAAGAGGTAGAAAAACTGATGGGTGGTGATGCATCTGGTAGGGTATCCAGATAGGATAACATTGTGGTGTTCAATCCTCCCTGCTTTTTTATCTGAAAAAGAGTCATGGCAGGTGGTGCGAGAAAGCCAAATAGCGTATAGCGGTTACCTAAAAATTAAAATAAAATGGCAAAGTACGGTCGCAGTGAAGTATTTATGGCAATGAAGGACACCGGCGTGGTACCGGTATTCTTCCACAAAGATATTGAAGTTTGCAAGCAGGTTGTAAAAGCCTGCTATGATGGAGGAATAAGGGTTTTTGAATTTGTAAACCGCGGAGACTTCGCACATGAGATCTTTAGCGAACTCAACAAATATGTACATCGTGAACTGCCGGGCATGATTC
>CAYNFX010000095.1:4220-7146 GCA_964396555.1 uncultured Alkaliflexus sp.
GAGATCTTTAGCGAACTCAACAAATATGTACATCGTGAACTGCCGGGCATGATTCTGGGAGCCGGTTCTATTGTCGAAGCACCCACAGCTGCAATTTTCATTCAGTCAGGTGCAAACTTTATTGTATCCCCTCTGTTGAATGAGGAGATAGCCAAGGTATGCAACAGACGCGGAGTAGCCTGGGCGCCGGGATGTGGAACCATTAGCGAAATAGGAAGGGCTCAGGAGCTTGGTGCTGAAGTCATAAAAGCCTTCCCCGCCTCAGAAATTGGAGGCCCCTCTTTTGTAAAAGCTGTCAAAGGCCCCATGCCTTGGACCAACATTATGCCGACAGGCGGTGTTGATACAACTGAGGCCAATCTGTCTGCCTGGTTTAATGCCGGAGTATTCTGTGTCGGTATGGGATCCAACCTCTTCCCAAAAGAGATTATTGACAGTGGAAACTATGACGCTCTTGCTCAAAAAGCAAAGGAACTGATAGATACAATTAAAAAAGTAAGAAAAGTTTAAGAAGCTATATTGTTGAGGGGGCAGGGAAAACTATTGGAAGAGGCAGATGAGACAAATGGAATAAAATAATAACTTAGACATTATGAGTTTGAAACTGAGGAAAGACTGCAAATGGGGGCTGCTTGTTCCATCAAGCATGGGTGTCCGCATCACCCCGGTCAACCACCAGCCTGTACATTGCAGTGACACCTTTCATATGCAGGCCACCAGTGCTGAAACTAATGTGGCAACAATTCCAGCATACCTTGGCCTTCCGGTCAAAGTACTCACAGCCTTTGTAAAGGATAGCCCCATAGCACAGTTTATTAAGAGTGACCTGCGCAAACGCAGATTGGATTATGAAGGTCCTGAGATTGCCCAGGGTGGTCCATGGGGATACAGGCACCAGTTTAATATAGCTGACAGCGGATTTGGAGTACGCGGACCCAAGGTGCAGAACGACCGAGCCGGTGAGGTTGGATGCATCCTTAATTCAAACTTCTATGACCTTGAAAGGATATTCGGCGAGGAAGGTGTCCAGATAGTGCACTTGTCCGGTCTTATTGCTGCCTTGTCGCCTGAGACAGGCAAATTCTGTGTTGAACTGGCCCGGATTGCCAAGAAACACGGAACACTTATCTCATTCGACATTAACTTTAGAGCTTCCTTTTGGGAAGGAAGGGAAAAAGAACTGAGGGAGATATTCAACGAGATAGCCTCCCTGAGTGATATTATTATTGGTTTCAAGGAAGTTTTCAACCTGTGCCTGGGACATGAGATGCCTGAAACTCACGGTGTGAGCGTAAGCGAGACAATGGCTGACTTCAAAAAGGTACTCCTTCAAATGAGAAAGTACTGCCCGAATGTATCAGTACTTATAACAACCTTCCGCAACGAATTAAGTGTCAATGAACACCTCTGGGGTGGAGTAATGCTTGCCGGGGAAGAATGGTATGAGGTGGAACCGAGACCAATCAGGGTACTCGACCGTATCGGAGGAGGAGACGGTTTTATGGGAGGACTGCTTTACGGAATCCTCAAGGGCTGGGAGCCCGAAAAATGGCTACAGTTTGGTTGGGCAACTGGTGCACTTGCGACTACCTTTATAACTGATTATGCACTACCTTCGGACGAGGCTTCGGTCTGGAGTATATGGAGAGGAAATACGAAAGTGGTAAGGTAAAACAAAGTTTATGGTATTGTATCAAAGAGGATCCGAAAATGAAGAGTTAAGCCATGCTGACATGCGTGAGGCATTGCATGTGGCATTTGAACAACTGGGCAGTCGCAGCAAGGTACTTGCAATACCGCCCGACTATACAAGATTTCATTCACAGGCCGGAATACTCACCTCATTAGCTTGGAAGTATTATGGCAAAACAATGACTGATATACTTCCTGCACTGGGCACTCATGCCCCGATGACGCAGGAACAAATTTCACATATGTTTCCCGGAGTGCCCCATGACCTGTTCAGGGTACACGACTGGCGCAACGATGTAGTTACCCTTGGGGTAGTTCCCGGTTCTTTTATCTCAGAGATCACCAATGGACAGGTCAGCTATGACTGGCCGGTACAGGTTAACAAATTACTCGTAGAGGGCAACTTCGACCTTATCCTGTCCATCGGTCAGGTAGTTCCCCACGAAGTAATCGGCATGGCCAATTACAACAAGAATATCTTTGTGGGCACAGGCGGTTCGGAAGGCATCAACAAAAGCCACTTTATCGGTGCCGTTTACGGCATGGAACGTATTATGGGCCGTGCCAACAACCCTGTTCGCAAGGTTCTCAACTACGCCTCAAAGACTTTCACCTCTCACCTGCCCATTATCTACGTGCAGACAGTTATTGGCCGCAACAGCGCCGGCAAGCTGGTAACCCGCGGCATCTTTATAGGTGATGACGAAGAGGTATTCGAACTGGCAGCGGACCTGTCAATAAAGGTCAATTTTCAGATGGTAGCAGAACCATTGAATAAGGTGGTTGTTTATCTCGAGCCGGGAGAGTTTAAAAGTACATGGCTGGGCAACAAGAGTATCTACCGTACCCGCATGGCATTGGCAGACGGAGCCGAACTGATAGTACTTGCGCCCGGACTGAGGGAATTCGGCGAGGACAAAACCATAGACTGCCTAATTAGGAAGTATGGCTATTGCGGCACTCCCAAGACTCTCAAATATGTTGAGGAGGACGAGGAGATGAGGAACAACCTTAGCGCAGCAGCCCACCTTATCCACGGCAGTTCGGAAGGTCGCTTTTCAATAACCTACTGCCCCGGTCACCTTAGCAAAGAGGAAATTGAATCGGTACATTTCAAATACGCCGAACTTGGAGAAATGATGAAACGATACGATCCTGAAAAACTAAAGGACGGATACAATGTGATGCCCGACGGAGAAAAGATATTCTACATATCCAATCCGGCTGTGGGCCT
>CAYNFX010000096.1:0-2867 GCA_964396555.1 uncultured Alkaliflexus sp.
CAGCCTCTTAAAGCGAGCTTGCTTTGAGGGGGGACTCATGATGACAATAATTCGTAGTGTATTGTAAGTCTCAGAATAGTTTGTTCATTACTTTCTTGATCTCTTCTGCCGGAGGGTTGATTTCAAATACATGGTCAGGCTGCATATATACTATATCATGCTCTGACATAAAGCGCTCTTTACCACCTCCAGTTATATTCAGCATTATTGTTGCATCTTTTGCAATCCGACCCTCTTTAACAACATTAATCAGAGAGGCAACGGCAACTGCCGCGGCTGGTAATATATCTATGCCTTCAAGGTCCTTGAACAGATCGGCTGCAGCCAGTGCTTCGTCGTTGGTCACTTTCAAAACATCTCCACCACTTGCCTTCAGACAGTCATACAGTCCTCCGTGTACCGGATAGGGAGGGAAACGATTGGCAAGCACTTTTGCTACTATGGCTTCCGATTGACGACGAGCTTCGTCATCATCTATTGGTATCAACTGACGTGATCCGGCTTTCCATGCATTATAGATCGCAAGGAAGGGATCATTTTGTGAAACCATCAACTTCATCTTATTTGTGCCAAAACGGCCGTCAACCATTAGACGGTCAACTGCTTCCCAAGCAGCTATGGCACCTGTTCCGCTTCCAATTGCCTGGAAGTAATAATCCGGAATTCGGCCTATAGTGGTAACTGCAGATAGGGTAGTGGTACCCATCCCGTCACGACGAGCTACGTTTCTTGCTCCTCCTTCGGCATAGAAGTCGGGCAGAGTAACTATCTTATTTGAAAGGTGAATTGCATCGAAGTAATCACTGCCTGAACGGGTACATACAAGTTTTACATACTTTGAGTCAATTGGGGTATCAAACCACATCGCATCAAGTGCATCCTCTGGGATGCACAGCAAAAGCGGCATCTTGTTGTCCGAACAAACTCTGGCAAAGGCACGGGCTGTATTACCTGCTGAGGCCACAACGAGTACCCCTTTTGCATTCTCGGGAATACGGCCGCAAACTGAATAGGCCTCTGTTTCCTTGAATGAGCAGGTACGCATTCGCACTCCTTTTTCCGGCCAGTAACCACTAAAGGTAACAAACAGGTTTTCAAGTCCCAGATAGCTTCCCAGTCCCTTGCTCTTGTATGTAACCGGGGCCGATGATCCTTCCAGATAACGCATTACAGGTAGCCAGTCATAAAAGCGGAATAGGCCTAATGACGGGTCTTTCAGGTTGATTTGAACCTCCTCATAAATTGTTCTTATGAGTGATGGCTCTTTCTCATTAGGTGCATCCAGTGTCCAGCCCTTGTCACAGAACTGCTGTCCCGTCTTTACTGATTGCAACAAATATTGTGTAGGTATAAATTCCCCGTTCATATCAACTTTTCTTAACTACATCACAAAATTAGATTTAATCATACTAATAAGGGTGGGTATTAATACTTATATGTAGGTTCTTCGTTTTGCATTTTGGTGGTCATAAACTGATATTTACAAAAAATAAATACTTTAGCGGCCAATAGAAATCTAACGAATGATTATCAATATGCGAAAGATCTTTGCCATAGCCATCCTCCTGGCCGTCGTCGGCCAGGCAGGTGCTCAGGATGACACTTCAGAGGTGAAGACGGGATGGAACTTTGGCCTTCTTCCTGCTGTCTCATTTGACTCGGATCTGGGATATCAGTACGGGGGATTGATTAACCTTTATCAATATGGTGACGGAAGTCGTTATCCCAAGTATGACCATTCCCTGTATTTTGAGGTTTCCCGTTACACGAAGGGCAGTGGCATTTACCGCTTTTATTATGATTCCGACCGCCTTCTTGATAATGTAAGAATCACAGCTGATGTGAGTTATTTGCCCGATCAGGCATATGACTTTTTTGGCTTCAACGGATATGAGTCAGTGTACCGAAAAGAGTGGATTGACGAGAGCTCTCCGGAATACAGAACACGCATGTTCTACAAGATGCAGCAGAAGCTCTTCCGCTTCAAGACCGACTTTCAGGGCCCGTTTAAGGGGGAGTCGTTACGCTGGATAGCCGGAATGAATCTACTTAACTTCAATATCTCTTCTGTTGACATTGACAGGTTGAACAAGGGGAAATCTGATAATGATAAACTCCCATCGGTAGAGGAGGAGCCAGGCTTGTATGAACGTTACCAGGAGTGGGGACTGATTTCTGAGGAGGAGGCTGATGGCGGATTTGTTCCCGAGCTGAAGGCCGGTGTTGTCTATGATACGCGTGATAACAGACCCAACCCAATGAAGGGAATGTGGACTGAAGCTGTGCTTATTGCAGCTCCTGAATTCCTTGGTGCTGAAAGCGGCTTCCTGAAGTTTTCCCTGATGCACCGTCAATATTTCACTTTGATTCCTGAGGATCTGTCTTTTGCATACCGCATAGGTTGGCAGCAGACTCTTGCAGGGGAGGTTCCCTTTTATTACCAGTCGCAGATCGTTACTTCAGTGATGACCGGGGCATCGTCAACCGGATTGGGCGGAGCCCGTTCTCTGAGAGGTATGATGCGCAACAGGGTTGTCGGCGACGGTTTTGTGTTCTCCAATTTCGAGATGAGGTGGAAGCCATTGTATTTCAGGGCCATCAAACAGAACTTCTATCTTGGTCTGAATGGTTTTATGGATGCAGGTATGGCTGTTGGTTTGATCAATATTAAGGATAAGCTTGACCCGGCAACTGCTTCTAATTCTGATTATTTCGATTTTGGGGCTGAGGAGCTTCATATTAGCTATGGTGCCGGACTAAGACTGGCGATGAACAAGAACTTTATCATCGCGGTAGATTATGGTATCTCAGCTGATAAAAGGGATGGAGATTCTGGACTCTACATCGGTCTGAATTACCTGTTTTAA
>CAYNFX010000096.1:2967-7075 GCA_964396555.1 uncultured Alkaliflexus sp.
TATTAGTTGTCAATCTCGTTTTGAGTATTGAAGGTTGGGGCTGGCAGGCCTGCTCCGTTAAACAGTGTACCTACACTGCCATTCCTGTAAGCATAGCGGGCACTTACAGGTTTTGAAACCTTTGGAGATGTAAGAACAATAACACTACCGTTGACAGTAGCCTTTGCCTCATAATATACTCCGTCTTCTCCGGCAATTTCAAACTGGTTGGGCTTGCTGTCATCAATTATAAGACCTTCGTTTGCATAGTCGAAGGATATGTGCAGACTTGAACCTTGTACCTCAACGCTTGCAGGTATCGGACCTGAATAAACTACATCCTTACCGTAGTTCTTTGCCAAAGCCCAGAGAGCAAGGCGTTCACCTACAGCTTTCTTGTTGGCTGGGTGAATATCCATTACGTTACCAATGTCAAGTGTAGAAATCATACCGGTATTTGGAATATCCATTGACCTACGTTGAGCTTCCCTAAGGTTGGCCGAAGAAACTGAATTAGCATCTCCATAGTGGTAGGGAGCTATCTGTACATAGTAGAATGAAAGGTCTTCGTTTTCAAACTTAGTGCGCCAGTCAGTCACAAGCATAGACATAAGCTGCATATACTTATTGGCATTGCCCACATTGGCTTCTCCCTGATACCAGATTGCTCCTCTTAAGGTGTAGGGAACAAGGGCATTGATCATACCATTGTAAAGAGAAGAAGCTGTGTTTTGTGACAGTTGAAGTGACAGGAAGGGACGATCTTTCCATTCCTTGTTTTGTGGGTCAAACACATACAGTTTGCCTTTCTTGAGTTCACCTACCAGTGCATATTGCCATTCTCCAGCAAGAGAAATGGCTGCACTTGCATCACCTTCGGGATGAATGCTGAGTTGGTCAGGTCTTCCGCACATACCACCACCACCTTGGTTGTCAGTTATTTTTACAGCGATAACTGCTTCACCGGCTTTTACCAGTTCGGCTGGAATTGTATAAGTTCTGATAGTCTGATAGAAACCTGATTCTTCGTGGGCACCAACCCTGGTTCCGTTAAAGTAGGTTACATCACGGTCATCGATGGGGCCCAGGTTGATTGTCAGGTTCTTACCTTCCCATGTGGCAGGTACTTCAATTTTCTTGCGATACCAGATAATACCATCAACTTCACCTGCAGTTTGTTCAAGATAAGCAGGAAGTGTAGCTACCGGCCAGTCTTCTGTGTCAGTAGCAGGATTTGAACAGTATTCATCAAACATGTCAAGACCTACAAAAGGATCCTTACCAGGTGCCCATTGCAATTGCTTGGTTTCATGTTTTACAAGCCATTCGTCATACAGCTTTTCTTCGGGTCCATATTCTTTAAGTTTCTCAACAATACCCTTGTAGTCTGCATCGATGGCAAGCATGTCCTGACTAATCCATGATTCTGCAGGAGTACCACCCCAGCTGCTGTGGATGATTCCTACCGGTACAGACAGTTCTGCATTCAGCTTGAGCGCAAAGAAGTAAGCAGCAGCACTAAATCTGGGCGCAGTTTCAGGAGAAGATACTTCCCATGAACCGCTCACGCTGTCGGCTGGAGCTGCTGTAAAGCTTTTTGCAACAGTAAAGAACCTGATTTCAGGAATGTTGGAATTGGCAATCGCTTCTTCAGAACCTTCAATGAAGCTAAAGGGAGGCATTCCTGCCAGCGTCATCTCCATATTTGACTGACCTGAAGCAAGCCACACTTCACCCAGCATTACATTACTTACTGTGATCTGGGTCTTACGTGCAGATATTGTCAAATCATACGGACCTCCAGCTTCAATTGTAGAGATCCTTGTAAGCCATTTGCCATCAGCATCGGCAACTGCTGTAGCCTCGCTTCCCCAGCCGGCTACTACTTTTACTTCGGTACCGGGTGCAGCCTTACCCCAGATGGCAACTTCCTGGTTTTGTTGCAAAACCATGTTGTCTGAAATAATTGCAGGAAGGCTCAGATTTGGATCTTTGGCACATGAGGCCATAACAATTGCGGTCAATATGATCGCAAATGATTTTAAGTAACTACTCATAATTTGGTTGATTTTGTGGATGTTTGTATTAACCTTTCGGATTACAAATTTTCAGGTAAATTTAATAATTATTACTTTGCGTGGTCGATTTTTTTCGCATCAATGGGTAACAATATTTCCGTGAGAAATAAGGGGGGAAAGTACACTTTTGGACTTTCAGTGGTGATAGTTTCGTACAACTGCTGTGACTTCTTGCGACTTTGTCTTGATTCGCTGCTATGGGCTAAACGTGATGATATTGAGGTGATTGTGGTGGATAATGCCAGTGCGGATTATACCGTGCAAATGTTAAAAAGTGATTATCCTTCGGTTGTTGTAATTGAGAATAACGATAATGTTGGTTTTGGAAAGGCCTGTAACCAGGGAATGCAAATAGCGCAGGGGCGCTATTTGCTTATGCTCAATCCGGATACTATTGTGCCGGAGGATCTTGCGGACAGGGTTTGTTCGTTTATGGATTCTCACCTTGATTGTGGTGCTATGGGAGTTTATATGGCTGACGGATGTGGCAAATATTTGCCAGAATCCAAGCGTATGCTGCCTACACTGTTCAGTTCTTTCTGCAAGTTTTCCGGCCTGGCCCGGCTGTTTCCGCGATCAGGACGCCTGGCTGCATACTATGCTTGTCATATCAAACCTGACCAGATTGCCGAGGTGGAAATACTTGCTGGTGCATTTATGGCACTCAGGCGGGAGGCTGTTGAGGCTGTTGGCGGTTATGATGAGGATTATTTTATGTACGGCGAGGATGTAGATTTATCTTGGAGGATAGTAAAAGCAGGATGGAAGGTATACTACAATCCGGAAATTACCATAGTGCACTTTAAGGGTGAGAGCAGCAGCAAGACACCATCCTCAGCCAAGGCCTTCTATCAGGCAATGGAGATCTTTTACTCTAAACATTATTATATTGGCAGCAGGGGGTTGCCTATGTTGCTTGTTAGTATTTCGGCCAGATTATTGTTGCTTAATGCCCGGCTAAGGAGACTGATCATGGGGTCGGAGCTACGTAAGGTTTTATACCCGATTCTGGGCTACTATATGGTTGTGAGTGAGAAACCAGATGCAATCACTGTTGAGGTGAATCGCTTAGCTTCCGGAAAGCATATAAAGTATGAGGAGGGGGTGTTGAACAGACGGATTTCAGTGTGTATTTTGGACTTAAGCACTTGCCATCCGTCAAAAATTATTGATTTTGTTAGAATAAAAGGTTTTTTTTGTAACAATATCCTATGGCTGACCCCTCAAAGAACGCATGTTTTTCATCCGTTCGGAGCATCTGAAAGGACAATTGTTACTACATTAGATTAATCTTAGTTAAATATAAGTTGTATGCGTACAATTCTTTCTGTATTGATAATCCTGTGTCTGACGGTATTTGGAGCCGAAGCGCAACAGAAGATCGTTAAACTTGCTAAGAGTCATATAGACAGCGAGAGATACAGTGAAGCCATCAGAGTTCTTCAACCGCTGATCTCATCAGGTAATACCAATGGTACCGTTTACCTATATGCCGGAATTGCCTATCTGAGCGAACCCGGAGGGTCTGAACATGCTATAACTTTGTTTGACAAAGCAATAGAACTATTGCCCCTTAAGGGTAGTACAAAAAAGGGTGCCGTTGATGCACGCTACTACAAGATGATGGCACTTCATCAAAGCTACCGCTTTGATGAGGCTTTCAAACTAGGGGAGGAGCTATTAAGTGTCATTCCTCGCTCTGACAAAGACCTTTTGAATAGTGTTAACAGGGAACTTACTTATACCAGTAATGCTCTTGAACTAATCGAACACCCAGTGTCATTGCAGATACAGAATATGGGCAGAGCACTGAATTCACAGTATAAGGAGCACAGTCCTGTGGTTTCTTTGGATGAATCCACCATTTTCTTCACTTCCAATCGTCCTCAGACTGGTTTGGTTAAGGATGATGGAGGTTATTTTGAGTGTATTTATGTGAGTTACTGGCGCAATGGTAGCTGGACAGCAGCCCAACCTTTGCAACTTCCCGGTTCATATTATGGCAACAGGGCTACAGTAAGTGTTAGTGCAGACGGTAATTCCGTGATCTT
>CAYNFX010000097.1:0-6950 GCA_964396555.1 uncultured Alkaliflexus sp.
CCCTGTCCTGCACTCATGCGGTATTGGCCGGCAATAACCTGTTTAAGTACCTTGTTTCCCTTCCATGAAAGGTAGCCTGATACGAAGTCAAAGGTTTTGAT
This sequence comes from uncultured Alkaliflexus sp., assembly GCA_964396555.1. Classification (GTDB taxonomy): domain Bacteria; phylum Bacteroidota; class Bacteroidia; order Bacteroidales; family Marinilabiliaceae; genus Geofilum. The sequence goes on from CAYNFX010000097.1 coordinate 102, forward strand.
TTCATCTGTAAACATTGGCTCACCAGGATCCTTTTCGGCTATCAGACCCAGTTGCCACTGTTTCCCGACCTGCATCTCATAGCGACCATAGTGCCTGAACCTGTCACCCAGATAATAAGTGGTTCCATCCTCCCTTTCTTTGTAGCCCTGGCGTTTCTGAATCTGAAACTGGCTGCGCAGAAAGAGGTCCCCCTTGACTTTGAGTGGGGTTTCAACTGCCTGGGACTCAATACCGAAGCTGATCAGCGGTTCCATATACTCCAGAGTGCGCCTGTCAAGTCCCTCAACTGCCTGAAGTTCGTAGATTGAGTAAAAGGCCTTGTTTTGATAACGCTGAAACAGTAGCGCCTCAATCTGCATATCAGACAGGAAGAAGATACGGTTGAGGTCCTCGCGTGTAGCACTATTGATATTGATTGGCTCCCTGATGAGGTCTGCAATCTCGTCAATAAGGGCAGAGTAGTCTTGTTCCTCATCAAGCATTTCCGCAGTATTTTCGAGGATCTCCGCAGCCAGACCGTAAAGTTCCTGAACTTCCTGGGCCGGCAGGCTTAACGTGAGACTAAGCATTAGTATGATTGGTAAGCTGCGTAGCATTGTACTATCTATTTGGTGATCCGAAATGATAACTAAAGCCTATTGATGATGAGAAGCCGAGCACTTCATGATGATTGATGCCCATGTCGATGTCTAGCGACTGAAGCCGCACTGTCGTTCCCAGTGCCAGGCCCAGAGGCCTGGCTGATACAGCCCCTCTCAGGTTGAGATATTCCACTGGGGCATATTGGGTCATCAGTGAAGTACGAGGTTCGCGTTCCGTATCTTTTTCTATCCCCAGTTCAAGTTTTACATCCTTATGAGGCAGATAACCAAGTGACGCCGCAAAGATTGTCGGCCATAAGGTGCGTTCCTGCTGTCTTTGCCAATTGCTTTGGGCTGGGTTTGCAGTATAGAATCCAATTATTAAAGCAGGATGCGGAGTAAGTTGAAGGCCGGCATCCACCGTCAGGCATTCATTGGTTTCTGCTCCTTTCTGAATAGCTGTGGCAAAGTGGAAGGTGGCACCAAGGTTGAGCCAGGGAGCCATTCTTCGCGAAAGGGTTGCGTTAAGCTGTTGAATATTATAACTTAGGAAACCCGAGTAGGTATATGCCATGGAAAATACGCCAAGGGAGGTAGGAAGGCAACTGAAGATCACGCCCGAGTTCAGTTCTCTGATACCGAAATCATTGTGGCAGCCGGTGCCTGCCACAAACTGCTCAAGAGTTGCGGTTCCGGCAGGGTTTGAAAACATTGCCCATTCACTGCTTTCAGTAGCTGCAGGTATTCCCAGCATCCCGGAGCGGGGACTTTTAAAAATAAGGTCCTGTGCAGCTGCGTCACAGAGAAATAACAGGTTTATAAGCAGATATATAATAACCAAAGGCCTATAATCTGCTTGAAGTAATTTGGGGTTAGAGTACAGGTCTGCTAGCATGGTCTAATTAGTTAACAGGCTGAAACTATGTTGTTAATTTAGCTAGTTTTGTGTAATAATTCCAATTTTTAGCAATCAGGTTCCACTATCTTCAAGCTTTTTTTTTATACTTTTGGCCTTTCTTTAATCGGTAAGAGGCATATGAAGCGCATTAAATTATTAGACAAAGAGTTTGCTTTGACAATTCCTGGCAGTGATATCAAGAAAGCAACCTGGCAAATGGCAGAGAAGATGAACAAAGATCTTAAGGATAAGAACCCTTTGATGGTTTGTATCCTGAATGGATCTTTTATGTTTTCGGCCGATCTGCTTAAGCTTGTTGAGTTTCCATGTCAGATAAGCTTTGTCAAGCTGGCCTCTTATGAAGGTATGGGAAGCACAGGAACTGTAAAGGAACTGATTGGTTTCAATGAAGAGCTTAAAGGTCGTACAGTGGTTTTGCTAGAAGACATCGTTGATACCGGTATTACTGTTGAAAGCTGTGTCAATCAGATCAAGAAAACAGGAGCTAAGGAGGTACTTGTAGCTACCATGCTCTTTAAGCCTGCTGCTTGTCAGCGTAGAATCAACCTGGACTATGTAGGACTTGAGATTCCTAACGACTTTATTGTCGGTTACGGTTTGGATTACAACGGTTATGGCCGCAATTTGCCGGATATTTACAGTGTGGTGAAGTAAAGGATACCTCGCAGTAATTTCAGAACGATCAGGTTTCCGGCACTCTTTTCGATGTGTTCGGATCTTTCTTGACGGTCATTTCTTTCAACTTTACAGGTAAACCATCAACTTAAGATAATAGATAATTCAAATTAGGAAGGATGTTGAACGTTGTGTTATTTGGTCCTCCGGGATCAGGGAAAGGGACTCAGAGTGAGGGAATTATCAACAAGTACCGGTTGGCTCACATTTCTACAGGTGACATTTTGCGCCATGAGATAAAGGCAGGAACAGAGCTGGGAAAGACTGCATCGGAGTACATCAATCGTGGTGAACTAGTTCCTGATGCTTTGATAATCGAGATGCTTGAGAATAAGATAGACAGTCTGGCCAACCCAAATGGGGTCATCTTTGACGGATTTCCGCGTACAGTGGCTCAGGCTACAGCCTTGAAGGAAATGCTGTCAGGACGCGGTCAGGTAGTTGATATTATGATTAACCTCGAGGTTGATCAGGAGGAATTGATTGCCCGTCTGCTTAAGAGAGGTGAAACCTCGGGACGCAGTGATGACAACCTTGAGACTATCCAAAAGAGAATTAATGTTTACGAGTGCCAGACAGCTCCTGTAATTGATTTTTATAAAGCTGAGGGCTCATACCGCGGTATCTGCGGAACCGGTACTATCGAAGAGATTTTTGAAAGAATAAGTGAAGCTCTTGACCCCTGCCTGGCCTAAGATCAGGTGGGTCACATATGCGTTTCCGAATTGGCTTGTCAGGAGTTATTGCCCGGAGGATTAAATAGAAGAGAAAGGGATTGACTATGAGTAATTTCGTAGATTACGTCAAGATATTTTGCCGCTCTGGGAAAGGAGGGGCAGGGTCAGCCCATTTCAGGAGAGAAAAGTTTATACCCAAGGGTGGTCCTGATGGTGGTGACGGTGGCCGTGGTGGTCACATAATACTGCGTGGAAGCAGGAATTATTGGACCCTGATACACCTGAAATATGAGAGACATGTATTCGCCGGCAACGGTGAGTCCGGTAGCCGGCAACGGTCATCGGGTGTTTCAGGAAATGACAAGATAATAGAAGTGCCCCTTGGTACAGTCGCCAGGGATGCCGAAACAGGAGAATTGCTTTTTGAGATTACCAAGCATGGTGAGGAAAAGATTCTTGCTAAAGGTGGACGTGGTGGTCTGGGTAATTTTCACTTCAAAACGGCTACCAACCAGGCACCTCGCTATGCTCAGCCGGGTGAACCAGGAATTGAGATGTCAGTAATACTTGAGCTGAAGTTGCTTGGTGACGTAGGTCTTGTAGGATTTCCAAATGCTGGTAAGTCAACGCTGCTTGCATCTGTTTCTGCAGCCAGACCAGAAATAGCCGATTATCCGTTTACTACCCTGGTTCCCAACCTTGGTATTGTCGAGGTGAGGGATCGTAAGTCCTTTGTGATGGCTGATATACCTGGCATTATCGAGGGTGCCCATGAGGGTAAAGGTTTAGGACTTCGTTTTTTGCGCCATATTGAGCGTAACTCCATATTGCTTTTTTTGGTACCTTGTGATAGTAAGAATATAAAGGAGGAATACGATATTCTGCTGAACGAGCTGAGGCTTTATAATCCGGAACTTCTGGACAAGAGTCACTTTCTTGCAATTTCTAAATCTGACTTTATAGATCCTCAGATTGAAAAGGAAATTGAAGCTGAGCTTCCTGACGTTCCCCATGTGTTCATTTCTTCTGTAAGTGGAAAGGGTATTACCAAACTTAAGGACATGCTTTGGAATGAACTTGAGAGGATTAACCCTGCCGAGCCCGAGGAAGAAGAGAACATTTATGACTGATGGACAAACCTTAAGGGCCTTCCGTTGTTCTTCATTCGTTAATGAAGAACTCTGAATATGGAATACAGCGAGGAAATTTGGAATGAGACAGTGCTTCGGGTAAGCAAACATTTTAAGGTAACTGCAGAGTTTGACTTTATGTTGTTTGTTATTGGAATACAGGAACTGGGTAAGGGATTTACACAATATAGCAGGGACGAGAAATGGGACCTGATTAATCTGGGTAAGTGTCGTCTTCTGAGCCGGCTTGGTTATCTTAAGGAGGTTGGCAGGGATAGTGAAGACTGGCCTGAGTTTGAAGAGGTCAAAAACGTAAAGAGTCTCAGCCCTACCTTCCAAAAAAGGCTTTTGAAACAAGCGATGATAGAATACTTTGATGAGGTGCTGGAACCTCTGAAGGATTAATAGTTTTTTTTGCCGCTTAAGCGGTCATGACGATGACCAATAGGGGCCTTAACAATCAAATCTTATTTAAATGAGGAAATTTTTGTTTTTTGCAGGTCTGATTATACTTAGTCAGACTTTGGTTTTTTGCCAAAAGCAGAACCATTCAGTGGTTGAGATAGAAACTACTTACGGCACCATCGAAGTAATGCTTTATGAAGATACCCCGCTTCATCGCGACAATTTTCTGAAGCTGGTGGAGGAAGGGTACTACAATGGAACTTTGTTCCACAGGGTTATCGAAGAATTCATGATTCAAGGTGGTGACCCAGACTCAAGAGGTGCTGCACCTGGTATGCGTTTGGGAGTTGGTGGACCAGAGTATCAGATTGATGCTGAAATAAACTATCCAATTCATTTCCACAAGAGGGGAGCTCTTGCCGCTGCAAGGATGAGTGATGCTGTTAATCCTGAGAAAAAATCTTCTGGTTCACAGTTTTTTATCGTTCAAGGCAGGGTGTTCACAGACGAGGAACTGGATCAGATGGAGGCTATGAGTGCTGAATACAAGCGTCAGGCTGTTATGATGAAGTATGCAGAACCATACAGAGATCAAATTATGGCTTTTCAAGAGGCCAATGATCAGGAAGGCTTTATGGCTTTGATGGAACAGATCATGGAGCAGGCATCTGCAGAGGTTGATACAATCCAAGGTACAGTGATTCCTGAAGAGCTTAGGGAAATATACAAGACCGTTGGTGGTGTACCTCACCTTGATGGCGAATATACTGTATTTGGAGAGGTTATCGCGGGTATGGATGTTGTCGATAAGATAGCTGCCGTTGAGAAAGATTATACTGACAGACCTCTTGATGACGTTGTAGTTAACGTAAAACTTAAGTAGAGTAAGTAATGCTGAGACGCGTCTTTTTGCTTTTGATTGTTGCGGTAATGGCTTGTCCTTTTGCTCTCGATGCTCAGGATGACTATTACTATGTTCGGATAAAGACCAACATGGGCAATATGCGTGTAAGGCTTTACAATGAGACTCCAGAACACCGCAAGGAGTTCCTCAGACTGGCAAACAGCGGCCATTACAATGGCACGCTGTTTTACCGTGTAATTAAGAACTTTGTGGTTCAGGGAGGCTCCTCAGACTCACGAAAGGCCTCTGCCGGCAAAAGGATCGGTTATGGCGAGAGTCATAATATCAGTTCGGAATTTGTCAAAAGCTGCTTTCACAAAAAGGGTGCACTATGTGCTCCCCGCCAGCCTGAGAATATCAATCATTTCAAAATGTCTGATATTGCTCAGTTTTATATAGTTCACGGACGGGTTTATACGGACGAGGAACTTGACAAGATGGAAAGGGCTGTAAACAACCCGATACTCAAAGATCTGCGAGAAAGGTTTCTTGTGCCTCACAAGGAAGAGCTCGATAGGTTGCGCGAAGAAGGTAAGATTGCAGAGTACAACGAACTGGCAAAGAAGATTAAGTCTGATATAGAGTTTGAGTTCAGTGTCTCAAAGCACCTTAAATTCACTCCCGAACAAAGGGAAGCCTATACGACGGTGGGTGGAATACCCCAGCTCGATGGTGATTACACTGTGTTTGGCGAGGTAATCGAGGGCTTTGACGTGTTGAACAAAATCGCTGCGCTTGAGACAGACAAGAACGACAGACCGTTAAAGGATGTCGTTATCATAGCTGTTGAAGAATCGTACAGGTGAACTGCGCAGTACCTCTTTAATTGAAGGATAAGTGTTTTCAAGTAGTTCCGGCAACATTTCGGGACTGACCCAGAATACGGATTCAATACCTTCCTCGGTCTGTGGCCGGGGAAGTTTTTTTTCATAATACCTCATAAGGTACCAGTGAGTTTCCTTAAGTATTCTTTCTCCTTTAAGGGAGTAGGTATGATAGGTACGGGTGATTCTATCTCCAAGTTCAAGGTTTCCAATTCCGCATTCCTCCTCAACTTCTCTTAGGGCTGCTGCTTCGAATGTTTCACCCTTCTCGACCTTGCCTTTAGGAAGGTCGAAGTATCCCAGGCGGTTGATTCCCAGAAATTCACTGTAGTCTTCGTTCCACACCAGTCCCCCGGCGGCAGGGAGGTTTTTGAAGTTTGACCTGAATTCATGCATCAGTTCCCTCAGGTTGTGGTGATAGACAAAGACTTTCTCGAGGGTTTCGTCCGCTTCGAAGTTGTTGACAAACTGCTGTAACTCGCCACGGCTGCCGTATTTGAGGATTGAAGCAAATGAGCCGTCAAGGTCGGATTCTATATTGTCGGTAAGCACCAAAAGACGGTCCTTGAAAAAGATTTTATACATTTGCGGAGAGCTTATTTCGAAATCGTTAACTACGTTATATGAACAGAGAAGAGACTATAGCAAATCATCTGCTGCAAATTAAAGCAATAAAATTGCAACCGGCAAACCCCTTTACATGGGCATCCGGCTGGAAATCGCCGATCTATTG
>CAYNFX010000098.1:0-6896 GCA_964396555.1 uncultured Alkaliflexus sp.
GTAAAATTGCATAGTTTTTTACTAACAATTACTTAAACGATTTCATACGTATGTTTAATAAAAACTTACTTAAATCAAAACGTATATTTCTTTGTTTTGGTTGCATAGCATTATTAACCTGTTGTAAAAACAATAGTAAGATGACAGATTACAATCCTTTACTAGAGGACTTTAACACACCGTATCAGACCGTACCTTTCGACAAGATAAAGGCAGAGCATTACGTTCCAGCCTTTAAGGTAGCAATGAAACAGGGACGTGAAGAGATCAATGCCATTATCAATAATACAGAGGAACCCACCTTTGCCAATACAATTGAGGCTATCGAGAAAAGTGGAATACTTCTTACCCGTATCAGCTCTGTGTTCTTTAACATGAACGGAGCCGAGACCAGTGACGATATTCAGAAAGCTGCCCGTGAAGTAGCTCCTCTTCTATCAGAGTATAGCAACGATATCTGGCTGAATGAAAGCCTTTTTGCCAGGGTTAAAAGCGTTTACGACAAGAAAGATGAGCTGAGTCTGAATACAGAGCAAAGCATGTTACTGGATCAGATTTACAAGAGCTTTTCACGTAGTGGTGCCCTTCTTGGAGAAGCTGAAAAGCAAAGATACAGGGAGATCACTGCAGAACTGTCACAGCTTTCTCTGCAATTCGCAGAAAACCTACTGGCAGAAACCAACAGTTTTAAACTTCTTATAACTGATACTGCTGATCTTGCTGGTCTGCCAGAAGCTGAGATCGAAAATGCCAAGCACCTGGCTGAAAGCGAAGGTCAGGAAGGCTGGATGTTTACTCTTCATGGACCAAGCATGAGCCCCTTCCTGAAGTATGCAGATAACAGAGACCTCCGAGAAAAGCTTCAAAGGGCTTCTACTTCAAGAGCAAATAACAACAACGAATACGACAACAAGGCTATTATGGTGAAGATTGCAAATCTTCGACTTGAAAAAGCCAACCTGCTCGGTTATGCTTCTCATGCAGATTATGCACTTGAAGAAAGAATGGCTCAGAATGCTGCTAACGTACACGACCTTCTCAACCAGCTGTATGAAAAGTCATATCCACATGCAAAAAATGATGTAATTGAGGTAAGCAACTTTGCTAAAAAGGCAGGACTTAATGATGAACTGCAACGCTGGGACTTTTCTTACTATTCCGAAAAGCTCCGCCGGTCGCTTTTCGACCTTGATGACGAGATGATCAGACCTTACTTCCAACTTGACAATGTAAAGCAGGGCATCTTTGACCTTGCCACCAAACTATATGGCCTTACATTTAAGGAGAATAAAGAAATTCCTATTTATCACCCTGATGTACAAGCCTATGAAGTGTACGACAAGGACGGATCTATCCTTGCAATATTCTATACAGACTTTCACCCACGCAAGACCAAGCAAGGTGGAGCATGGATGACCTCATTCAGGGAACAACATAAGGTAAATGGAGAAAGAGTAATACCGCATATCTCGATTGTATGTAACTTTACCCAACCATCTCCTTCACGTCCCTCACTGCTTACTTTCTATGAGGTTACTACCTTCCTGCATGAGTTTGGTCACGCACTACACGGCATGCTTAGTGATGTCACTTACGAAAGTCTTGCAGGTACAAGTGTTTACAGGGATTTCGTAGAACTCCCATCTCAGATAATGGAAAACTGGGCACTTGAGAAGGAATGGCTTGCAATGTGTGCAACTCACTATCAAACAGGCGAAACAATCCCTGCAGAACTTGTTGAAAAGATTATCAATTCTGATAATTTCCAAAGCGGTTATGCTTCTGTTCGCCAACTTGGCTTTGGATTCAATGATTTGGGATGGCATACTGTTACCGCACCAATTACAGAAGATCCCATTGAATTTGAAAAGAAGGCTATGGCAAAAACTGAGCTATTCCCTGAAGTTGAAGGAAGCTGTGTAAGTTCCGCGTTTAGCCATATCTTCGACGGAGGTTATGCCGCCGGTTATTATAGTTACAAATGGGCTGAGGTTCTTGATGCTGATGCCTTCTCTGTATTCAAAGAAAACGGAATCTTTGACAGTGCAACTGCCGAAAGATTCCGCGAATGTATCTTGTCAAAGGGAGGTACTGAGCATCCAATGGATCTTTATGTAAGATTCAGAGGTGAGAAGCCTTCAGTTGACGCACTGCTAAAAAGAAGTGGACTGCTGGAAACTCCTAAGCCAGTTCAAGCTTTATAACAAGCTTTTTGACGGGTTCCGGTTGACCGGAACTCACCATAGTCTTGTGAATCTCACCGGGGAAGAATATCACAAAACCGCCAGCGGGAATGTGGTATTCTTCCCCTTCTCCTTCATAAACGGTCAGATCTTTTTCTTCGTTATATGCGTGCTTGACCTTTACCTCATCAGGATCTGCAAAGAACACTCTTTCCTTTCCCTCAAGCACATAATGAATATCCAGGTACCTCTCATGAGCTTCCCAGATATTCTCATCAAATCCCTTAGTTTCGCCTGAAATCCCGCTACAATACAGGTGATCTCCAACGATCTCACGCTTTCCCGTAAAGAAATCATCATCCTCCATCGATTCAATAAAATCAAAAGCTTGTTCCAATGATGGATGAAGCATGAAATAACGTGATGCATTCTCTAGTTTGTCTATTATCATAATCTTAATGTTTATATGTTAATCATTAGTTCATTACTCCTACCTGTTTTCTGCAATATCCAGATTATTTGACATTTGCTGCCTGACTTGCTATCTTCACTATCAGAGAGCTAATATAGAATAAATAAAAATTTCAACAATTGTGGATATGCGCATCTTTTTATATATTTTCTTTTCTATTTTTGTTTGAAAGCCTCTAACTTAATCAGACAACACATGAAAACAAAAAATCTATGGATCGGATTCATTGCGGTAATCACAATCTCGTTTGCCGTATTGCTTTATTATGGTAGGGAAATCTATCGTGAAGCTCCACCTGTTCCCGAAAAGGTAGTAACTGTTACAGGAGAAGTGCTATTTTCAGGACAGGAAATTAAAGATGGCCAGAATGTATGGCAGTCGCTCGGAGGCCAACAGGTTGGAACAATCTGGGGCCATGGAGCTTACCAGGCTCCAGACTGGACAGCTGACTGGCTTCACAGAGAAGCTGTTTATATGCTGGATGCCCTTGCTCTTACCAGTTATGGAAAAGCTTATGATAAACTGGAAGATGATAAGCAAGCAGCGTTACAGGTACTGCTCCAAAAGGAACTAAGGACAAATACCTATGACAAGGCAACCGGAGTCCTAACTGTTTCATCCCTTCGGGCTGAGGCTATTGCCAACAATTCAAAACACTACGCGGGCCTGTTTACAGACAACCCCTCAATGGACCACCTAAGGGATGCTTATGCAATTCCGGCAAACTCACTAAAGGATCCGGAGAGGGTGCATCAGCTCAATGCCTTCTTTTTCTGGGCCTCATGGGCTTGTGTCGCTCAAAGACCAGGACAGGAAATCAGCTATACTAACAACTGGCCGCCTGAAAAACTGGTAGCAAACACTCCTACAGGTTCAATGATATTATGGACCGGGTTCAGTGTTATCCTGTTGCTTGCAGGCATTGGCTTAATGGTGTGGTACTATGCCTCCACAAAGGAAGAGGAACCGATAGTAGCACCTCCGGCTTCACCGGTTGCAAACTTAGCACAAACTCCTTCACAAAGAGCTACGCTGAAATACTTCATAATAGTAACCTTCCTGATATTAGTCCAGGTAGTCATGGGAGTAGTGACGGCTCACTACGGAGTAGAAGGTCTTGGATTTTATGGAATACCGCTTGCCGACTGGCTCCCCTACTCCGTTTCCCGCACATGGCACGTACAGCTGGCAATATTCTGGATAGCAACATCGTGGCTGGCAACTGGCTTATACTATGCACCGACTATAGTTGGTAAGGAGCCTAAGTTTCAGAAACTAGGTGTAGACCTCTTATTCTATGCCTTGCTAGTAATAGTACTTGGATCGCTTGCAGGCCAGTGGATGGGCATCATGCAGAAACTGGGACTTGTTGAGAATTTCTGGTTTGGTCACCAGGGCTATGAATATGTTGATCTTGGCAGATTCTGGCAGTGGTTTCTGTTTGCCGGACTATTTATATGGCTATTCCTGATGGGTAGAGCCATTATTCCAGCAATTAAGCAAAAAGCCGGCAATCACCATCTTCTAATAATGTTCCTGATTGCCTGTGTCGCCATTGCTCTGTTCTATGGTGCAGGTCTTATGTGGGGAAGGCAGACCAATCTTGCTATTGCCGAGTATTGGAGATGGTGGGTGGTTCACCTTTGGGTAGAAGGTTTCTTCGAGGTCTTTGCTGTAGCTGTGATGTCTTTCCTCTTCGTGCGACTCAGACTTCTGAGGGCACAAATGGCAACCGCGGCAGTACTCTTCACTACTATTATCTTTCTGTCGGGTGGTATACTAGGTACCTTCCACCACCTTTATTTTACAGGAACACCTACTGCCATCATGGCTATTGGCGCAACCTTCAGTGCACTTGAGGTCGTACCTCTGGTCCTTGTAGGCTATGAGGCTTATGATCACTTGAAACTGTCAAGGAGCAGTACCTGGATTAGTTCTTACAAATGGCCAATATATTGCTTTATTGCAGTAGCATTTTGGAACCTTGTAGGCGCAGGTATCTTTGGCTTCCTCATTAACCCTCCTATTGCCCTCTATTATATGCAGGGACTAAATACTACACCTGTTCACGGCCATGCTGCCCTCTTCGGAGTCTATGGCATACTTGGTATCGGACTTATGCTTTTCGTACTGCGTGACATGAATACAGATGTAAAATGGAAGGACACCTGGATCAAATATGCTTTCTGGCTGATAAATATCGGACTTTTGGCAATGATAACTATTAGCCTGCTTCCAATAGGTCTTGCACAAACAGTTGCAAGCGTTCAGGAAGGACTTTGGTACGCCCGTTCGGCTGAATTTATGCAACAGGATTATATTACTGTATTCAAATGGCTTAGGGTAATCGGAGATACTCTTTTTGCAATAGGTACTCTTGCACTGGTGTGGTTCGTCATTGGACTTAAAACCGGTTGGAGTATAGAAAAACGTAACTAATATCTATCTTCACTAAATCTACCTATGGAAGGTCTGAAACAGCCGTTTCAGACCTTCTTATTGAAAATATGTCCTCACAATATGAATAAGAACTGGAAACCTTATAAGAAGCTACACAGATGGCCTGGGTTAATATTGTCATTTTTTCTGCTTTACTTCGGCATCACAGGGATATTTCTAAATCACAGAGAAGCCTTTTCCCACATTGATATCAAAAGGAAAGATCTTCCTGGCAGTTACAGATACAACAACTGGAACAATGCCTCCGTCAAGGGCAGCATCCGACTGCCTGATGACTCATTGCTTGTCTATGGGGCTATCGGAATATGGAAATGCGACGGAGAATTTGGTAGTTTCAGACCTTTCAATGCAGGAATCCCAATGGGATCCGACAACAGAAGGGTCTTTGATCTTCATCAGAACCACTTAGGACATATCTATGCAGCAACCCAATTTGGTCTCTTTGCATGGGATTACCATTCAGGTTTTTGGCAAAGTATGCCCACCCTGGAAGGAAGCACCCGCTTTGTCGGTATTGAGAGTATTGGAGATACCGTTTATATACTTAGTCGTTCCTTCTTATACAAGGGAATAACTGCTGGTCCGGCTACCCAACTGGAGCGTATTGAGCTAAAGGCTCCTGATGATTATCGTAATACGGTAAGTCTGATGAAGACTTTATGGCAGACTCATTCAGGAGAGATACTCGGACTGCCTGGACAACTCTTTGCAGATCTCCTTGGACTTGTCACAATATTTCTGTCACTAACAGGCATTATCTGGTTCTTCTTTCCAGATTGGATAAAGCGACGCAAACTGGCAGGGAAACCAAGAAGGAAACTAATTGGTGTTGCTTCCTGGTCACTTAGATGGCACAACAAAATAGGTGAGCTGACCTTTGTCTTTCTTGCTATTATGTATCTGACGGGTATTTTCCTTCGTCCTCCCTTCCTTATAGCAATTGCAAATGTTGAAGTACCTCCTGTCAAATATTCAAACCTCGATCAGCCTAATCCCTGGTACGACAAACTACGTGATCTGCTATATGACAATGACAAAGATCAAATGCTTGTCTCAACCCTCGATGGTATGTTCACTTTGAACAGAGATGATTTCAGTCTTGAACCCTTCGAAAACCAGCCCCCGGTAAGTGTAATGGGAATTACAGTATTTGAACCATTCGAAAATGGGGCATATCTGATCGGATCCTTTAGTGGCTTATTTACATGGCATCCATCCAATCCGGTTATAATCAACTATGTCACTGGTGAAGAACACTATGAGAAAGGTGGAAGGCCTACAGGCGACTTTAAAGTCGCAGGCTTAATAACAGATCCCAGCGGCCTACGTTACATGATGGACTATGACAAAGGGGCTACTCCCCTTTGGCATGACAACGACTTCCCTCCCATGCCCGAAATATTAACCGATAATGAAGGGCTGTCGTTGTGGAATGTAGCGCTTGAGATACATACAGGGCGCTTTTTCTCTGCAATTCTGGGTGATTTTTACATTCTGATAGTTCCACTTGCAGGACTTGCCGGAGTTGTTGTTGTCATTAGCGGTTACATACTATATCGCAGAAAATTTAAAAGAAAGGGAGTGATAAGTACTGATGTTGAGTAAAAATAGCCGGTAAAACTCTATACATAACCCATAGCCTCTACCTAGGTTCGTTTGTAATTCTTTATTTGGTATGGTTCGGTGGCACAACTTCGTCCGATTTATGTACTAGTCAACTTTATTACGGCTGTATGCAAGACAAACTAATAGCATAATAGATAGAAGCACAAGCGCACATA
>CAYNFX010000099.1:0-6744 GCA_964396555.1 uncultured Alkaliflexus sp.
GCAGATTGACCAAGCGATTCATTTTTATTAATATAAGATCCGTATGTGGCCATGGCACCCATACCAAGACTAAGTGAAAAAAAGGCCTGACCCAGTGCATTAAGTATGGTACGTCCCTCTACTTTACTAAAATCAGGCTGAAACAAAAATTTAAGTCCTTTTGAAGCCCCTTCAAGAGAAAGCGATTTTCCTATAAGCACCAGCACAATAATAAAAAGCATGGGCATCATCATCTTGCAAGCCTTCTCTATACCATTTTGAACACCCGCCTTCACGATAACAGCTGTTATTGCCATAAAAGCAAACATAAAAACAATAGGGCGCCAGGACTGACCTGTTGATATATCATAAAATGCCTTGATCTCTTCTGAAGATTTATCAGCAAAGAAGTTACCAGCTGCAGCGATTATATATTCAAGCGTCCAGCCAGAAACGACTGAGTAAAAAGCAAGTATCATAAAAGCGGCTGCAACCCCCATGACTCCAATAATGGGCCAACCTGATCCCGGTGCCAGTTTCCTGAAAGCTCCAAAGAAATTGGCTTGTGACTTCCTTCCAATAATGAACTCGGAAAGCATTACGGGAACTCCAAGAGCCAAAACGAAAAATAGATATATAAATAAGAAAGCAGCACCTCCATTCTCTCCTGTCATATATGGGAAACGCCATATATTGCCCAAACCAATTGCTGAACCTGCAGCTGCAGCGACTATACCAAACTTACTTGAAAAAACGTCGCGTTTATGTTCTTTGTGACTCATTCCCGTAAACAATTATTTTGTAAGGTAATTTGATACTTAAATAGAGGTACGAAAATATAATTTTCATTAATATTCTGAAAGCACAAAGCCCGAAATTGTGATTTTTACTTATGTTTACCCGCACAAAAATAAATAGTTTGTAAGCTTCAATCACTTATCAGGAAATTGCTAAAGTGAGATGATTTCCTTATTTTTGTAGCTTGATTTAGAGAACGAACTAGATTAACAGGAACTAAAACAATCATTAAACAATAAACAAAATGGCTATACATTACAAAGAGCTGGGTCTTTCAAACACTAAAGAGTTGTTTGCCAAGGCCGTTGCCGGCGGTTATGCCATACCGGCATACAACTTTAATAATCTGGAACAACTACAGGCTATACTTCAAGCATGTGTTGAAACCAAGTCACCTGTCATCCTGCAAGTATCTTCCGGAGCTCGTAAATATGCCAATGCCACTCTTCTTAGGAACATGGCAAAAGGTGCAACTGAATATGTGAAAGAACTGGGATATGCAGTACCCATTGTACTACACCTTGACCACGGAGATTCATTCGAGCTTTGCAAGGATTGTATTGACAATGGTTTCTCTTCTGTTATGATTGACGGTTCTCACCTTCCTTATGAAGAAAATGTTGCTCTTACAAAGAAAGTTGTTGAGTACGCACACAAATTTGACGTTAGCGTAGAAGGCGAACTTGGAGTACTGGCCGGTGTTGAAGATGATGTTGTTGCAGAACACTCAAGCTATACTCGTCCAGAAGAAGTTGAAGACTTCGTAAAAAGGACTGGTGTTGATTCACTTGCTATCTCTATTGGTACTTCTCACGGTGCACACAAGTTCAAACCCGAACAATGCACTAAGAACGCTCAAGGCGTGTTGGTCCCTCCACCATTGAAGTTTGAGATCCTCGAAGAAATCGAAAAACGCATACCCGGATTCCCGATCGTACTGCACGGTTCTTCGTCAGTTCCTGTTGAACACGTAAATACTATTAACCAATTTGGTGGTAAGATCGACGCTGCTATCGGCATTCCTGAAGAACAACTTCGCAAGGCTGCCAAGTCTGCTGTTTGCAAGATCAATATAGACTCGGACGGTCGTCTGGCTATGACTGCTGCAATTCGCAAAGTTCTTGCTGAAAAGCCAGGGGAATTTGACCCACGTAAGTACCTCGGCCCTGCAAGGGATGTACTGAAGGCACTTTACATGCACAAAAACATCAATGTTCTTGGTTCAGCTGATAAGGCTTAATCTTGAACAAAGTTGCATTACTAAGGAGGCTGCCTCAAAGGGCAGCCTCCTTTGCTTTAAATACATCTTAGAAAGGATAACCGATTGCAAAGTTGAATGCAACATCGCTCCAGTTGTAGGAACGCCTAAATGGAATCCAATGGTGTTCTGCAGTCACTGCAGGGTCATGGATCTTGAATCCTGTATCCAGACGGAAAATAAAGTAGTTGAAGTCAAAGCGGGTACCAAAGCCTGCTCCCACTGCCAGTTGTCTATAAAACTTATTCCACTCGAAGAGTCCACCTTCAGGACTGCTGCTGTCTCTTATAGCCCATATATTTCCAGCATCTACAAACAGTGCACCCTCTATTAACCAGAAGAGCGGGAAGCGATACTCAAGGTTTGCTTCCAGTTTGATATCTGCTGTCTGATTATAAAATCGGGTAGTCTCATCAGTAAAGGTACCAGGTCCAATGGCACGCACGGGCCAGGCCCTAATACTGTTGGCACCTCCAGAAAAGTAACGCTTTTCAAAGGGAAGCACATTCAGGTTGCCGTATGGCAGACCCACGCCAGCAAATAAGCGATATGTAAGTGAAGTATTACGGTTAAAGGCGTTATGGTAACGGATATCAAAGTCGGTCTTGAAATACTGCGCGTACCTGATGCCGAAAAAGGTGTTATAGTCTTCCTCACTTCCCGCCCCCCATACAGGAGCCATCAGATCAAGAATGTTACCGGCCGACTCCGCAGTATATCTAAAATACCAGAAATCCCTGTTGCGCTGGGTCAACTGCTGCTGGTTGTATGTATAGCTGTAGTTGATATTTGCTATAAGGTGATTCTCATAACTGTTGCGCAGGAAGGGGTTTTGTTCGATATACTCTAGGAAGTCCTGAGATATAGTAGGTATATCAACCAGGTTAAAATCAATCGGGAACAACGAGTGGGAACTGAATCTTGATGATCTCCAGTTGTAACCAAGCCTTGCGTTAACTATCGTACGCGTGTAGTCCGGCCTGCGCTGGTGATTATATGCGAGGGCTATAGTAGTTTTGGGATTGTACCTCTGCCTGAACCCTTCTATCTTAAAAGGCATAAAGAATTTAGGGAAAACAACAGACACATCGGAACCAAATTCTATAGTCTTGAAGCTCTCGCCACTACCTCCACGGAGCACGACCTGATTTTCACGTGCCAGTCTTGTACTTAAGGTAAAGAGCTCAGACCCGTGGAGCATGTTCTTATGCTGGTATTTTAAACTACCGGCCGCACCAAGATTACCAGATGAATTTGTACCTTCTACTTCAACTGCATAAGATTGATACTTTCCAGGGATAAGGTGAATTACGCAGTCAAGCAGGTAATTTCCATTTTTGTCCCTTTCACCTGACCTCTCGTGAAAACGTATACTTATATATTTAAATATCTGAAGTCCGCTTAGCAGGGACTGGGTTCTTTCAACCAGGCTGGCCCTGTAAATATCGCCGGGAATAATGTAATTACTGTTGGTCAGCACATTGGGCTTAAAATCCAACTTTCCTTCATAGACTATATACACCCCGTCATAAATAAGCGTGTCGGCTGCGGGAACCTCAATATTATCTTCAAAAGATATTTCCTGCGGGTCTATGTTAACATGAAAGTAAAGACTGTTAATAACATACCTTGCATGATTACCCTCTGATGTCTTACCGGCAGCATTGGCAGCCGGTTTCATAACCACCAGAGTGTCATTTATCCTGTAATTGCCCACTGTACTGTCGGCAATAAAATAAATATATTCCTTGGCAAAGTTGTAGTATCCGTTATTGCGCAGGGTCTCAGTAATTCTCTCCCTCTCACGTTCATGCATCTGCGAAGTAAATCCCCTGCCCCTTCTCATTGAACGGTTTAGAGTATCATTTAGAACCAGACTCTCTAATGCCTTATCTTCTATCTTGTAATACAGCTCATTGAGCCTGTAACGCGGTCCTGAATTAATAAAGTACGAAACTTTGGCCTTTTTATCAGATGGGTAAGATAGCTGATAGTCAATGTCAGAAAGGTAATAACCTCTGTTGTTGAGAAAAAGTTTAATCTGCTCTGATGACCTGTCAACTAGTGTGGAATCGTAAATAATTGGGGCTTCTCCTATATTTTTAAGCCATCTATTGATACCTTTGGAGTCATCGCGACCCGACAGATTGTATAATCCCAGGTGAAACTTCCAAAAGCCCATGGTACGCAGATTTTCCTGCTGTCGCAGATAAGGTTTTAGGTCAGAACGCTTAATGTCACGTGCATCGCTGTATATTTGAACTCGTGACAAAAGACGCTCATTCTCGGCTACATACTTGGTTGTACTGCATGATACAAGCAACAAAAGTATAGTACCTGCCAGTCCCGCACTACGCATAAAAGCGGCCACTCTGCTGTTCATTCCAAAACTATTATAAAGGCTTTTTAGTTACATTTGCAAATTAAGGTAAAATATTTGGAGCATGCTAAGCCAGAGACAGAAGAAACTGATAGCCTCAATGGCTAACAAGAAATTCCGCGACGAGTACAAGCTATTTTTGGCCGAGGGGCCAAAAATCGTATCCGACCTCATTGTTTCCGGCATGCAGCCCAGACTGATCTGTGCTACCCCTGGCCGGGAACTTCCTGCTGCACTAGAGCAGTTTGAGATTATAGACATTAGCGAAAAGGAACTTGACTCCATTTCTTTCCAGACAACTCCCCAGCAGGTATTGGCCCTGTTCGAACAGCCCGATTTTACTCTCAATTATAATGCCATACAGAAGGAATTGGCTCTGGTTTTGGATGGTATCCAGGATCCGGGAAATCTGGGCACCATAATTAGGATGGCTGACTGGTTTGGCATTAACAATATTATCTGCAGTAAAGATACCGTGGATGTTTTCAACAACAAGGTTGTTCAGGCCACAATGGGAGCTCTTGCCGGGGTCAGGGTACATTACTATGATCTTGCTGATTTCCTTAGTGAATACAAAAACTCATGCCCCAACCCAGTGTACGGCACCTTCCTCGAAGGCAGCCATCTTTATCAGGAAAAGCTGAAGACTCCTTCACTTATTGTTTTTGGCAATGAAGGCAAAGGAATAAGGAATAATATCGCTGATTTTATCACAGACAAGATAACCATTCCAATGTATTCAGGCGCCAGGGGTTCCGAGTCTCTTAATGTGGGAATATCTGCTGCGATTGTATGTGCTGAGTTCAGGCGCGTTGAATCCTACTCAAAGTAAAAAGTCAGCAGAAACATCCTTGAAGTAAGTCTGTCAAGCACATCTGAATAGTAAACATCTTCCGGTTCCCCTGTTCCCTTTGTATTCAGCACATTCATAAGGCCAATGGATACCTTCAGTTCGGTAGAAAGTCTGAAATATGTAAGGTAATAATCCAGACCGGCTCCCAGTTCCCAATACACATCGAAAGGCTTTATCATAAGTCCGTCCTTTTTGCTCTTGGCAAGGTCGAAGCGGGGATTGATTCCGGTAGTAAAGAAGGGCTTCACATTTGTCATGCGGGCTCCATTGAACTTAACAACAAGAGGCATTTCTATATAGGTGGACTTGATTGCCAGTGGTTTCTCATCCTCCACTCCATTTTCAGAAACAAACAGCAAATCACGTTGTCCGAAACTAATTCCCGGGAGAGCACGAAGGCTTATATAACGGTTGATCCTGAAATTGGTGACCATGCCGATATTAATACCCGGATTTATCTGAGCCACGTCCGCATATCTGACACCACCCGGACCCTGTTCCCCCGGAGCTTTAGAAACAACTTTGTAATCCATTGCATTGAAGCCTATCAGGAACCCAAAGTTGAGAGCCTTGTCATCAAACCATGGCAAATTTGGAACCTTAGCCTGCGGTTGAGCAAACAGAGATCCTGCTATTAGCAAAAGCAATAAGGTAAATTTGATTTGCTTCATGTAAAGGCGTTGATATGTATCAGGAACAGTAATAACGCCGGGAGCCCGTATTTATTGCAACTATTTTTCAGAAATATAAATTGTGGCAATACCAAAGGTCTGCTTCCATGACCTGATGGGTTTGAGACCGGCTTTTTCCAGTTCCGCTTCAAAGTCTTTACCATCTGGGAATTCCAGTACCGAAGCCGGGAGATATGTATAGGCTGCCTTGTCCCTTGATACCAGTCCACCCCACCAGGGAAGGATACGGGTAAAGTAGAAACCATAGAGTTGCCTTATCGGGAAGGAGGATGGCCTTGAAAACTCAAGTACATAGAGTGTACCAGCTGGTCGCAGTACTCTCTGCATCTCACTCAGCCCCCTGTTGAGATCACCGAAGTTTCTTACCCCAAAGGCTACTGTGATTGCATCGAAGCTATTGTCATCGAATGGAAGGGCTTCAGAATCTCCCTGACGTAGTTTGACTCTGTCCTGCAACCCTTTCTTCTCAACCTTTTTGGCCGCCAGCTCAAGCATACCTGAGGAGAGATCTACACCCCAGATCTCGGCATTCCTGACCGACCTTGCAA
Source organism: uncultured Alkaliflexus sp. (assembly GCA_964396555.1). Taxonomy (GTDB): domain Bacteria; phylum Bacteroidota; class Bacteroidia; order Bacteroidales; family Marinilabiliaceae; genus Geofilum. The sequence continues at coordinate 6,509 of CAYNFX010000099.1, forward strand.
TAGCAATTGCAAGGTCTCCGGTACCGGTTGCTACATCCATAATTTGCATTGCTCCTTTCCTTCGAAGCAGCTTGACAACCCTTTTTCTCCAGATTTTATCAATGCCAAATGAAAGGGTTCTGTTAAGAAAATCGTACTTAGGGGCAATATGGTCAAACATCTGTCTGACCTGATCCTTTTTTGAGCCTCCTTCGGGGCTATATGGTTTTACACTCATTTCCTGTCCTGCACTTAAA
>CAYNFX010000100.1:0-6419 GCA_964396555.1 uncultured Alkaliflexus sp.
AATTCCGAACAGGTTGGTTTGAAGAGCCGGAAGGAAACGTCCTTCCGGCTCTTTTCGCCTTGTTACTTGCGGATAAAATTGACTATCGTCTTTACCAGTTTGGGATTTACAGGTAGAGACGGATTCGAGTATGAGTTAATATTCTCAGTTAAATCCCCCTCTATAGTTTTCAAAATATGATTCATGTTTTCAATCGTTACCAATGTCCTCCTTGGTAATGCTGAAACTAAAGCCTCCCCCTCCTCAGGAGCTACCTGAATATCCTTGCTGCCCTGAACCACAAGAACAGGGCATGGCAGGTTCTTTACCAACTCTGAAGGATTCAGCTTTAACCACGAAATCATGTAGTTTTGAATTGATGGTCTGAATAATGATGAAAGCTGAAGTGGCACATTATCTACATGTTCCCCTTGTTTTAATTTTTCAATTATATCAAGAGACTGATTATAGAAAGCAGGTGGCAGATTGCTCTGCAACTGTTTCTTAAGAGTTATGTCAATAGGATTACCAGCCCCACATATTGAAACAAAACCCTTAACTTCCCTATGGTTTGCGGCAAGCAAACCCAAAAGAGAACCCTCACTGTGTCCTAGCAGGTAGATATCCTTATATCCTATTTTTCTGGCAAAGTCTATCAGAGCCTCCACATCTGTGCCATAGAGGTCGATTGTCAGGTCGGCCTCCCGTAGCCCTTCATAATAGCTTCTGGCAATGCCTCTCTTATCAAATCGAAAAGTAGCTATGCCATTGGATACCAGCTCGTTTGATAAATACAGCAATCCATTATTCTCCATAAGGGGCTGGTTTCCATTATGGTCAGTAGGTCCAGAACCTGCAATAATAATTGCAAGCGGTGGGTTTACAGCTTCAACAGGTGATGTCAATATTGTAAAGAGCTTTGCACCGTCAACATCTACAAATAATGTGTCAGCTCTTTGAGCTTTTGATGAAAATACTGCAAGTACAAGCAGTGGTAACAGTGAAAATCTTTTCATATAGCTTAGGTTTAAATGATAAAAATACCAAATACAGGCTGGAATTTGCAACTAATTATGCTGATTAATCATAGACTTTTTAATCACATAAAAACCTTATCTCACTATTCAATAACCTGTTAGGCAAATGACTTGACTTTGAATATGCGGAAAAGGATTATAAAATAAGCTACAGTAATGAATTACAATTTCTTAAAATCATCCTCCAGATTTCTGGATACACATAGACGGGTTTGCCAAAAGACTAAAAATTTTTTCCCTTTTAGAAAAAATGGATTAGTTTTGTATCGTATTTGGTTTTTGTGAGGTTTGCACCTCACAAAACAAAAAGGGAATCCGGTGATTCCGCAAGGAAAAGTCCGGAGCTGTACCCGCAGCTGTAAGTTCCATCGAAAGGTTTTGACAATACCTCCGCCACTGTTTTTTAACGGGAAGGCCGTCAAAACTGGAACGAGCCAGAAGACCTGCCAGATATAAACCATGTATAATAACAAAGCTTCGGGACTAAAGCTTGTGAAACCGTTTTACACCTTTCACACATAGCACCCTTAGCTCATTTTTTGAGTTAAAATGCGTTTGTCTTTTATCTTATTCTTATTTGTGACAGCCAATGTGCTGGCAAATACCGACGTATCTGCCGTGATGGATAGCATTACACTTGACGATGTCACTGTGGTGAGCGATTACCGTAAGTTCCAGGCCGGGGCAAAGATAGACCGTATTGCCGGGGAACAACTGGAACGGATCGCTGAACCTACTCTCGATAGGGTTATGACCCGCCTCTCTCCGGTATATATAAAAGGAAACGCTGGTGGAGTATCAACAATAAGATTCAGGGGAACCTCGGCCAACCACACATCCATACGTATGGGAGGCATAGATATCAACTCCCTTAGCCTCGGTCACGCAAACGCCGCTTCCGTTCCCACCTTTCTGTTTGACGGACTCAGCCTTCAGTACGGAGGAGCATCTGCAATCAACGGCTCAGGATCTATCGGGGGAACAGTTTACCTTGAACAGCAACACAACTGGATCAGAGGGGCAATGGTCAACTTGAACACCTCTGTGGGATCCTTTGGAGAACACTTCTATGGAACCAAAATTAGTTTGGGAAACGGTAAGTGGGAGTCTATAAGCAGGCTCTATTACTTCTCAAAAGACAATGACTTTTGGTTCAGCAATCCCTATCATGCGAACTATTATACAAACCCTAAACCTGTAAGAGAAAGACAACAGGGTGCCGCAATCAAATACATGGGCTTCCTACAGGAGATGAACAGGTTATTCGATAATAAAGCACAGTTTACAAGCACTTTTTGGTACTCTGACAGTTGGCAACTGACACAACCCAATATGCAATCCAACTCCCCGAATACTCCTGAGCTGCAGGATAAAAACTTCCGTTCATGGATAGAGTATGACAAAAAGGCCTCGACTCTTAGCTTCAAAGCAGGAGCGGGTTACGTACACGACTGGGAGCTTTACCGAAAGAACGAGGACCAAAAAATCATAATGGACAGGTTGGTCGGAGAACTATCTGTAAGCCATAAGAATAAGTTGGGAAATGAACTCAAAGCAGGGGCATTATACAAATACATAGTGCCGGATGTATACTCCTATTCCAGTGATATTGTGCGCTACGAACAACAGCTCGACCTCTATCTCTCATACTATTTGGAGCCTGTGAGAAACCTAAAGACCACGGTCAACCTAAGGCAGATGTTCATTACAGGCTTCAAAGCCCCTTTCACTCCAGCCCTAATGTTGGAGTATAAAACCATAAGTACAGAGAGTTCTCTGCTAAATATAAGTGCGGGTATTTCCAAAAGTTTCCGCATTCCAACTTTCAATGATCGATACTGGGGCATTCAGGGAAACCCGGATCTTAAGTCAGAAGAGGGATTCAACCTGGAAGCCGGAGTTAACTACCTGCATCAGGGTGCCAAAGGTCATTTCAAGACACGCCTCGGCTTTTTTTACATGGATGTAAACAACTGGATACAATGGAGGCCGGGCTATGTGGAATGGGAACCCCAAAATGTTGACCGTGTAATTAGTAAGGGTATCGAATTCCATGCCGACGGAGCTGTGCGCTTTGGTAATTTAGAAACAGAAGCCGGTATTAATTACACTTGGAATCCAGTAACCAACAAGTATACCGGCAAGCAGTTAATATACGCACCCGAGCATATGGGAAATATATATGCAGAATTGATTAACCGCAGTATCAGCTTTGGAATAGACGGCAATCTCACTGGCAAACGGACTCATAATGCAGTTGGTCATACACTGCCTACTCACTTTCTTACCAATTTGTCTGCAGGCTATAGGCTCAGATACAATAAAAACACATACAATATTAGCATCCAGGCCCTCAACATCTTCGACACCGATTATCAGAATGAGGCCTATTATGCAATGCCGGGACGTAGTTTTAAACTTACACTGGTACTGAATCTGTTCAATAACTGAAAACCTTTTATACCATGAAAACAAAAACAAGAATTTATGATTTACGCAATAGCCTGCTCTGGAGCCTGGCATTGCTTACAGCCCTGTCTTTTAGCGCATGCTCAGACGATGACGACGACAAGAAAGGTGAATTTAATAAAGACATATCAGGGGCCTACATCTTAAACTACGGAACTTATAGTCAGGGAGGTGCCAGCATTACACGTTACGACTTCCGAAAGGATCAGATCACAAACAAGTATTTTGAGAGCCAAAATCCGGGAATGACTCTTAACTCTAACATTCAATACGGAGCAGAGTACAAGGACAATATCTACATAATCGGCAATGTTGCCGATGAGCTAATAAGCCTTGACCTGCACTTTCGTCCTACAGGCAATGCTGTAAGGACCGGACTAGAAATACCACGTTACTTCGTTGGTGACGGTGACTACCTCTATATATCATGCTACGGTAATGACGGTTATAATACCGATATGGCCAACTCATACATTGCTGTCTATAGCATAGATAATCGGAAAGTAGAAGATAAGATATCAGTTCCCGGCGGTCCAGAAGGACTCGCTATCATTGGAGATAAACTGTACGCATCGCTGAGCTTTAGCCAAAAGGTCGCCGTTGTTGATCTCGATACCCACCATGTAAGCTACATTGATTTGCCTGCTGTAAGCTCCTATCTGCAAAAGGACAAGGAAGGCAACCTATATGCAACACTAATAAGCACATGGACCGATCCAAGCGATGTTACAGGACTGGCCTATATCAATACAACTGAAGACAAGCTGGAAGCCACCTATGAGCTAAGTGGCGTAAGTACCAGCTATGGCAATATACTAAGCAGTAATAAAGAAATGAGTACCCTATATCTCTGCGCTGCTGCATGGATTGAAGACACACCGGGAAACTGGGTACAAAAGGGTGCCATCTGGGCTTTTGACACCGAAACCGGCGAGTTTGAAGAATTTGTTTCTGGACTTACCGGAGTTCAGGGTGTTTGTGTAAACCCCTTCACCAATGATGCATATGTGATGCTCGGTGCCTCAGCAATAGAAGCTGGAGAAGTTAGCATATACGAGCCTTCTGGCAATCGCCTGAAAGACCTCAATGTAGGAATATCCCCATATTGGATGATCTTCCTCGAATAAGAGATAAAGAAGTTTTGATTATCTGTCCAATAGCCTGAACACGGTGCAACGGCACACTGTTCAGGCTATTATATCAATCACTTTCATTGACAAAAACATACAAAACACCTCCTATATATGGCCCTTTGATTTCAAACATTACGAGCACAACACCTCAAACTAAGGATCCATAGTCCAACGAAATCTACAGTACCCTGTCCTGTGCCTCTCCGTGCTTTTGTATCAGGTCAGCATTTTCCTCCTTCAACTTTTCTTCAGGTATAAGGATCAGTCTGAGAGATGAATTCTTGGTCAGATACAACCAGGCCCAGTTGATAAAGATCACAAGTCGGTTGCGAACACTAAGTATCAACATCAGGTGCAGAAACATCCATACAACCCATGCAACAAAGCCCTTAAATCTGAAAAAAGGAAAGTCAACCACAGCCTTATTGCGTCCTATGGTAGCCATGGAACCAAGATCCTTGTATTCATATTCCTTAAGCGACTTACTTTTTAGCTTTCGGGTGAAGTTAAGGGCCAGATTTCTGGCCTGGTTAATTGCAACATTTGCAACCTGAGGGTGACCCTTGGGATACTTAGGAGTCTCCATATAGGCTATATCGCCAACTGCAAATACATTTTCAAGTCCTTCAACCTTATTGAATCGGTCAACCTTGATACGGTTGCCGGGCCCTTCTGTCTCTTTTGGTAAACCTTCAATCTTGTTGCCAATTACTCCGGCAGCCCAGATCACAGTTTTTGCTTCTAAGGTTTCTCCGTTGCTAAGCCTAAGTATTCTTCCGTCATAATCCCTAACAAAGGTAGATGTCAGAATTTTGACCCCCATCTTCTCCAGATAGCGGCGGCTGGTTGTTCTTGACAACTCGCTCATATTGTTGAGGGTATTCTGACTACCCTCAACCAGAAATATTCTAAATCTTGAAAAATCAATGCGAGGATAATCCTTGGGCAGAATCATCTTGCGAATCTCTGCAAAAGCTCCGGCCAGCTCAACTCCGGTTGGACCTGCTCCAACTATTACAAGTGTTTGGAAAAAGTCCTTCTGATCTTGAGGAGCAGTAATCGTCCTCTCAAAGGTCAGAAGAACGTGATTGCGCAACTGTATAGCGTCAACCGAAGACTTAAGAGTGAAAGCATGCTTTGCAATCTTATCATTTCCAAAGAAATTAGTCTTGCACCCCACTGCAATAACAAGGTAGTCGTAGGAAAACGCTCCAATGCCAGTATACACCTTCTTTGCCTCTGTGTCGATACGCTCAACTACAGTAAGTCGGATCTGAACAGAACGACTTCCATAAAAGATACTTCTCAACGGAAATGAAATACTTGCCGGTTCAACCTGAGACGTAGCTACCTGATAAAACAAAGGCTGAAACTGGTGGTGATTCACCTTGTCAATCAGCAACACATCAAAGACGCTCTGGTCAAGGCGTCTGATAAGCTGCAAACCAGCAAATCCCCCTCCTATCACCACAACGCGTGGTTTCCTGCTTGTTGTCATGAACCCTTACTTTTTTGTCACATTTCTTTTTAATACCTAGGGTTAACAATACATAAACCGAATGGTTGTCATACTTAGTCGTATAATTTCCTAAATAGAGTTTACCACTGTTAACCACGGAAAATACCTATGTATCAAATATGAATATATTTGTGGATGCTTTTATCTTTTATTTTTTAAATACTGTACCTTTATCCTTGCGGTTAATTCAAAACCCCAATACAAAACCATAAAAAATGAAAAAGATAGGCTTAATCGGTGGTCTGGGTCCCGAAGCAACGGTCGACTATTATAAGGCCATCA
>CAYNFX010000101.1:0-6419 GCA_964396555.1 uncultured Alkaliflexus sp.
TCTTCCATGACGAAAACTTCGACATGGAACTGGCATATTTTACCGGCTTTGCCAAACTGACCCGGAAGATTCAAATAATACAGCCGGGAAATCATAAGATTAAGGGTTATGTAGTATTTATGGCCTGTGATGATAGTCGCTGCCTGCCTCCTGACGAGGTGGAGTTTGAACTGACTTTTGAAAGTGCAGGTGCTGAAGGAGTTTCCGAGGCTGCTACGGGCACTGCATCATCTGATGCAACAGTGACAGACGAGGCTGCATCCGGAAATATAACTGTAAGTGCTGCAACAGAGCAGGGCCCCTCAGCTGTAGCAACTGCTTCAGCCACCAGTTCTGAGCAAGCTGCTAACAGAGGATTCTGGGGTATATTCTGGCTGGCCTTTTTGGGTGGTTTGACAGCATTGCTTACTCCCTGTGTATTCCCGATGATTCCGCTTACTGTAAGCTTCTTCCTCAGAAATGCTGATAACAAGGCCAGGGCCTTACGTGACGGATCAGTTTACGGTATTACTATAATTCTTGCCTATTTTGTGCTGGGCTTGGCAATTGCACTGGTCTTCGGTGCCGATGCGCTCAACCGTATGGCTACAAGTCCGGTATTCAACCTAATATTCTTTGTGTTGCTGATTGTTTTTGCAGCATCATTCCTTGGGGCTTTTGAACTTACCATGCCGTCCAGGTGGTCCACTAAGCTTGATGCCAAGGCCGACAGTAAAGGCGGTTTGATAGGTGTGATGCTGATGGGACTCACCTTCGTACTTGTATCCTTTTCCTGCACTGGCCCGATAGTAGGCTATCTGCTTGTTGAGGCAGCTGTAGCTGGAAGTATTTATGCTCCGGCAGTTGGTATGTTTGGATTTGGTCTGGCATTAGCTATTCCCTTTGCACTCTTTGCTATGTTCCCTGCCGCAATGAACAGGCTGCCCAAGTCGGGTAGCTGGATGAACTCTGTAAAAGTGGTGCTCGGGTTTGTAATCCTTGCCCTTTCACTCAAGTTTTTTTCAGTGGCCGATTCAGTCAGTCACTGGGGGCTGCTCGACAGAGAAGTCTTCCTGGCTTTATGGATAGCTATCTTCTTCCTGCTGGGCCTATACCTTATAGGTGCTATAAAATTTTCACATGACAGCGAACTGAAGTACCTGAGTGTTCCACGCTTTGGGCTAGCAATATTGACCTTTGCCTTTGTTGCCTACCTTGTTCCCGGGCTTTGGGGCGCTCCACTGAAAGCTGTTGGATCCTTCCTACCGTCAATAACTACTCAGGATTTCAATCTTAATGATACCAGGGCAGTCTCTGCTGCTCCTGTTGCAGAACTAAAAGGTAAGAGCATTTTGGCCGGACCTTATGGTCTTGTTAAATACACCGATTATGAAGAAGGACTTGCAGCCGCAAAGGAGGCTGGGAAGCCTGTGTTTCTGGACTTTACGGGACTGGCATGTGTCAACTGTAAGAAGATGGAAAGCACTGTTTGGTCTGATGACAGGGTCAAAACCATGCTGGCCAACGATTTTGTGATTATCTCACTGTATGTGGATGATAGGACTCAGTTGCCTGAGGATGAACAGTTTGTTTCTGAAATTACTGGAAAGAAGATACGTACAATTGGGAACAAATGGACTGATTTTATGATAAGTAGATATCAGATTAATAGTCAGCCCTATTACGTCATTTTGGATCATAATGAAACTATTTTGAATACTCCCAGGGGTTTTAATCCTGACACGGAAGCCTATGTAGAATGGCTTAAGGAAGGCCTCGTGGCCTTCCGCTTATCCAATGAGTGATGCGCGTTTGTCCTATAAAATACTATATTTATAAAAATCATTAGCTAAAAGTGGACTATAAGAGTCAGAAGTAATATTTTTATTCTTTAAATGCAGACAAATTCAAGTCTATGAAAAAAGGTTTACTGATTCTGCTCTCCACTTTATTCATCAGCACCATTGCAATCGCTCAGATTGATTTTGGTAAACTGGAAGAGGAACAGATATACCAGCCTAACAGGAAATATAATACCTGGTCAGTGACAGCAGGTTACGGGCCGGTCATTTACTATTCTGATGTTATCGACTACACTGTTTTTCCATCATCAGACCTGAAGCTGGGTCCTGCACTTAGGGTGGCCAAACAACTTGGACGCTCATGGGCCATTGAAGGTGAGTTTATAATGGCCGATATGTACGGCAAAAAGTACGAGCGCTATTTTGAAGGTGACCTGATGCAGGGTTCAATCAACCTAAAAGCATATATCAATCAGATTATTTTTAACGGTCCAATACGTGACAGGTGGAATATTTACGCAAGGGCTGGTCTTGGTGTGAATTTCTTCCGTTCAACGATGCGTAGTCAGATTGATGGTAGTCTTCTGACTATGGGCGATATATTTACTGGCGTATCTGGATATCCTTCCAATTACAGCGGTTGGAGTCCTGATGATTACCTTGTGATGGGTTACCGTCGTAATGGTTATCCTACAGGTGTTGAACCTCAAATCAGGAAGACTGACAGGGAAAGGGTGATGGTTGTTCCTCTGGGTATTGGCGTTAATTACAGGCTAAGCAAGAGCTTTGACCTTGGTCTTGAAGCTACTCTCCATAATATGACTAAGGACAACCTTGATGTGGATATGACGGGAGCCGACAATGACTCCTACATGCATGCGTCATTTTCTATAACTTATAAGATAGGTAAGAAGAACAAGCGTCATGCTTCATGGACTTACAAGGATTTCAACCTGTCGTATGAGAGGGATCGTATGCAGGACAACCTTGCACAAAAGCTTGACTCACTGCAACAAGTTCTTAAGCAGCTTAGTGATGTTCCTGGTGACACCTCTGTTATTGGTGATACAACTTATATTAGCAGGGAAGAGATAATTCGTGAGGAAACCTTCTCTTCATCAGTGTTCTTCGACTTTGATAGGAGCGAAATAACAGAACGCAGCCACCGTACTCTTGCTGCTGTTGCCCGTTTTATGAGTGATAATCCGGATGCTCGAATTACTATCCAGGGTTATACCGACCAACGGGGAAGTGCTGATTACAATATGCAGCTTAGCCAGAAGCGTTGTAATAATGTGCTTAAGGTCCTGGTAGAGGATTACGGTATTGATAAGTCAAGATTTACAGTTGTTCCTAAGGGTGATACCGAACTGCTTTCAGATACCAGAAGCCTTGCGCCTCGCGGTATTCATCTGGTAAACCGAAGAGTGGACATTTTTCAAACACCTAACCCACAACAATAAATAAGGCCTTGATGAGAGCATTAGTTGCTATATTGTTAATGTTTGTTGCGGGAGCTCAACTTGACGGTCAGGTAAGGCAAACTGATGCTCGTGAACTGACTGAGGAAATGCGTTTTTCAAAGGAGAAACAGTTCAATTCATGGGCTATAAACGTGGGTTACGGAGCTGTCTTTATGTATTCCGACATCAAAGACTTTGATGTGATTCCCGGAAGCTCCATTCGCTTTGCTCCAACTGTTTGGATCAGCAAACAGCTTTCTCCATCTTTTGCAATAGACCTGCAATATATCAATGGTGAAATGTATGGCAGGTCTGAGGCTTACCAGGGTGCTGATAACCTATATTTCAAGGGAGAGATGAACGATATCACTCTCAACGGAGTGTTCTATATTAATCAGCTCAGGGAGTTTCCTGGACCAATTAAAGATAGGTGGAACTTCTATTTTAAAATAGGTGCGGGGGTTAACCTGTTCAGGACAAGATTACATTTTGCTTCCAATGATCAAGTAGTCCGCGAGGACTACTTCAATATGCCATCGACCCGTTATCTGGTAGTTGGTTATGAACCCTATGATCCGTACACTAAGACTGACCCTGAGATCGGCATTATGGTTCCAATGGGTTTTGGTGCCATGTATCGTATCAACCGCCACTTTGATATGGTGCTTGAATCAACTATGAGATTCTCTGCAAATGACAATTGGGACAACGTACTTACCGGCTCCACCAATGACCGTTACCTATATACAGGTCTGACCCTTAGTTATAAGATCGGCAAGAAGGACAAACGCCATATGAGGTGGACATACCGGGGCTATGGTTTCTCTTTGTTTCGCAAGCCTCAGAGCATTGATCCAGTGGCTGAGGAAATCAAAAAGCTTGAGAATGAGATAGCAAATCTGAAGAAACCTGTTACAATAAAGGATTCTGTAGTGATTGATGAATCCCTGACCATAGTTTACGAATCCCTAAAGGTGAGGAACATTTTCTTTAAACCGGGTGCTGAGGTTGAGTTTAGTACCGAAGATCTTATCCTTATTGCAGAGACAGTGGTTGAGATGAAACAGAATCCTGGCAAGTATGTAGATCTTTACGGATACGTTGATGAGGGTGATCAGGGTAATCATACTGAGCTGTCAAGGATGGAGTGTGAAAAGATAAAAGATGTGATGGTCAAGCAGATGGGTGCTAACCCTGATTTTATTCGAATATTTGCCCGAGGATCAGAAGGAATCTTTAAACACGCTTCTACAACCAGCAGTGAGGTGGCAAAGAGAAGCAACAGACGAGTAGATATAGTATTTAGAAACTAAATAAGTTAGGCAGGTCTTAGGACCTGCCATTTTCGTTTTTGTATTTGTTAGACAATAAGTTCAGATAATTATATCATGTTTCCTGGTCAATGGCTCTGGTCTTTATCCTTCAGGTCCAGGTCTCCGTTTTGGTCGTCCTTATAATATTTGGAGAGCAGAGCCATAAATGAGGCAAACTCTTTTAACGCTTTCTCAGTCTCCTTGCTTATTTCCATCTTTTTAAGCCTAAGCATAAAACTGCTGTACAGGGCGCTGAGCATTAGCTCTATATCATTTGAAGGTTTTGGAAGCGTCTTGGTCTCAAGTTCCTTCAATGTGGGGATAAGAGACTGAAATCTCATCTTGTAGGGGATGAACCTGTCAGATTGCAGCAGCATTAGGTGCAGGTTGTTTACATCATTAACCATATTTACCAGCACCTGAAGATGACCTTTTGCCTGTTTGTTTTCATGTTTTAGCATAGCACAAAGGTTGTCCCACCATTCTTCGATATCCTTATTCAATCGCTGATCTGCTTGACTATAGGCAGGAAGCACATTCCTGCGGATAAGGTCCATATCACAGTTGTTGGCACGTATGATACTCTCAACATGCCACATATATAGTATGTATTCTGCGATGTTTTCCTTCTTTTTTTGCTGGGCTGTCAACATTGCTGGATGGTTTTAGAAAAGGTCATCTCCTGATTCGAAAAAGTCGTCAAGGTCACGCCTCTCCTTCTTGGTCGGACGTCCCAATCCACGGGGCCTGTTCATCTTGTTGGCAATATGAGTAAGGCGGAGGAATTCAAGATCTTCTTCCGGCGTAACATCCTTAATGTAATCAGGTGTCAGTTTAGCTCCCATACGATTACCTGCAAGTGCCTGTACCTTGTATTGCTTAACTATAGGAGAGGTCTTGACTGAAATTACATCACCTATCTTGACTACACGAGAGGTTTTAACAGGTTGACCGTCTATCATTACCCGTCCTTTCTTGCATGCTTCGGCTGCAATGTTGCGGGTCTTGAACAGGCGTACAGCCCAAAGATACTTGTCTATTCGTATTTGTTCCTTTTCCTCCATTACAGTGGTATCAGACTTACTTATTGTTGTAAAGACTCATGGTTCTTTCAACTCCTAAGGTAGCGAAACTGCGAATAATATCTGCAGCCTGTCCGAATCTTTCAGGTAGAACAGTTGCCTCCTGAGAATCCCATTTGCCAAGTACATAGTCAACCTGATGGCCTTTCCCGAAGTTATTACCAATACCAAATCTAAGTCTGGCGTACTGGTTATGACCTAGTGACTCATTAATGTTCCTGAGCCCGTTGTGTCCTGCATCGCTACCTTTGGATTTCAGACGCAGCTTTCCAAAATCTAGCGCCAGATCATCTACTACCACGAGAAGGTTCTCAACAGGTATATTCTCTTTTTGCAGCCAGTATCTTACAGCTCTCCCGCTAAGGTTGACATAGGTTGTTGGCTTCAGAAGTATGAATGTACGCCCTTTATACCTGTATTCTGTAGTAAAACCGTAACGGCCGTCTTTGAATTCAAGTCTTTCCTCACCTGCAAGGTGATCAAGTATGTCAAAGCCCACGTTATGCCTTGTATGGGCATATTCAGGGCCAATGTTTCCCAATCCTGCTATTAGATATTTCATCCCTGGATCTATAGCTTCATTACTGCCGGATGATTTTTTAAACAAGGAAAATATTCGTTTAAACATAGTACTGCCGGATTTGAAGCTGTGTTCTATAGGTAATTTACATATACACAAAAACCTCCATATTATGAAATACGGAGGTTTTTGAGAATAAAGATCTTTATTAGTCTTTTTGTTGTGCGGCACGAGCTGCACGAGTCAGCTTAACAGCAGCA
>CAYNFX010000102.1:0-6318 GCA_964396555.1 uncultured Alkaliflexus sp.
AGCCGCGCTAGACTTAGGATCTAGTGCCGAAAGGCGTGGGGGTTCGAGTCCCTTCGTCCGCACGGACAAAGCTTAAAACCGCCTGACTAGCGATACATATCGGGAGTAGGCGGTTTTTAAGTTTTAAATACTTAAGATATTTTGGCGTATAGGTTATTGTAACATACTAAACGCTTCATTATCTTTGCGCTCTCTTATTTCAACAATATTTTTAATTAGACGCTGATGAATATCACTAGGGAAAACATTGACGAACTAAACTCAGTGATTACACTGACCATTGATAAGGAAGATTACAGCGAAAAGGTAGCTGAAGTTTTGAGAGATTATCGCAAGAAGGCACAAATGCCAGGTTTTCGTCCAGGCAAGGTACCCGAAGGTCTGATCAAGAAGATGTACGGTACAGCTGTACTTGTTGACGAGGTCAACAAGCTGATCTCTGAAAAGCTGTCAGAATACCTGAGCGAAAACAAACTCAACATACTTGGAGAACCCCTTCCACGCGAAAATCAGGATCCAATTGATTTTGACACTCAGGATAGCTTCAAATTTCAATTTGATATAGCTCTTTCACCAGAGATAGATGTTAAGCTTAGCAAGCGTGACAAGGTTAACTACTATACCATCGAAGTAAGTGATGATGTTCTTGATGGACATATCAAGAGCATGACTGGCCGTTTTGGAAATAACGAAAAGGTGGATGCTATCAGCGAAAAGTCTCTTGTTAAGGGTGATTTCGTTCAGGTTGACAAGAAGGGCAATGAAGTTGAAGGCGGGATAAAGGCTGAAGACTCTATCATGTCGCTCAATATCGTAAAGGACGAGGCTGAAAAGAAAAAGATGCTCGGCAAGAAGCTTGGCGAAGACATCGTATTTGATGTAAAGAAGGCCTTCCCAAATGATACCGAAGTTTCTTATATTTTGAAGATAACTAAGGAAGAAGCTGCAGATGTAAAGGGTTCCTTTAAATTTACAGTAAAGGAAGTTACTGAGTTTATTGATCCAGAACTGAATCAGGAACTTTTTGACAAGCTCTTTGGCGAAGGTGCTGTTAAGTCAGAGGAAGAAATGAAGGAAAGGGTAAAGGCTGACCTTGAAAAGGCTTTCGCTATCGAGTCTGAATACAAGTTTTCTATTGATGCCCGCGAGAAGCTTGTTGCTAAGCATGAAGTTACTCTTCCTGAAGAATTCCTGAAGCGTTGGCTTAAGGCTACAAACAAAGGTGATGAGCGTTTGAGCGATGAACAGATCGAAGGTGAAATGCCTCGTTTCTTCGAAGACCTGAAATGGCAACTTATCAAGAATGCTATTATCAAGGCCAACGACATTAAGGTTGAAGAAAACGATATCAGGGAAGAGGCCAAGAAGAGTGCCCGTATGCAGTTTATGCAATATGGACTTACTGCTCTTCCACAAGAGTATATAGACAACTATGCCAACGACCTTCTGAAGAAAGAAGATCAGGTGCGTCGCATTGCTGAAGCTGCAATGGATGAAAAGGTTATGGCATTTATCAAGGAAGCTGTTAAGGTTGAAGAGAAGGCTGTATCCCGCGAGGAGTTCAACAAGCTGTTCACCAATAATTAACATATTCATTTGCGACAGGCCCAAAGTTTTTGCTAACTTTAGGCCTGTCGCTTTTTTTTAAACTAATTAGTTATGGCAGATCCAAAAGATTTCAGAAAGTATGCCACAGGTCACATGGGCCTCAATAGCACTATGCTTGATCAGTATACTTCCATTACATCAAGCTATATTTCTCCGACAATTATCGAAGAGCGCCAGCTTAACGTGGCTCAGATGGACGTGTTTTCACGTTTGATGATGGACCGTATCATCTTTGTGGGACTGCCCATTGACGAGTATGTTGCCAATATTGTTCAGGCGCAGCTTTTGTATCTGGACTCAGTAGATCCTTCAAAGGATATCTCTATTTACTTCAACACTCCAGGTGGTTCGGTATATGCCGGACTGGGTATCTACGATACAATGCAGTATATCGCCTGTGATATATCAACTATATGTACAGGTCTGGCTGCCTCAATGGGTGCTGTACTGCTTACTGCCGGTACCAAGGGTAAGCGTTTTGCTCTTAAGCACTCACGAGTAATGATACACCAACCTCTGGGTGGCGCTCAGGGTCAGTCGGTAGATATTGAAATTACTACCCGTGAGATTGTTAAGCTGCGTAAGGAGCTTTATACAATTATTTCAGAACATTCCGGCAATCCGTTCAAGAAAATTGAAAAGGATGCCGACCGTGACTACTGGATGACTGCAGAGGAAGCCAAGGAGTACGGAATGATTGATGATGTTCTTGTACGTGAAAGAAAAAAATAAAGGCGTTTTGATGGATAAATGTTCGTTTTGTGGAAGGAGCCGGAAGGAGACCAACCTTCTGGTTGCAGGGATTGCAGGTCATATATGTGACAGCTGTATCGAACAGGCTCATGGCATTCTGACCGAGGAGTTCAAGAAGAAGAGCAGTTTTGACCTTGATGGCATCAAGTTAATGACGCCTGCCGAGATCAAGACTTTTCTTGATGAATATGTGGTGGGACAGGATCAGGCCAAGAAATTCCTTTCTGTGGCCGTGTACAACCACTACAAGCGACTGATGCAACCCTCCGCTGACGATGAGGTGGAAATAGAAAAATCCAATATCCTGCTTGTGGGAGAAACAGGTACCGGTAAGACTCTTCTTGCCCGTACCATTGCCCGCATGCTTCATGTTCCCTTTGCCATCGTTGATGCCACTGTTTTGACTGAGGCCGGTTACGTCGGTGAGGACATCGAAAGCATACTTACCCGCCTTCTGCAGGCTGCTGACTACAATGTCAAGGCTGCCGAAAGGGGCATTGTGTTTATTGACGAAATTGACAAGATTGCCAGAAAAGGCGATAACCCCTCGATTACCCGTGATGTGTCGGGTGAAGGAGTTCAACAAGGGCTGCTCAAACTACTTGAAGGTTCCATAGTAAACGTTCCGCCCCAAGGGGGACGGAAACACCCCGAACAGAAGATGGTGGCTGTCGATACCAAAAATATCCTCTTTATTTGCGGAGGAGCATTCGACGGTATCGAAAGAAAGATTGCCCAACGACTCAACACCAGAGTAGTGGGTTATGCTGCTGTTGAAAACAGGGAAGCCATTGATCCGACCAACCTGCTTCAATATATTGCACCAATGGACCTGAAGTCCTTTGGATTGATCCCTGAGATCATTGGCCGTCTGCCAATACTTACTTACCTGCATCCGCTTGACAGAGATACTCTGCGTATGATTCTTACAGAACCTAAGAATTCTATCGTGAAGCAGTATACCAAACTGTTTGAGATGGATAATATCAAACTGAGCTTTTCTGAGGAGGTGCTTGACTACATCGTTGATAAGGCTGTTGAATTCAAGCTTGGTGCCCGTGGTTTGCGATCTATCTGCGAGACAATAATGATGGACTATATGTTTGAAAGCCCGGGTCACAAGATCGATAAACTCGAAATCACTCTTGATATTGCCCGCGAAAAGCTTGAAAAGGCTGAGCGACGCCTTCTTAAGGCCAGTTAATCACCTTCCTGAATTAACATCTGATTTGAGCTTTTTTAACAGATTGGCATTCTACCAGACATTTTTTTTGCTACTTTTAATCCTGAAATAAACGGAAAAAAGATTAAAAAATCCTATTTGGGATTTTTTATGGTCTATTCCGACAATGAGTTTTCAGCTGCTGAGTAGTACTTAAATCTTTACAGTTATGCTTAATTCTGTTTTTGTACTCGTGCCTATTACCTCGGTATTAGCACTTTCTTTTGCTTATTATTTCTATAAGCAAATGACCAAAAGTTCCGAAGGAACTGAAACGATGCAGAGGATTGCGCAACACGTTCGCAAAGGAGCATCGGCTTACTTAAAACAACAGTACAAGGTGGTGCTTATCGTCTTCTTGTGTATCACCGCCATTTTCTCTTACATGGCCTATGGTCTGGGAGTACAAAACAACTGGGTACCCTTTGCATTCCTTACCGGTGGTTGTTTCTCAGCTCTTGCCGGTTTCTTTGGAATGAAGGCAGCTACCACTGCCTCTGCACGGGTAGCCAATGCCTGCCGTGACTCTCTCAACAGCGGTCTGAGATTGGCATTCCGAAGTGGTGCTGTAATGGGTTTGGTTGTTGTTGGTCTTGTTCTTGCTGATATTTCAATCTGGTTTACTGTTCTCAACCACTTTATCGAAGACATGGAAGGTGGCTACAAGCTGATGACAATATGTGCAATTATGGTAACCTTCGGTATGGGTGCTTCAACACAGGCTCTGTTTGCCCGTGTTGGTGGTGGTATCTACACAAAGGCAGCTGATGTTGGGGCTGACCTTGTAGGTAAGGTAGAAGCCAATATCCCTGAGGATGACCCGCGTAACCCTGCTACTATTGCCGATAATGTTGGTGATAATGTAGGTGATGTAGCCGGTATGGGTGCCGACCTTTTCGAATCTTTTGCAGCTTCCATACTCGCATCTGCACTACTAGGTGCAGCTGCCTATTTTGATATGGGCGACGTTCAGCTCGGTGCTGTTCTTGCACCTATGATTATTGCAGCAATTGGAACTCTGCTTTCTATAGTTGGTATTTTCCTGGTTCGTACCCGTGAAGGTGCATCTCAAAAAGAATTGCTTCGTTCACTTAATATAGGTGTGTATTTCAGTGCTGCGTTGATTGTTGTTCTTTCATACTTCGCACTTAAGTTCCTGAATTTGCCCAACTTCGTGGGTATATGGGGTTCAATTATTGCTGGTCTTGCAGCTGGCATTGGTATCGGTCAGTCTACAGAATACTACACTTCTGCGTCATATAAGCCTACTATCAGTATCGCTAAGTCAAGTGAAACCGGTCCTGCAACTGTTATTATCGCTGGTGTTGGTACAGGTCTTCTGTCAACTGCAATACCGCTTTTAATTGTTACAGTTGCTATAATTTTATCATACTGCTTTGCAACAGGATTCCAATTTGGAGCTGATACTATCAACATGGGTCTCTATGGTATAGGTATCGCTGCTGTTGGTATGCTTTCGACTTTGGGCATTACTCTGGCAACTGATGCCTATGGTCCTATTGCTGACAATGCAGGTGGTAACGCTGAAATGTCACACCTTGGTCCGGAAGTTCGCAAGCGTACCGATGCCCTTGATTCACTTGGAAATACCACTGCCGCTACCGGTAAGGGATTTGCCATTGGTAGTGCTGCTCTGACGGCTCTTGCTCTGCTGACCTCGTACTTTGAAGAAGTCAGGATGATGTTTGTTAAGGTACTCGATGCACCTGACACTCTTATCAACAATGTTCCGGCTGGAGAGGCTACCTTCTATGACTTCGTACAACACTATGAAATCCACCTGATGAACCCGCTGGTAATCTGCGGTATGTTTATTGGTGTTATGGCTGTGTTTATGTTCTCAGGAATGACAATGAATGCAGTAGGCCGTGCTGCTCAAAAGATGGTTGATGAAGTTCGCCGTCAATTCAGGACCATAGCCGGAATTATGGAAGGAACTGCAGAGCCTGACTATGCACGTTGTGTAGAGATCTCAACAAAGGGTGCTCAAAGGGAAATGATGAAGCCTGCTTTGATGGCTCTGGCAATTCCTGTTGTCGTTGGTCTGGTACTTGGTGTTCCCGGTATCTCTGGTTTGTTGATCGGTACTATTACTTCTGGTTTTGCCCTAGCAATTTTTATGGCAAACTCAGGCGGAGCCTGGGATAACGCTAAGAAGTATATTGAGGAAGGCAACTTGGGTGGAAAGGGTTCTGATGCACATAAGGCAACTGTAATAGGAGATACTGTTGGAGACCCCTTCAAGGACACATCTGGCCCTTCACTTAATATCTTGATCAAGCTGATGGTTATGGCCTCTGTTGTTACTGTTGGTCTGGCCGTAACATACCATATTCTGTAATCTCGTTTTGATCCGGAATGCGCTGAATATACTGGATCTATAACAGTAGAATCTATTCTGGCCCTGGAAATGGGCTCCTTTGGGAGCCCTGATTCAGGGCCACTGTTTTATCATGTCATCAATGTAGCCTGGGTGAGTGGAGTTGAAGTAACTGAAAGCAGGAGGGAACTGACCAGTATTTGTAATTGGGCAAGTTGTAGATGCGGAACCTGGAGGACAGGTTGCCTTACAGCAGGGGACTGATCAGGCGGGCAAAACTCTCTTTGATCTTCTCTATTCTTGGACGCAGTGGCCAGGTCTCAAGGGTTATCTCATGACTCTCTTTCAGATCGGCAAAGAAGTCGTCCTTAAGCTGCATCGCTGTCTCTTCATC
>CAYNFX010000103.1:0-3721 GCA_964396555.1 uncultured Alkaliflexus sp.
GCAGGAGAATGACCAACCTTGGTGTGTTTAGAAAATACCTGGAGAACTACTGCCGAAGACACCCATTGATTAATCAAGATATGACGATGCTGATTAGGCATCTTCAGCCATCTGAAAAGGGGCTGCCCATAGAAGTTTACGCCTTCTCTGCAAGCACCCAATGGGCTGATTATGAGCGCCTTCAGGCTGACATCTTTGACCATATACTTGCCGTTATCCCCGAGTTCGACCTTAAAGTATTCCAGGAGCCTACGGGAGCCGACCTGCAGGATGCAATTATCGGACTGGGTTCCGTTACCCGCCAGTGATAAAAGAACCCCGCATGCTCAATAGAAATGTTTAATACTGAATTTTGGGACACAAAAATCTTGTAAAATTTAACAGAGGACATGTTATCTAATGTTTATAGAAAGGATATTGATGAACTATATAGAACTTCTATAGTTCAGCAAACAGCATTCTGGTCTATTGTAAAAAGAAAAGTCGGTCTTGATTCAATTGCCATGAATTTCAAATCAAGAAAAAGCGATTTATACAATCATATTAGTAACGACAGCACTATTAATTCAGATCTTCTGATACTTATTCAAAGGCTGAATAATACCGATAGTATCGCATACGTGCCTTATGGGCCCGAATTAGAACCAGAAGATGAGTTCCGTGGTGTTTTCCTGGAAGAATTATCTGAATGCCTACGTTCAGTCCTCCCCAAAGGCTGTTTTATGGTCAGGTACGATTTGTGTTGGGAGAGCTTTTGGTCAAAAGAAAATTCTTTTACAAATAATCACGATAGCCTAATTTCAGAGCCTTCGATAAAGTCACAGGAAATCAGATTTAATTACAGCACAGTAAACTGGAATCTCCGTAAATCAGGAACCAACATATTGCCAACAAACACATTGTATCTTGATTTACAATCGGATCTTGATACGATTTTAGAGAGAATGAAACCCAAAACCAGATACAACATAAAACTCGCTCAAAGAAAAGGTGTTACTGTTAGAATTGCTGATTTGTGCGATCTAGACATTTGGTATAGGCTATATACTGAAACGGCTAATAGAAATGGAATATATCTAAATGATATCAAATATTTTGAAGCAATTTTAACAGCCAAAGCAGATAAAACCAAATCACCCGCGGAAGTATATTACCTGATAGCGGAAGTTGACAACGTACCATTGGCAGCAATGTTCTTAATAATATCAGGCAATCGTAGTTCTTATTTATACGGGGCATCCTCAAGCTCAAACAGAAACTTTATGGCTACTTATGCTCTGCAATGGCATGCTATAAAGTTATCAAAAGAAAAGGGATGCAAGGAATATGATATGTTTGGAATCTCGCCAAATAATGATGTAAGCCATCCTCTTTATGGCTTATATAAGTTTAAATCAGGTTTTGGCGGAGAGGTGTATCATAGTTTGGGTTGTTGGGATTATCCATTCGACGAGGAAAAATATAACATCTTCAAAAATGTCGAAAGGAGGAATCAAGGCTATCACATAAATTAAATACAACAGACTAACAAGCGGTATACCAGCATTGGATCCGAGTAATACAGGATGGTCGGCTTTAGAAGGAAACCCTGAGAAAAAAAAAGGGCTGTCACCCGGAGGTGACAACCCAAACAGCTACGAGTTGGAATTCTCTTTCGTGCTTGTTGCTTAGTTCTTACCTAGATATTCTGAAATACCTTCCTGAGTTGCCTTAAGACCTTCAGAACCCTTGTGCCAGTTTGCAGGGCAAACTTCACCATTTTCTTCGAAGAATTGAAGGGCATCAACCATACGAATAGCTTCGTCAACGCTACGGCCAAGAGGCATGTCATTTACTACCTGGTGACGAACGATACCATTCTTGTCTATCAAAAACAGACCACGGTAGGCAGCTGGCTCACCATTGAATACTAATGCTCCTTCTTCGTTGTAGTCATATTCACCTGCCAATACATCGTATGCATCTGCAATTGTCATTGACCCATCGGCTACCAATGGGAACTTAACGCCCTTGATACCTCCTTCTTTCTTTTCGGTTTGCAGCCACTTCCAATGAGAGAATTCTGAGTCTGTTGAACAAGCAACTACTGCTACGTTACGGCTTTCAAACTCAGCAATCTTGTCCTGGAATGCGATGATCTCAGTAGGACATACAAAGGTGAAATCTTTTGGGTAAAAGAAGAATACTACATACTTCTTACCAATATACTGGTCGAGTGAAAAATTCTCAACGAACTCACCGCCGTTGATAACTGCCTTTGCCATAAAGGAAGGCGCCTTCTTACCAACTAAAACTGCCATACTTTTAATTTTTTAGATGAATTATAATTAATATAACTGAATTACTACCGATTGTTAATCTATATCAGTGCTTCACCTACAAAATTACGCATTGTTTTCGAGCCCCCAAGGAATAGCGGTATTTTATTGCCTAAATAAAACTAATAGAATATAAGTGAAATTTATATCAGAGCACTAAGTTACTAAGCCCTTGCAAAGTAAGGTATGCAGGGACTTAAGGCTCTCAAGTCATAAATGGTAACTTATACATTACCACATTCAGACAATCTCAGATACTCATTGTCCTGATTACGATCAAATAAGGTTGCGGGATGCTACTTAACTCTTAATCAAAAGTGCCCTTACTCTCAATAAGTTGTACCAGTTGAAGGATAACCTCTGTAGCCTTCTCCATGCTCTTGATTGGAATAAACTCGAAGCGTCCGTGGAAGTTGTGCCCACCTGCAAAGATATTAGGACAGGGCAGTCCCATGTAAGATAGTCTTGCTCCGTCAGTTCCACCTCTGATAGGCACTATACGGGCTTCAACATCCGACTTCAACATAGCCTCTGCAGCCAGGTCAATGATGTACATTACAGGCTCGATCTTCTCGCGCATATTGTAGTACTGATCACGGATGTCAAGTACTACGGTACCTTCACCAAATTCTGCATTAACCTTGTTGACAAGGTGCTGCATTTCCTTCTTGCGCTTTTCAAACCTGTCCCTGTCGAAGTCCCTGATAATAAAGGTAAGTTCGGTTCTCTCTACATCCCCGTTGAATGAATTGAGGTGATAGAAACCTTCATAGCCTTCGGTATGCTCGGGAGTCTCATGCCTTGGCAGCATTGTGATAAGCTGGTTGGCTATCCTTATTGAGTTGCGCATCTTGCCCTTGGCATAGCCAGGATGGACGTTGCGGCCAAAGATTGTAATCTGAGCTACAGCAGCGTTGAAGTTCTCGTACTCCAATTCACCAATCTCACCACCATCAATAGTATAGGCAAAGTCAGCTCCAAATCCTTTTACATCAAAGTGATCAGCCCCCTGTCCTATTTCCTCATCGGGAGTAAAGCAAATCCTGATTTTGCCGTGCTTGATATGAGGATTCCTTATAAGGTATTCCATTGCTGTCACAACTTCGGCAATGCCTGCCTTATCGTCGGCTCCAAGTAGAGTATGACCATTGGTAGTAATAATATCCTGGCCTACATAGTGTAGCAATTCTGGAAAATCCTCCGGCTTAAGATAAATGCCATCTTCGGCATCAAGCGCGATATCGCCACCCTCGTAATTCCTGACAATATTGGGCTTGACGTGCTTACCGCTAAAATCAGGGCTTGTATCGAGGTGAGCAATAAAACCAACGACGGGCACGTCATGATTGGTATTTGACGGCAGAGTAGCCGTCAAATAACCATTATCATCAAGTCTTACCTCA
>CAYNFX010000103.1:3821-6316 GCA_964396555.1 uncultured Alkaliflexus sp.
GGTATTTGACGGCAGAGTAGCCGTCAAATAACCATTATCATCAAGTCTTACCTCAGACAACCCGATACGTTTGAGTTCTTCAGCCAGATGCCTGGCAAAGATCATCTGTCCAAGTGTACTTGGAGTTAATCCGGTATTTTCATCAGACTGAGTATCAAATGATACGTACTCGAAAAAACGCTCAACAAGTGTCATAAGGCTAAACAATTAAATCTATTTTCTAATAGGCACGTGCAAACAGCACCCTGCGTGCCGAGGGTTTGCCGGTCACCATACATTTGCCGGGTTCTACCGGTCCTTCTAAAGGTATGCACCTGATAGTGGCCTTTGTATCGTTCTTTATCAGCTCTTCAGTCTCGCTGGTACCATCCCAGTGACAAAGGAAGAAGCCGCCCTTTTCGTCGAGCAGTCTCTTGAACTCCTCATAGTCGTCAACCACTGTTGTGTTTTCCTCACGGTAAGTGAGAGCTTTCTTAAAGATATTGCTTTGGATATCGTCAAGCAGGTCCTTAACCTGAGAAGCGATACCAGCCATAGGAACCACTTCCTTGGTAAGGGTATCCCTGCGGGCCATTTCCAAAGTCTGATTTTCTATATCCCTAGGACCGATAGCAATACGAACAGGTACTCCCTTGAGTTCGTATTCAGCAAACTTCCATCCGGGTTTCTTAGTATCGTCGTTGTCATACTTAAATGAGATGCCCAAGGCTTTGAGCTGGGCACAAATCTTAGCAGCTACCTCATTGATCTGAGCCAGCTGTTCGTTGTTCTTGTAAATTGGAACGATAGCAACCTGGATTGGAGCCAGTTTTGGAGGCAATACCAGACCATGATCGTCAGAGTGAGACATAATCAGTGCTCCCATAAGACGGGTTGATACACCCCATGATGTGGCCCACACATAGTCAAGCTTACCTTCCTTGCTGGTAAACTGCACATCGAAGGCCTTGGCAAAGTTTTGTCCCAAGAAGTGAGAAGTACCCGATTGCAGGGCCTTACCATCCTGCATCAGAGCCTCTATAGTCATAGTTTCAAGTGCACCTGCAAAACGCTCGTTTGCAGTCTTGTAACCTTTTACAACCGGCATAGCCATCCACTCCTCAGCAAAGGTGGCATAGACGTTCAGCATAGTTTCGGTTTCCTCGATTGCTTCCTGCATAGTGGAATGTGCAGTGTGACCTTCCTGCCAGAGAAACTCAGCAGTTCTCAGAAAAAGACGGGTACGCATCTCCCAACGTACAACATTTGCCCATTGATTGATTTTGATAGGCAGGTCACGATATGATTGAATCCAGTTACGGTAAGTATTCCATATAATGGTTTCAGAAGTAGGCCTGACAATTAGCTCCTCTTCGAGTTTAGCATCAGGATCCACAACTACACCCTTGCCGTCCGGGTCATTCTTAAGACGGTAGTGAGTCACCACGGCGCACTCTTTGGCAAAGCCCTCCACGTGATTTGCCTCCTTGCTAAAGAAGGATTTTGGAATAAAGAGTGGAAAGTAAGCATTGGTGTGACCGGTTTCCTTAAACATATCATCCAGTGCCCTCTGCATCTTTTCCCATATCGAATAACCGTAAGGCTTTATCACCATGCAACCCCTTACTGCCGAATACTCAGCAAGATCGGCCTTGATGACCAGGTCATTGTACCACTGCGAATAACTTTCGGAGCGACTTGTCAATTCTTTTGCCATATAAACTGAACTATTTAATCTGTAAACTATTTGCTGAAAATTGCGTAAAGGTTCTTTGGGACATTTACGTTTTAAACCTCCAAAAATAGAAATATTTCAGGATTATTCCCGAAAACACGGGTCGCTTTTGACGGAAAAGTCTTACTTTCATCGTACTAAACCCCTGCCTAAGAAAAGCTAAGCAAGCCTTTAACTTTTATTAATTTACTGGTCTTTTTGGTATGTAATTTGCTGATATACTAAAAAACCAACGAGGAGGACTAATCATGAAATCAAGACTAGTTTTATCTGCAATGAGCCTGCTGATGTTGCTTGGAGCGTGTGGTACAGGGCGTGTAGCAGGCCCCGGCGTTTATTACGACGACGTGTATTATATTCCCGGTCAAACCCGTGATAATAATTACGACCCGTTTGACCCCGTACCTTCTCTTACCAGAGATGAACAAAAGGCTGAAAACAGGTCCCTCGCTGCTCAGCAAAGAGAGTATGAGAGAAACCGTGGTGACTACTATGATGACAACAGGGATTTCTCCCAGATTCAGAATGAATATGCATCTGTTTTGAAAGATGAGAACATTCAGAATACTGATACATTGATCTACTATAACGATGAGACCGGTTATTGGGTAAATGGATTCAATGGTTCGGATTTTGACAGGAGCTATGCCGAAAGGTTAATCCGCTTCCATGGACCGGCAATTCGTATTCCATATTACTCTCCTCTATACAGTGAAATTGTATATTTCAATAGTTATGACTGGAACGTGTATGTTGACGGAGGCTATGCCTATGCAGTTCC
>CAYNFX010000104.1:0-3412 GCA_964396555.1 uncultured Alkaliflexus sp.
TTGGAAGCTCCGAATGCGGGCAATCTATTGCCGTCTACCAGAGACTCTACAATAACGCTGTTCTTAGCCTGGGAAACAAGCTTGAAAAGTCCGGAATGTCCGGAAATAGCCAAAATATCCTTCAACATCGTTCAAAAAATTTTTGTGCAAAAATACTATAATACATCAAACTTCAAAAACCCCTGATACCTTTTGCTGGAGCTCACGATAAACCTCAAGCACCTGAGGTACTACAAGCCGCCTTTCGTCAGCATATATTACATAAGTGCTGGCAGCTATTTTACGTTCATCATCCCATTGATTGCGCACACGAGCCATGATCGCCTCATCTGTCAGCCCATCCCTCTTCCTTACTCTTGCCAGGCGAAGCTCACGTGGTGCGGTAACAGTAATAATTTCATTTACATACTTATCTCCTCCACTTTCAAAAAGGATGGCACTTTCTTTTATAACCAGGTCTCCCTCCTGCTTCTCACACCAGTCGGTAAAATGAAGGTACACCATGGGGTGTACCTTTGTCTCAAGCTTTTTTAATATGGCTGGATCATTAAATACTATTCCGGATACATATTGCCTGTCTAACTTTCCTTCGACATATGCCTGCTCGCCAAACAAACTGCGATATACCTCGATTACAGCAGGATTAGTGTCGATAAGTCTTTTGGCCTCGCTGTCAGTATCATAAACCGGAACTCCAAGACTCCTGAAGATCTTTGCGACGGTGCTCTTTCCGCTTCCTATGCCTCCTGTCAGACCTACCTTATACATGTATTTGAATCTTACCTGCGTTCTAGTACATATTCGACAAAGAGTGGGTCGAAATCATACGTCACAATGCCTTTGGGGGTCTTAGTGATTCTTACCCTTAGGCGTTTGGGACGCTCTGCCTGTAATGCCTCAGTGGCATCTACTATGGCAGAGAAATCACCGGAAGAAATCTTGTCAAACTTGCTAAGTCCGGCTCTTAAAGTAACCTGGACAGTGGTTGGGAAAGTCTTTAGCAAAAGGGAGTCGGGTAATCCTTCGACGGTGACGGGAACTGAAATGGTTTTTTCACTAAAGCGTTCAACCTTAATGTCGACCACTACCATACGGCTACTAATCTCTATGTTGTTAAGTTTTTCGAGCTCGACTTCCTTTTCAAAGTCACCTGCCAGTTTTTCAGCAATCAGGGGTTTGATAAATACAGCACTCAGAGTGTCAATAGCACTGAGGGGGCCACTTACAATTACTGAATCAGGGATAAAACCAATCTCATCGGCCAGGATAAACTGTTGCTCAAAGGCAAGCTGGCCATTGAAGCCAACCGGCACCTTTCGTGTAGCCAGCTGGTCTATATGCAGAAAGATAGTATCGGGCACTATATCGACCAGATCCATACCAAGCAACAAACGGTTACGGATATCTACCATCTCAGTGCGTGAAAGCAAGAATGCCATGCTTTGCCCTTCCTTCTGGGTAAGCCTCATATTGGAAACATCCAATTCCAAGGGAATAAAACGGCTGCTTAGCTTTTGTCGCAGGATATTGAAGCCGGTGGCCTTGACCTTAACCTCTACTTTCTTGGTGCCTCCATCAAGTACAATAAGGTTTTCAGGTACATTGATAAAACTGATAGGACAACTTAAGCCGGTAACATACTCGTCCCGTAGGGCATTAATAAACCAAAACAGAGTCGATAAGCACAGAAAACCCAGAAATATGTAAAAGTCTCTCTTGCCTAAAAGTCTGTTTATCCGTGCTACAAAGCTGTTGAATCCTATCTTACCAAAGTATTTCATAAACAAAAAAGCCAATGTTACACAAATGTAAGCATTGGCTTTTAATATTTGACCTAAAAAAGATTATTTGCGAGGAGCAGCATCAGTCATATCCATGATAATTGCAGCTTTATCAATCTTAATTTCTACGCCGTTGGCAATTTCAACTATCATATGGTTATCTTTAACCTCAACTACTTTTCCATAGATACCGCCTGTTGTAATTACCTTGTCACCCTTCTTGAGAGATTCACGATACTTACGCAATTCCTTTTGACGCTTCATCTGTGGCCTGATCATAAAGAAATAAAAGATCACGATAATAGCAACAAAAGGCAAAAGTGTTGAAACCATGCTGGGTTGTTGTGGTGTTGCGGTGGCTTGTAATAAAATGCTATACATACGCTCTGTTAATTGAATTAATAATGTCTAAAAGTAATATTCCGAATTGGTATTCGCAAATTTACGATTTTTTTATGCTTTCGAACTCATCCATTGGGATTTTTCCCTCCTTGGCCAAATGCTCAACAATCTTGTCAAGAATTCCGTTGATAAATAAACCACTCTTGGGTGTACTATAGTGTTTGGCAAGTTCAATATATTCATTAAGAGTAACCTTAAGCGGAATATTGAAGGACTCCATGACCTCGGTAAGTGCAACCTGCATAATAACAATGTCCATAAATGCAACCCTCTCCAGGTCCCAGTTGCGGGAAAACTTGTTAATCAGTTCAGTATGTTCCTTACGGTGCTCTATAGTCTTCCGAAAAAGATTACTGACAAAGTCCCTGTCCTCTTCGTCCTTGAACTCATCCAGTAAAACCTGGTCATACCCCTTGTTTTCCTCAAAACTCTTTAGAGTTTTGATAACCATACTCACGATAAACTCAGACTCGTCATTCCAGTATATGCTCATTTCTTCAAGAGCAGAATAAAGAGGTTCATACTGGGCAATAACCTTCTCGACCAACTTAACAATAAATCTTTTCTGGTAATCATAATCAAATTGATCTGATTCCATATATTCCCTGTAAAGCTCGGACTCAACCATCTTATTATACAAGGTTGTAACGATCGCCTCGCTATCAGCCCAGGTGAGTCCATTATCCTTACTATAGTCTTGTAGTTGCTTGGAATGAATTAGTTGATCAAGTACTTTATTGTCTATAAAGCGAGTGTTCGGATTTAGATCTTCGGGCAAGGGCATTTTCTTTTGCTTGCCGATTTGGATCTTATTAACCGCAATAGTGTGGATATCGGTTAGAAGTAATAAGACCAGGTGGTATAACTCGTAAGACTTTGATATGCTATGGAAAAGCTCCTTTTCCATTTCACGTACCGTAGTATCCCCTCTCTGGTTAAAGCCGTATACCATCTGCATAACCTTAACCCTTAACAATCTTCTACTTAGCATTACAGAAAGAACTTTTGATTTAAATACGGAGCAAAAATAACTCAAATTTTCTATTGAGAACTATTTTAGCCCTAAAACTAACAATTGAAAGCAAATCATTTTCCAATCAAATGAGAAATGATAATATTGCGGTTAAATAATTAAAACATTAAGAAAATTTTGTAAAGAAACGCTCAGTAATTAAAAAAATAATTACCACATTTGAGTTTTGGAATTCAATAGTGCTTTTTTTAAAAAC
>CAYNFX010000104.1:3512-4600 GCA_964396555.1 uncultured Alkaliflexus sp.
AAAAAATAATTACCACATTTGAGTTTTGGAATTCAATAGTGCTTTTTTTAAAAACAAAACAGTTCGAGATGGAAGGATTTGATAAAAACGCCGAATTTGAAAGGAATGACAGAGACGAGATCTTTTCAAAAGCAGTAAGGGCCGGTAAGAGGACTTATTTCTTTGATGTGAAAGCCACCAGGAAGAATGACCTATATCTTACCGTTACCGAAAGTAAAAAGAGATTCGAGGATGACGGTCGATTTCTGTTCGAAAAGCACAAAATCTTTTTGTACAAAGAAGACTTTGACAAATTTGCAGAGGGGTTGAGTGAGGCAGTCAACTTTATTAAAAATGCTCAGGCTGAGTACGCAGAAAACAGAATCGAAGAAGAAGAAGAAGAAACCTTTGAGTCTGTTGTAAGCAACGAATTGAGCAATCTGGATTTTGAAGATCTTAGCAAATAGCATCTGATAGATCAATGATAGAATAAAATGAGGCTGTCGCGAGACAGCCTCATTGCCAATTATGAGTCGTACTTTTCCATTTTATCGGAAATAGTTACATTACCTTCTGCCCTACTTTGAATCTTCAGGTAACACATAAGGCTGTCTGCACCGCCTTTATAGCATGTTTGTTGAACTTTTTCAACGAGTTTCATCACTTCTTCATAAGGTCCCTCAATCACTGTCTCAAAGGGAGTTACCCTGTAATTGAGTCCTGATGCCGCAATTACTTCAATAGCTTCATCCACGATAGCATAAGGATGTTTGTCTTTTGCCGTTGGCAGTACCTGAACTGCGATGTTTACTACTTTTTCTTTCATCTTACATAGATTTTTAGTGAAAAAACCCCATAAATGGGGATTGACCGATATGTTCGCAATAGATATTTTTGCCGCTTATAATCTGGAAAGGGGCCTGACAAATATAGCAATTGCAGGCCAAAACGGAGGAATTGATGACATTAGCTGAGTTACAAAACGGTCAGGAAGCGGTTATTACAAAGGTAAAAGGCCATGGTGCCTTCCGGAGACGAATAATTGAAATGGGCTTTTTGAAAGGCAAAAAGGTCAGTGTAATCAAAAATGCTCCGCTCAATGACCCTAT
>CAYNFX010000104.1:4700-6250 GCA_964396555.1 uncultured Alkaliflexus sp.
ACCAATATGGAGCGCAACCTCTACCTGACAACTCAGCTGATGCACCTGGATGTCAAGGTTGTGATGGCTCTCAATATGTTTGACGAGTTCCAGCAACGTGGAGACCAGCTTGACTACCGTCACCTGAGCAAGATGCTTGGAATTCCGATTATCCCCACAGTGGGCTCAAAAGGCAAGGGTCTGACAGCACTGTTTGATAAGGTAATCAGTGTCTTTGAAGACAGGGCTCACGACTACCGCTCAGTTCGCGTCAACTTCGGCCAATTACTTGAAGACAGCATAGGCAAGGTTGACGACTGCATCAAGCAGAATAATGATCTGTCTGTTGAGATTCCTCCCCGTTATCTGGCTATCAAACTGCTTGAGCACGATAAGGAATATATAAAGCTGCTGAAAAAGGCAGGCTTCACGGAAATACTGGATCTGGCAGAAAAAGAAAGAGACAAGATAGAGGATGAAACGCGCGAGGACGCGGAAACCATCTTTACTGACGCGCGCTACGGCTTTATAGCCGGAGCGCTGAGGGAAACCTACAAGGAAAATCCTGTCACCCGTCGCAAGATCACTGACGCCATAGACAGCGTACTGACACACAAACTTTTTGGATTTCCATTCTTCTTCATTTTCATGTGGCTTATGTTCCAGACTACTTTCAGTCTTGGAGCCTATCCAATGACCTGGATAGAGAATGGTGTAGCACTTTTGTCGGATTATCTTGGCAAGATCATGAGCGAGGGATCCTTCAAAGATCTGCTTATAGATGGGGTTGTCGGAGGTGTAGGTGGCGTGATAGTTTTTCTGCCAAATATTTTAATCCTGTTCTTCTTTATCTCCTTTATGGAGGATACGGGATATATGGCCAGGGCAGCATTTATAATGGACAAGGTGATGCACAAGATAGGGCTGCACGGCAAATCCTTTATACCTCTGGTGATGGGTTTTGGCTGTAACGTGCCTGCGATAATGGCTACCAGGACTATCGAAGACAGGAACAACAGACTACTGACAATATTGATAAACCCCTTTATGTCGTGTAGTGCACGACTACCGGTTTACATACTGTTTATCGCGGCATTCTTTCCGGACTATCCGGGAACTCTGCTGTTTATCCTCTACGGCACAGGAATTCTGATGGCTGTGGTAATAGCCAGGCTCTTTAAGCGCTTTATTTTCACAAGGACAGACCAGCCCTTTGTAATGGAGCTGCCACCTTACAGAATGCCAACCATGAAGGCTGTAATACGTAATATGTGGTATAAAGGACAACAGTACCTGCGCAAGATGGGTGGTATAATAATGATTGCTTCGATAATCATTTGGTTCCTGGGTTATTTTCCAAGAGAAAGCAGTAATACCCAGGCAATGGCTACAGAGATAGAGAGTATCAGCAGCAATTTTGATTCACGTGTTGCCAAGGCTTCTAAAGAGGAGCATGCAGGGATTCTGGAAGTGAAAAACAACGAAATTAGGAAGTTGGAAGAAAAAATACATAGGGAGCAGCAGGAAGAAAGTTATATAGGCCGATTGGGTCATGCAATTGAACCATTGAT
>CAYNFX010000105.1:0-6248 GCA_964396555.1 uncultured Alkaliflexus sp.
TTTGGATAGATTAACATTAATTGATTGTCCATTAAGGAATTTTGGGTAATTTTGCACCTGTTTTACCTCACCAAATCTCTTTAGTGATTGTTATTCTTGATGCGGAACTAATAAAAACAATAATACTTTCTTTTATGGGAAAAAAGACAATTTTGATCATTCTCGATGGCTGGGGCTACGGGAAAAAGGATGCAGCCGACCTGATTTACAGAGGTGAAACACCTTATTTTGACAGTCTGGTAGCAAAGTATCCCAATTCACAACTGCAGGCCTCAGGCGAGAACGTTGGACTTCCCGACGGACAGATGGGTAACTCCGAAGTAGGTCACCTAAATATTGGTGCTGGAAGGGTAGTCTATCAGGACTTGGTAAAGATCAACCTTGCAATTAGAAATAAAACACTTGGTCAGAACCCTGAATTGGTTAAGGCCATAGCTTATGCTAAGGAAAACAACAAGCAGGTTCACTTTCTGGGCCTTGTTTCTCATGGTGGCGTACACAGCAGCCAGGAACACCTGCATGCATTGACCGACATCGTGTCTGAAGCAGGTATTAAGAAGGTTTTTGTACATGCCTTTACTGATGGTCGTGACACTGACCCAAAGAGTGGGAAAGGTTATCTGGCAGAACTGGTTCAACATATCAGCAAGAACAACGCAGAAGTTGCTTCAGTAATTGGACGTTACTACTCAATGGACCGCGACAAGCGTTGGGAAAGAGTTAAACTTGCATACGACCTGATGGTTAATGGCGTTGGCGAGAAGGCAACTGATGTTGTTGCAGCTATCCAAAAATCATATGACGAAGGTGTTACCGATGAGTTTATCAAGCCTATTGTAAAGGTGGACGAAGGCGGCAATCCTGTTGGTAATATATCTGAAGGTGATGTTGTAATATTCTTCAACTACCGTAACGATCGTGCACGTGAAATCACTGAAGTGCTTACTCAGCGTAATATGCCCGAACATGGCATGAAGACCCTGCCTTTGTATTACTGCACAATGACCCCTTATGATTCAACCTATCAGGGAATGCATATCCTGTTTGACAAGGACAATGTGACAAATACACTTGGTGAGGTTGTTGCAAGCAAGGGACTCAGACAGCTTCGTATGGCTGAAACAGAAAAGTATGCCCACGTAACATTCTTCTTCTCAGGCGGTCGTGAGGCTGTGTTTGCAAATGAAGAACGTATCCTTGTAAATTCTCCCAAGGTTGCTACTTATGACCTTAAACCCGAGATGAGTGCTTATGAGGTTAAGGATTCAATGGTTGCAGAACTTAAGAAGCAAAAGCATGACCTGATTGTGCTCAACTTTGCCAACGGCGATATGGTGGGTCACACTGGTGTTCCTTCTGCTATTCTGAAAGCTGTAAAGGCTGTTGATGAATGTCTGAAGGCAGTTGTTGAGACAGCACGTGACAATGGCTATGAAGCTATTGTTATTGCAGACCACGGTAATGCTGACAATGCAATGAATCCAGACGGTACTCCTAATACAGCTCACTCACTCAATCCTGTGCCTTTTATTTGGGTAACAGACCGAAAGGGTGAGGTAAGCAACGGCATTCTGGCAGATGTGGCACCTTCAATACTTACAATATTGGGAGTTGAGCAGCCAGTTGAGATGACAGGTAAAAGTTTGATAGAGCTTGCTTAATGCCTCAAGGCATTAAGCAGGTTACCTGAAATATGGGGGCTGTCGGGTTTTTCCCTTCAGCCCTTTTTAAATTTTTCATTATGGTTCAGATTGATGACAAACTTATAAGTCTCGATATTTTTGAACGTCGCTTCATTTGCGATCTGTCCAAATGTAAAGGGGCTTGTTGTGTAGAGGGAGAGTCGGGAGCTCCTCTTGAGGATGAGGAAACCAAGATCCTTGAGGAAGTATTTCCACATGTAAAGCCTATGCTTTCAGCGAAAGCGCTGGAAGTTATAGAAAGAGAAGGTAAGTGGATTACCGACTTTGATGGGGATAAGGTAACGCCCATTATCAACGGTAAGGAATGTGTTTATACATATTTCGACGAAGACGGGACCTGTAAGTGTGCCATCGAGAAAGCCTACAATGAGGGGCTAATTGATTTTCCAAAGCCCATATCATGTCACCTTTATCCTATCAGGGTAAGCAAATACAAGGCTTTTGAAGCCCTCAATTATCATGACTGGGAAATATGCTGCGCAGCCAAGGTGTTGGGGGTGAAGCATGGCTTGCCGGCTTTTCGCTTTCTTAAGAATGCCATAGTAAGAAAGTATGGAGAGGCCTTTTATAATGAAATGGAGGAGTCAGAAAAAATCCTAAGACAGGAAGGACTCATTAAATAGAATAAGCGATAAATTCTTATTTTTGTCTGCCGAATTTTTAATTAATACATTCTATGGGACGCGCATTTGAGTACAGAAAAGCCCGCAAATTAAAGCGTTGGGGGAATATGGCCAAGACTTTTACTAAGCTTGGAAGAGAGATTATTATGGCAGTTAAGGCCAGTGGCCCAGACCCCGTAGCTAATCCCCGCCTGCGCGTATTGATTCAAAATGCTAAGGCAGCCAACATGCCTAAGGATAATGTTGAACGTGCTATTAAGAAGGCTAGCGGGAAGGATCAGGCAGACTACAAGGAAGTAGTATATGAAGGCTATGGACCTTTCGGTATCGCAATCATAGTAGAGACAGCGACTGACAATCCAACACGTACTGTGGCCAATGTAAGAAGCTATTTCAATAAGTACAACGGTTCGCTTGGTACTTCAGGTAGTGTTGAATATATGTTCGACCACAAATGTAGTTTCAAGGTAGCTGCAAAGGATGGCGTTGACGTTGAGGAACTGGAACTTGCACTTATAGACTTCGGAGTACAGGAGGTTTTTGCCGAAGAGGATTATATGATGGTGTATGGAGAGTTTGAGGGCTTCGGCCCCATCCAGAAGTACCTTGAGGAGAACGGATTTGAGATACTGAATGCGGAATTTGAGCGAATTCCACATGATACTAAGACTCTTACTGCGGAACAGCAGCAGGAACTCGAAAAACTTCTGGCTCGTTTTGAGGAGGATGATGACGTTACAAACGTATTTCACAATATGGCAGATTAATTGAGGAAGACATCTGGTTTTTCAGATTGGATTCTGGCTGACAATTCTTTAAAAGTCCCTTGAAAAAGGGACTTTCTTGCTTGTTGGGACCTGTGTTTTAAGTATATTGCAATAGTGATGTGGATACTCTGAATAGTGTTTAGTATTAGTTGCTGGGAATGGTGAATGTAAATAGAACATTTTATTAATGTAATACAGATGAGAGAGATGAGGTTTGCCGGACTATTGTTTCTGTTGGTTGTATTGATTGCACTGCCAAGTTGCAAAAGCCAACCGGTAAATAAGGAGACGCTTGAAGATCAAGTTGAGAAGTCATATGAGCAGTATGTTCTCCTCATGGATACCGGAGTTAATCCTATGATGGTGCTTAGGTTTGATGGAGAAAATGTAGAAGGGGAGATAACCAAGCCAAGCGATGCAGATATTGAAGAGTTTATGGTGCTGTTTGAACAGGAGCCAATTTGTTCGGATCTTGGTTCGAAGGAAGAAATTGTAGCATGTCTGGTAAATGTTCTAAAGGAAAGAGGGTGCGTGAAGATGATGATGTGCGCTGATTGTATTTATTCTTGTTCGCAGGAGTAATCAGTTGCTTTGCGAAGGTGTCACCTGGATTATCGTGCGTTTTTAGAAAGAGTATTGGGATATTATAGAGATAGGAAATATTGGATATGGAAAATCTGAAGAGTTATATAGCAGAGAACCGTGAGAGGTTCTTAAATGAATTGTTTGAACTGATAAGGATTCCTTCAATCAGTTCTGAAAGTAGCCATAAGCCTGATATGTACAGGGCTGCTGAGTTGTGGAAGAAGATATTGCTTGACTGTGGAGCGGACCGGGCTGAGGTGATGGAAACTGCCGGTAATCCTGTAACCTATGCCGAAAAGATTATTGATCCCTCTCTACCTACAGTGCTTGTCTATGGTCATATGGACGTAATGCCCGTAGATCCGATTGACTTGTGGGAGAGTGATCCTTTTGAACCTATTATCAGAGACGGAAAGATCTATGCCAGGGGAGCTGATGATGATAAGGGCCAATCCTTTATGCATGCAAAGGCATTTGAGTACCTTGTCAAGCACAACCACTTAAAATGCAACGTTAAATTTATTATTGAAGGCGAGGAGGAGATCGGTTCTGAACATTTGCCCGAGTTTTGTAAGGCCAATAAGGAGTTACTGAAAGCTGATATCATACTTGTTTCCGACACTTCCATGCTGGGTCCGGATATCCCTTCAATTACTACAGGGCTCAGAGGGTTGGCCTACTGGGAGATAGAGGTGGTGGGTCCTAACCGCGACCTGCATTCCGGACTATATGGAGGAGCTGTTGCTAATCCCATAAATGTACTTTCAAAGATGATTGCATCAGCTACTGATGAGAACAACTATATTACTATTCCGGGATTTTATGATAAAGTACTGGACGTTAGTTCGAATGAAAGAGAAAAGATGGGCAGGGCTCCTTATAATGAAGACAGCTATAAGCAGAAGCTGGGATTAAATGCACTGTCAGGGGAAAAGGGTTATACGACTCCGGAGCGTACCGGAATCAGACCAACCTTTGATATTTGCGGAATATGGGGCGGGTATACCGGAGAGGGAGCTAAAACCGTATTGCCAGCTAAAGCCTATGCCAAGATATCCACAAGGTTGGTTCCCAACCAGGATTATCATGAGATAGCCAAAATAGTGAAGGAGCATTTTGAGAAAATTGCTCCTCCTTCAGTCACAGTTAGTGTTCAATACCTTCACGGGGGAAATGCCTATGTTTGTCCGGTTGAAATGCCTGCATACAGAGCTGCTGAAATGGCATATACAAAGGTTTTTGGAAAGGAACCTGTACCAGTTCGCAGTGGAGGAAGCATTCCTATCATTTCTACATTTGAAGAAATCCTTGGTCAAAAATCCGTATTGATGGGATTTGGTCTTGATACAGATGCTATTCACAGTCCTAATGAGAATTACCCGGTTGAGCAATTCCTAAAAGGGATTGAGACAATTACGTGGTTTTATCATTATTTCGCATAGCTTTTATTTTTTTTGCTAATTTAGCTGCTTTTTAAAGAGTAGCCTTCGGATGAATCCGGAGTGTAAATCGTTGTGTAATAGGCGCCTAAAATGCTGATGTTAAGACTGATCCTTCCTTTTTCCCTTTTGTTGTTACTAACAGGAGCAGGGAATAATATGCCACTACGTTTCTATGCAGTAATTGCTGGAAACTCAGTGGAGCAGATCGATAATCTGCTTGCAGAGATTGAGTCATCTGGCAATGCAGGAAAAAATGCTGATATATACAAAGGAGCTCTGTATGCACGTAAGGCAGGTTTGGTAAAGGCCCCTGCAGAACGTTTGGAATTGTTTAAAAAGGGAAGGCTTCTCATTGAGCAGGAGATAGCCAGAGATCCCAGCAACGCTGAATTCCGATTTATCCGCTTAATTATTCAGGAACATGCCCCAAAGGCTGTTCGTTATCAGCAGAATGTTACGGAAGATGCCGAGTTGGTGATTAGCAAGTTTGACTTGCTTAACAAAGAGATAAAGGAGGAGATAAGGAAGTATTCCAAGACTTCACAATATCTAAGCATTCCGTAGTAAAGTTGGAACTATGAAGTTATTGTTTTTGTCATATACACAGTCGGGGCAGCTTGATGAGATAGCGGAGAGATTTCTTCTTCCTTTTTCATCGCATAGTATTGATCATGTTGTTATTAAGCCAGTCAAGCCTTTTCCCTTTCCATGGACTTCAGCAGAGTTTTTTGATGCAATGCCTGAGACTGTTTTGGAGGAACCCATCAAACTGGAACCTTTGAATATTCCCGGAAATGATTATGATCTGATTATTTTAGGATATCAGCCATGGTTTCTTTCCCCTTCACTGCCAATTACAGCTCTGTTAAAAAATGATGAATTTAAGGCCGTTGTAAAGGGTAAACCTGTTGTAACGGTCGTTGGATCCCGAAACATGTGGATCAATTCCCAGATTAGTGTAAACAGGATGGTAGATCAAGCCGGAGGAAAGGTCGTGGCGAATGTTCCTTTTTCAGATAAGTCAAACAATATAGTAAGTGCAGTAACCATACTATACTGGATGCTTTCCGGACGTAAGGAAAGGATGTGGGGTGTGTTTCCAAAACCCGGGGTTAGTGATGAAGATAT
>CAYNFX010000106.1:0-6083 GCA_964396555.1 uncultured Alkaliflexus sp.
TTAACAAACTACGGCGCTTTCAACCAGTTCAGGGACGACAGGCCATACACCTTCGACCGCTTTGTTCGTCTGCTTCTTTCCATAGCAATCTTTGCTGCTATTATTACTGTGCTAAGATCGCTAAGTGGAGTACTGATACCTTTCTTTATTGCACTGTTGCTTGCTTATCTGTCAGAGCCACTTGTGGCTTTCGTGCAGGAAAAGCTAAGGGTACGCCACAGAGGCATCTCTGTCTTTATAACCATGGTGTTTTTTATCCTGGTATTCAGTGCCTTACTGTGGTGGTTGGTACCAACCTTTATCGCGGAGTTTAAAAAGCTTACCGAACTGCTACGAGACTTTTTCCAGACCAGTCATTTCAGGGATCTGATTCCTGAGAAGGTACAATTGTGGTTTACCGACTTCTTTGCAAATGTCAACGTTCAGGAGTTTATAAGTGCTGAAACTATCAGCGAGGCAGCTTCAATAGTCTATGCTGCGCTTAAATCAATACTTGCCGGAGGGATGTCGATAATTGCTGCCGTTATTGGTGCTCTTATAGTTCTGCTATACCTGTTCTTTATACTTCTCGACTATCAAAAAATTGAATCTGAATGGAGGGGACTGATTACTGAAAAGCACAGGCCTCTGATTTCGGCTATCGTTGAAGACCTGAAGAATTCAATGAAGGTATATTTCAGGGCACAGTTTACTATCGCAATGATAGTCGGAATTCTGATGTCTATCGGCTTTTCTATAATTAAACTGCCTATCCCGGTCACCTTTGGTCTTTTTATAGGTATGCTCAATATAGTGCCCTACCTGCAGATAGTAGGCTTTATTCCGGCCCTTTTCCTTGCAATGCTTAAGTCCATGGAGTCGGATCAGACCTTTTTCGAGGTAGCCTTTCTAATACTGCTTGTAATGGGAGTGGTGCAGGTAATCCAGGAAACAATTCTGATACCTCGCATTATGGGCAAGGCGTACAATATGAATCCGGCATTGATACTGCTCTCTTTGTCTATTTGGGGTAGCCTGATGGGTGTAATAGGTCTGGTGCTTGCCCTGCCTCTGACAACTGTTATCCTCTCATACTACAAACAGCTTATCATAAACAAAAACAGGGTAGTTGCCCAGGGACCCGACCCCGGCCCGGATTTCACTACTGAGAAGCCCAAAAAACCGGTAGAAGAAGATCTGCCCTGACCATGTATCAGCTGGTCACTGAGCCTTTAAAAGTAACTTGTAGCAATACCCTTTTGATAAGATCAGGGTCTCAGACTCTATAAAACAAGACAGGCTGTCCTCACGGACAGCCTGTCAGATATATGATATACCAGATCTCTTACTTCTTGTTTATGTTTTCAAGAACGTTCATTACTTCCAATACGTGGGCACGGCTTGTACGAAGGTCAGCCATTTCCTTGTCGTTCAGTTGAAGCTCGATAACCTTTTCAACACCGTTCTTTCCAAGTACAACAGGAACACCAAGGTAGCAGTCATCGATACCGTATTCACCTTCCAGCTTGATACAAACGGGAACTACGCGCTTTTGGTCACGAACGATGGCCTCAACCATTTGAGCAGCTGCTGATCCTGGAGCATACCATGCAGAGGTTCCCATCAGCTTAACAAGCTCACCACCCCCAACTTTTGTTCTTTCGATGATTGCATTTAGCTTGTCAGCATCGATAAGTTCAGTTACAGGTATACCACCTACAGTTGTGTAACGTGGCAGTGGAACCATTGTGTCTCCGTGTCCGCCAAGCAACATTGCCTGAATATCCTTTGGAGAAACATTCAATGCTTCAGCAAGGAAAGCTCTGTAACGAGCCGTATCAAGAATACCGGCCATACCGATAACCTTAGTACGTGGAAGTTTACTTGTGATGTGTGCCTGATAAGTCATTACATCCAAAGGATTGGATACAATGATGATAACGGCATTGGGAGAATGAGCAACTACTTGCTCTGTTACAGACTTTACTATACCGGCATTGGTCTCAATAAGGTCGTCACGAGACATACCTGGTTTACGTGGCAAGCCTGATGTAATTACAACAACATCAGAATTGGCAGTTCTGTTATAATCGCCGGTTACACCTACTGTACGTGTGTCGTACAAGTCAATTGGGGCTTTTTGCCAGATGTCAAGGGCTTTACCCTCTGCCATTCCTTCCTTGATGTCAACAAGGACAACTTCATTTACTACCTCGCGGTAAGCGAGAATGTCAGCACAGGTAGCACCTACGTTTCCTGCCCCTACAACAGTTACTTTCATAATTGCTATAATTATTGATTATTTCCTAATTTGTTAATCTTCAGGTTAAAAGCAGAAACAGTCCAAGGACTGTTTCTGTTCAAAACTGCATTCCAAATATATGGAAGTAATATGAATTACGGAAAAAAATCCGCATTTTTAATTTCAATTAACAACCGGAGCAGGAATCCGTTGGATAAAGTCTTACAAACCGCATAAACAGGCTTATTCCTCAAGGCTATGGACAGCCAGCTTGTCGCTCTTTTCAGGAGCCTCCATCATCACTTTATCACCCGTCTTAAGGCCTGAATGTATCATGTAATAGAGATCATTTTCCCCATTAGTCTTGATCTGCTGTTTTACAAGAGTAAGTCCCTCGCGCTTGTACACAAAGTTGCCCAATACTGAGTCCTTGAAAACCGCGAGACGGGGAATCATAACTGCGTCTCTGATAGACTCAACTACAATATTATTGGTGGTTGTCATACCAGGCAACAACTGCTTCCCGGCAGGATCAACCTTAATCTCGACTTTGAAGGCATTATAAAACTCACCCTGAACCTCCTGCCCGATATTTGCAACACGTGTTACAATACCCGAAAATTGATCCTCTGGAAAAGCATCTATCCCTACTCTAACTGATAGCCCCGGACGTATCTTGGCTATGTCAATCTCCTTAACATAAGCAATTGCCTGCAAAGTTGACAGATTTGGAAGCATAGCAATACGGGCATTCCAACGGTTGACCCGTGATCCTACCTTTACTTTTTCATTTCGTCCGTCTCGTGCATAAACCACCAAACCGCTGGCTGGAGCCTTTATAATAAGATCCCGTTTGAGTTGGATAAGTTTATTCAGATAGTCCTGCTGTTCGGAAAGATTTTCCTCAATACGCTCAACCTGCATTCTGTAACGCCTTCTCAACTGATCATAGTTACGTATCTTTTGCTCAAGCGTTCTTTGGGATGTTTCAAGCGCAATATGAGCCTGTCTTTGCACAGCGCCAGATTCATATATAGACTGTTCCAGTCTTATTTCCCTGTCAGTTACAAGGTCACGAGACTGCCTTATCTCATCACGGGCACTTGAAAGTGCCAGTGAACTGTCTATCTTGGCATTTTCAAGGTTGTTTCGGTATAATTCCAGTGCATCTTCTGCACTTCTCATTCTTTCCTCAACATCGGCCGGGTCAAGAGTTGCAACATAGTCACCCTTTTTAACCATAGTCCCCTCCTTAACAATGTCAGTGATAGTAATTTGCCTTATCCTGACCTCGTTGGTTCTAAGGACTTCAGGGATCATTATATCTGTTGACTCGAGGGCCTCCAACTCTCCCATACCGGTCACTACAACTTCAAAGACGCCATTCTCAACCCTTACAATATGCGGCTCGTCATCTTTTTCTCTTGTAGTAATACCATAGATAATCAGTGTCAACACCACTGCAGCTAAAGGCACAACCAATTGCCATAGTCTTTTTTTCATAAGCTACCTCTCTATTGTTGTAAGAACTCATCCAGGTCCCTAATCAAAGGCTTATGATTGACAAAATCATACATTGCCAGCCTCCTTATATCATAATAACTTGTCCAGTAGTTCTTAAGGGCATTAATATAATTCCTCTTTGCAGCATCCAGACTGTTTCTTGCTGAGTTAAGACGAATAACGTCAACCTTACCAATCATAAAGCGCTGCATTGTAACGTCAAATCCAAGCTGTGCCACTATATCAGCCTTGGCTGCTATTTCTACCTGCTCCTCCTGAAGGTTGAAATTCAGGAAGGTGATTAGTGCATTTTGTTCAAAATCTACTAATGACTGCTTCACAGTTGCCTCAGTAACTTCCTTATTGGATTTTGACATTTGAATACGGCCCTTTCTGTCACCCCAGTCAACAATCGGCACACTAAGTCCTACCCTCACAAATTGTTGCTCGAGGAAAGGACTCATATAGGCACTTTCCATTTCATCCGCATTCTTGTTTACACCTATATTGGCCCTGATATCTGCATTAAGACCCGTCTGTGCTCTTTCCCTCGCGACATTCTGCTCGGCATTCAATATTTGAAGTTTGTACCCCAGGATCTCCGGATTGCTCTCCAAGGCATAATTTAAAGCTTCATCCACATTGATCGTAAGTGAAGGCAACTGGTCCGGTACTTCACAAACAATATGGATGTCATCACCGACTCCAAGAAAGGAGTTCAACGCAGCATTCGCCTGTTTGAGATTTATATCAGCCCTGCTTACCTCAAGTCTTGCATTGAGAAGGCTGAGTTCAAGGTCAAGCAACTCATCCTGAGTTATAGTTCCTATCTCAAAACGGCCCTTACCTATCCTGTAAAGTGTATCAGCATTGGCATAGTTGACATCTGCAATACGACGATTGATTTCAGCCGTTGCTACATTGAAGAAGAAATTCGTTGCCCTATATGCGATATTCTCAAGTTCCTGGATAAACTCAAGTTTAGCCTGTTCAAATTCCACGGGAGCTATCCTGGATTGCCATTTGAACTGGTTATATCCATTGAGCGACTGAGTAAAACCTACGCTGAAAGGAACTGAACGAAACTGAGTAGTCTCGTCATCCAGATTATATATCCTCGACAATGAAGATGTAACATCAAAAACACCTCCTGTCAATGGAACGTTCTGAGAGATTGCCAATGAAGCATCAGATGTAAATGTAGAACGTTCCCGGTAACCTTCACTATCCTGCAACGGTGTAATAGAACGGTCAAACGTAACAGGTGTGGAACTAAGTGTCAGACTTGGCAGCTTGCTTGCCTTGTAACTTCTGAACGACCAATATTGTGCTAGATACATATTCTTCGCCCTGAAATAGGCAAGGGATTGCCTCTGTGAAAGCTCAATTACTTCATCCAAAGTCAATTTTAACTCTACACTCTCCTTCTCCTGGCTTATTGCTGACACTGGCAGCAAAACCAATATGAGCAGTATTATTAAATTGTTTAATCTCATAGCATTCTTACTCATTTTTGTTTTTCTTTTAAATCAGTGTCTTAATGATTCCACAGGATCCTGATTGGCTGCCCTTTTTGCCGGGATATATCCAAACACAATACCTACCGTGGCCGATACTCCAAAGGCCACCAGAACTGAAAACACGCTTACTATGGTCTGGATATCTGCCATGATATTTATTAACCGGGCCATTATTACACCCAGGATAATTCCGATCATACCACCACTTACGCTGATAAGAGTGGATTCTGAAAGAAACTGCACAATAATATCCTTACGGGATGCGCCGATTGCCTGACGTGTACCAATCTCCCTGATTCTTTCCCAGACTGAAGCGAGCATAATATTCATAATACCAATACCTCCGACTATAAGTGAAATTGAAGCTATTGCACCCAATACGATGTTGAAAATATCATTAGTCTTCTGTTGTTGCTTAAGCAACAACTCGGGAACTGTAACCTCGAAATCATAAATATCTGAGTGACGTCGCAGCAACATTCTCTTTATTATATCTGCAGTAACCCCAAGGTGCTCGGTCTCTTCCACCTGAATAATTATCTTGTCAAGCTGGTCCTCTGCCTTTGCTGCAGATTGATCGCCTGATATAGTACTGTTGGCACCGGCCCTGGTAACACTTTCCAAAACTTCAGGATCAACCCTTGCCCTGTCCTTAAATCTCAGCAACATAGTCTTGACAGGTACAAAGATCTTGTTATCAGTACTGCTAATTCCTAGCTCATCAGATGCTGAAGCCGTGAAATCACGTCTTTCAATAAGTCCAATTACCTGCAACCAGGTATCACCACACTTAATATACTTGCCAATCGGATCCTCTGTTGAAAAGAACCTGTTCTTAA
>CAYNFX010000107.1:0-5803 GCA_964396555.1 uncultured Alkaliflexus sp.
TGTCAGTTTGATTTCATGTCCGGTGGCTGCCATTGCAGCGATTGCATTGGCTGATAATAGGGCAGCCAGCAAAAAGAGCTTCACTTTCCTCATAGTTCTGTCGTCTTCTCTTTCAACCAGTTTAGGTGTTCTTCATCCAATATTGGTGCCAGGCTGTCGTATACCTGTTTGTGGTATCCGTTGAGCCAGTCGATCTCGTCATGGGTAAGCATGGTTTTGTCTATCAGGGTCTTGTCTATAGGGCAGAGAGTCATGGTCTCAAATTCAAGATAAGTTCCAAACTCAGTCTCCTTGCTGACCTTGGCCAGGATAAGGTTTTCGATACGGATACCATAGTGCCCGGTACGGTAAAGACCCGGTTCGTTGGAACATACCATGCCCGGCTCTATCACGAAGCTATTGTCAGGGCGTATGCTTTGCGGTCCTTCGTGTACGTTGAGGAAGTAACCGATACCGTGACCTGTTCCGTGACCGTAATTAAGACCTTCTCTCCACATTGCCTGACGCGCATAGACATCGAGCTGAACACCACGAGTGCCGTGAGGTACGATGGCCCTTGCCAGGGAGATATGTCCCTTGAGCACAAGGGTGTAGTCCTTTCTTGCCTGTTCGGGGAAGGCTCCCAGTGCCACAGTACGTGTAATATCTGTGGTACCTGTGTGATACTGTCCTCCAGAGTCAACAAGGTAGAGTCCCT
Source organism: uncultured Alkaliflexus sp. (assembly GCA_964396555.1). Classification (GTDB taxonomy): domain Bacteria; phylum Bacteroidota; class Bacteroidia; order Bacteroidales; family Marinilabiliaceae; genus Geofilum. Next base: position 698 of record CAYNFX010000107.1, read on the forward strand.
CGGGCTTGAGTTTTACGTCAGTTTCAGGACTAACGCTGTAGTGTACGATGGCCCCGTGGCCGGCGTACCCTGAAATGGTGCGGAACGATTCACCTACAAAGCCCGGCTGTTCAGCCCTGAAGGCCTTGAGTCTGGCTGCTGCCGATATTTCACTGACCTTGCCGCCAGGCACGTTGTCTTCGATCCATTTGAGGAACTTGACCATGGCAACGCCGTCATTGACAAGGGTCTGCTTGATATTAGCAATTTCTGTCGCGTTCTTCCTTGACTTGAGGGCTGCTATATAGCTGAGTCCTTCGATCTTGTTGCTCTTGGGAGAGAGGATGGAGTAAACCGTGGAGTTGATCCTGTCGGGGTCAAGCATCACGGTGGCCTCGTCGGGTATCTCATTGACGTGAGACTCGAAGTTCTCGTATAGCGAAACCCTTATATTGTCGGCATCGAGCTTGCGGGCTATCTGAGCCGTGAGTTTGTGCGGATTGATAAAGAGCTTGACAAAGGAGTGCTCGACTATCATAAAGGCGTGGAAGACGGGGTTGAAAGCCACGTCGTTGCCCCTCATATTGAGCAGCCATGCTATCTCGTCAAGTGCCCCGGTGATATAATGACTGACGCCGTCGCGTTTCATCAGCTTGTGCACCATCTCCAGCTTTTCGGTACGTGTGGCGCCGGCCAGATTGTCGTCGTGCATATATACTGCATTGTCGGGCAGGTTGGGACGACTCTCCCAGGTGTCCTCTGTCACCGAAAGGTTGGAGTCAACCCTGATCTGACTGTTGCGCAAATCGCGGGTCAGCTTCCTCAGAAAGCTCACCGATACGGTCTGACCGTTGATGGCCACACGACTGCCGGGCATCAGCACTTCGCACAGCCACTCAGTGATCGAGGGCACACCTTTTTCGCCATCCCTGAAAAGCTGCATGCAATGCAGGTCAAGCTCCTCTTCGGCCTGAAGGTAGTAACGCGAGTCGGTCCAAAGACCGGCCTCTTCCATTGTTACAACTACGGTGCCTGCCGAACCGGTAAAGCCGCTGATCCATTCCCGTACTTTCCAATGTTCTGAAGGATATTCACTCAGGTGCGGATCGCCCGACGGGATGATGCACGCGTCAACACCTATTTCGCTCATCTTGTTGCGTAAGTCAACCAGTCTGTCAGAAGTATGCATTATTCTATGTTTTAAGTTCAAATGTAGTGATTTTACAGGAGCTACCGGTCCTTTAATGCTATATTTGCATCTTAATAACCGTTTAATTTATCATTAAAAATTTCAATTTATGAAAAAAAGACAATTTAGTTTGAAGGGTTCCGACCTTTGTTTTAAAAAGTGGTCGGGCGACAAGTGTGCCGTGTTCAACACCCTCCACAGAGAAATAAAAATTGGCATCCTGACGGCGGCTTATTTTACAACTCTCGGTTATCACCAAACGTTGGCAAATACTGAGTCTGATTCAATAAGCTCAAAAATAACCCTCACTGAAATACAGGTCTCGGGGAAACGTGCTCCGGGAATATACCAGGAAACGGGCCGACAGATCGCTGTGATATCGCGTGAGCAAATAGAAAAACTCCCCGTTCAGAGTATCCAGGGCTTACTCCGTACAGCCCTGGGGGTGGACATCCGCGAGAGGGGACCGCTCGGTATGCAGGCCGACATCAGCATGCGTGGGGGATCCTTCGACCAGGTGATGATACTGCTCAACGGAATCAATGTGACAGACCCGCAGACGGGTCACTACGGACTCAACCTGCCTGTTGACCTGGCAAGTGTGGAAAGGATAGAGATTCTTAGGGGTCCGGCTGCAAGGGTGCATGGACCCAACGCCTTCGACGGGGCGATAAACTTCGTTACCAAGTCCGGCTCGGAAAACAAGGTGTCGGCACAGCTTACAGCCGGGGATCACGGACTATACAACCTGCATGCGGGACTGAGCCACCGCAAAGGGGCTTTCGGAAATTACTTCTCGGCTCAGAAGGGCGCAAGTGACGGCTATATAGCTAATACTGACTTTGACATTTTCAACCTTTACTACCGTGGTCAGGTGACACGCGAACAGTCGAAGTTTTCCCTCCAGCTTGGCTACAACGACAAGAGCTACGGAGCCAACTCATTCTACTCTGCAAGTTATCCAAACCAGTTTGATGCCAACCGTACTCTCTTTGCTGCTGCTTCGATGGAGAGCAGCGGACAGATACGTATCCGCTCTGATGTCTATTGGCGCAGACATCACGATCGCTTTGAACTGTTTCGCAACTATGAGGGGGCTGCTGCCTGGTACACGGGACACAACTACCACCTGAGTGAAACGGCAGGGGCAAGCCTTAACGCAACAACATCCTGGAGCCTGGGAACGACCTCGCTGGGAGCCGAAGTCCGCAGTGAGAGCATCTGGAGCAATGTGCTGGGCCTACCCATGGACAAGCCTCTTGACGTGCCCGGTGAAAATGAGGGGCAGTTTACCCGCAGTTTCAACAGAACAAACTTCTCAGTATTTGCCGAACACAATATATACTTTGGTCGCTTTGACCTATCGGGCGGGGTGCTGATCAACCGCCATTCAAACAGCGGCTATGGGGTGGACTGGTATCCCGGCATAGACCTGAGCTACAGGCTTACTACACTGCTCAAATGGACTGCCTCGTACAACAGGTCCTTGCGTATGCCAACCTTTACCGATCTGTTTTACTCGGGACCCACCAACGTGGGCAATCCCAACCTGAAACCTGAGAGGGCTGAGACCTACGAGACTGCCTTCAGACTGCGCAATGAGACCTACAGCGCAAGCGTGGGAGGCTTTTACCGTATTGGACGTGACCTGATAGACTGGGGCCGTGTTCCCGGGGAGACTGTTTATACCACTTCGAATATCAACCGTGTGGAGGCTTTGGGAACTGAAGCGGCTGCCGACCTGCTGCTGAGTGAGCTGATTCCGGGACAGACCTTGCTGAGGTCTCTGTCGGTCAACTACAGCTATGTGTGGCAGGACAAGGTGTCGGATGAGGGCTATGAGTCCTACTACGTGCTCGACCACCTCAGACAGAAGCTGAATATCAGCCTTATACACGGTATGGGACTGCCCAATGTGGAGGTAAACTGGAACATACAGTATCGTGACCGTGCAGGGTATTATACAAAGTCGGATGGCACAAGGGTTGATCATACACCTTTCTGGCTGACCGACCTGAGAGTAAGCTGGAATAAGGGCAACTATGGCCTTTATGCGGAGGCCTCCAACCTTTTTGATGCCCACTACTCCGACCTCAGCGAGCTCCGCCAGCCGGGACTATGGCTAAAGGTAGGTGCGAGGATAGAGCTCTGGCTCTGACACCACCCCACAAAAAAAGGACCCTCCTACCGGAGGGCCCTTCCTTTTATAAACCTTAACACTGAAACCTAAATAGCTTGATAGCACCTAACCCAATCAATTTCCATAGTAGAGGGCAATGAACCTGCTGCCGGTTCTTCCGGAAGGACGGTACAGAAGCTAAGGTACATCGGTTCGCTCGGAATATTCTTTGTTTCCCTGGCAACCTCATGTCCGTTGATCTTCCATACTATTGCCTCAGGACTCCATTCGCATGAGTAGATATAAAATTCATTGCGGAAGCTTGCGCCGCTGATCTTGTGGGTACGCTTTGCCACTGCCTTGCCATCACTTACATAAACGCCGCACTCAACCTTGTCGCCTTTCTTGTAGGCAGTCTTGAAGATGTCGATATGCGGGGTTATCCTTTCGCCGGCCATCCAGAAGGCATTGACGGCAGGGTAGGAGCCGCTGAACCTGACCTTAGCTGTTATCCTGCCGTACTTCTGACGGAAGCTGCGTCCTGTTGATATAAGGCCTGATGTGTAGCTGAACTGATGGGGGATGAAGCCCATTGTAAGATCCCAGACCTTGCCATTGACGCTTTCCTGGCGAGTAGTGATACGAGCCATACTTTCCCTCAGTTCGATATTTCTGTCTGTAAAGAACTGCTTCTCATTTGCCGGTACGTAGTGGTCATTGATAAGGGCCTTGCCCCAGTAATATCCTGTCATCCACCTGCCGCTATCTAGAGTAATTGCATCGAAGTTGTCCTCGAAAGTCAGTTTCCATTTCCTGATATCGGTGAATGGGTTCTTTTTCTCTTGTTCGAGGTACCATTTGATCTCCTCATTCTTCTGGAGCAGCTTGAACTCATTGATAAGGCTTGCTTCCTCAGACTTGTCGAAACGTTTGCGGTCTTCCATAAAGGCCTTGTGATCCTGGAATTCCTGAGACTTAACAATACTTTCGAGTTCGAAAAATCCTTTGAGTCGTTCGCTGTCCTCCAGTTTTAAAACAGTCTTGTACTCCTGCTTGCCGGCTATAGCGTTGTAATACTTGATATCCGGATGCTTTGCATGCGTTTTAAACTTCTTGAATTTGGCAAAGGCATCAGAAGTCTTGAATTCCTTATGAGCCTTGGCCGAGATAAACTCAGTCGAATTGATGTAGTTTTTCAGTTCGATATAATCCTTATATAAAGAAGAAGCCTCGATCTGCCTTATGCGTTCAAGCTTACCGCTATTTACATATTTAAAATAGCTTTTGATGTCAGAGGAAGACCTAAGCGCCTTGTACTGGCTGAGCTGGTGGCACTGGGGAGTATCCTTGTAGCGGATGTTTTTGAGCTCTCTAACCTTCTTTTCAAATTCACCGGAGTGGATCAGGGCATCAAGTTCACGATAACGCCTGAGCAGTTCGGAATTCTCAAAAGCTGTGAATCTCTCGTAATCTGCGTGGGTTTTATCGAGCCAGGACTCATATTTCTTGGTCGAGGGAAACTTACTGCCTATCTGAATACCAAATATTGTTGCCATTGTTAGTTAGTTTTTGAGCTCTGAAAGGTTCATTCTTTACGCAATTATACCGGTTTCGGTTATATTTTTCTATGAAAAATACGAAAAATTCCTTTGTGTGTAAATCTAACGTACCAAAACACAGGCTTATTTTCTTTAAAAGAAATATTTTTCTACATGGGGGCTGGAGGGGAAGCTATAATTTTTATATATTTGCACCGCAAAATTTATTTTGCCCAGATGGTGAAATTGGTAGACACGCCAGCTTGAGGGGCTGGTGCCGG
>CAYNFX010000108.1:0-5721 GCA_964396555.1 uncultured Alkaliflexus sp.
GCAACTACCAAAGGTTTTATTGACCGTGTACTATTTCCAGGCGTGGTATATGACCATCATCCCCGAGGCTTCGGCTTAGTGCCACTTCTGAAAAATATGAGAAGTGTAACAATTATCACTACAATGAACAAGCCCAAAATAATGTACTCCTTACTAATAGGTAATTTGATTAGAAAAGTGATGTTACGAAGCGTTTTTAAGACTATGGGATATAAGCGACTGAAATGGATTAGTTTTACTTCTGTTAAATCTGTAAGTCAAGAAAAAAGGAAAAATTGGCTTAGAATCATTGAAACACGATTTTCGTCATTCAATTAAAAAAGATGTATTATGAAGTTGAGCAGAAGTTTTATCACCCCATTAATAACAATAATTTTCCTTGTTGTTGCCCTCTCAGGTTTACTAATGTTTTTTCATATATTTGATGGATATACAGAGGTTGTACATGAAATTCTGGGTGTTATCTTTGTCGTGTTTTCAGTATTACATGTCATTCTCAACTGGAAAGCCTTGAAAATTTATTTCAAAAAGCGGGTTTTTATTCTATCGACAATAGTTGTTGCTGTTATTTCAATCTTATTAGTCATTCAGCAACAAAAGAGTCCAAAATTTGACACCATCCTTATTGAAAGAATAACTAATGCTCCAATTGAGGATGTTCTAAAAGTATTGCAGGTTGATTCTATTGTAGTTGTCAAAAGGCTGGAAGAAAACGGAATTTCTTTTATAGAAGGGGCATCGATGGAAGAAATCTGGATTAACAATAAAGTAAGCCCAAAAAAATTATTCGATTTGATAATAGAATAATTGTTTTTTTTGGCAAGGCCACCCATGGTACCATCCTGGATAATCCGGAGCATGTTGACCCCCTCTTTATAAAGAATATCGTTTCCTAAGTCAATCAAAGTTCTCGAATGATCAGGAGAAACTCTCAATGGTGAATACTAGCTTATTTGAAGATCAATACGTGGTTTATCGAATGCTTATGCTGGTTGAAAAGCTGGCCGAGTATTCCTACTAAGTATATAAAAAGAGGCTGCCTGGTGGGGCAGCCTCGTCTGTTATTTGTTGACTTGATTATTTCGCAACATTCTTCAGAGCGGAACCGAAGGTCAGGAAGCCAGTGTTTCCTGCGATAGTACCTTCGTTTTGTCCCCAAAGGAATGGCCAGTCATCATAGTTTTCGAAGTGGTCGGGTCTTCTAAACAGCACACCAGGTGCCATATTTCCAGGGATAAAGGAGAAGTCGGCCCTGTTATTTCCGTAGAACACTTCTTTGGGCCTGGCAGCACCTACTACTGCAGCTAAAGAATAGTTGTGGTAGGGGTGATTACCAAAGATAAAGTCAGATACCTTGTATGCGTGAGAGGCATCGATAATGTCCGGATAGTACAGCGCAGCATAACAGATAGATGTACCGAAGTTCACCGTCATACCACCACCTGCCCAGTTACCCAGACCGATCGGTACTCCGTAAGGATTGTTCTTCTCAAGGTCAAGGATGTAGTCCTTGTACTTCTCAACATAAGGACGCAGTTTTTTCTTGAAAGAGGCATCCATATGGGGAACTGCATTGAGTGCAGTGAGTAGTCCGAAGCTTACATTCCTGTCAAGCATCATCCACAATCTGTCTTCGAATGTTTTTCTGTATTGCTTGTCCCCGGTTGCCACATAAAGCTCCAGATAGGTAGCGATATCACCAAAACCACCTCGTCTGTTTCCGCTTTGGGCTTGCTTTTCCATCAGTTCGGTAGCTTCCTTTAGGAGTCTCTTAGACTGTGTCAAAGCTCTTTCTGCCAGGTCATCATTATAACCCTTGAGTACCCTTGATGCGGCAGCAAACATAGAAGCTGCATTTAGATCCAATGCCGGGTCGCGGCTAGTGAATGCCCAAAGGTCATCAGCCTTTCCACTTGACTTGCCATCAGGTGCTACTTCATATGGACCAAGTTCAGGATTGTAGGGCAGTCCGTCAGTCAGTGAAGCTGCATCTCCTAGGTGGTGATAGTTGTAAAGTACAGAATTTGACAGGGCCTGAGACATATGGCCAATGTTTTCAGCCTGAGCTACAAGATTGAGAACACCATGTTCGATATACTGAAGAATATCGGGTACTCCGTCTGGTCTGTGCAGCTCTACATATCTTTGTTGCTGATTTACATAGGTTTGGTCACGCATGGGCTTAAATGTTTCCCAAATGCTAACCAGGTTTTGAACAACACTAACATTCGAACTGGTCTCGATATCAAAGTCACCAGCATCAAAGAATCCTCCAACATTAAGGCCAGGAATCAGCTCAAGTGGTTTGTACTTTGTATCAGTTGTAGGTCCTTGCCAGTGAAGGTCGAAGTGGTCAGTATCCGGAGGAGCCTGACGATACCCTTCCTTGAATGGTTCTCCGTGCCATACTCTGTATCCCTCGCGAACAAACATGTGGTTCATGTGGATAGGTATCCAGATATCACTTGTAGCATCTGTGATCCTGTCGTACACATTGTCTGATACGATGAAGTTGCCAGTAATGTGCTCACCATACTTGATATAATAAACTCCGGGCTCTTTTACCGGGGAGAAATCAAATCTTGCATAGTGGTATTTGAAATAATCACCCCATGACTTTACAGCTCCGGTATAAACTTCTTTGTGGCTTCCGTCAGTTTCTACCTTGTAGACAGAAGCTTTATCCAGTACTACGTCGTTCTTGTCAAGTTCGATAACTGATACTTTGTCCCTTTTAGATGTGTAACCAACCTGAGAATAACCAATATTCGGCTTTCTAATCCAGTTGTTGATTGAGTTTACTTCAACCTTCCAGGTAACTACCTTGCCGGTTACTCCGGCAGGTATAAGGCTTCTGAGTACGTACCATCCGTTTTGAGCCAAACTCCTACCATCATATAGGGAAATTGTAGCATCATCTGATGTGATTCTTACCATACGCTCCGGATCATCTGGAGCAAGCAGGAAAGAGTGCCCATTCTCAAGTGGAAGAGGTACTATAAATTGCCCGGTACCCCTATCATCTGATGTATTATACCCCTTGAACTGTTTGAGTTTCTCCGAAAGTGGCATAGTGGTAGTATAACCGGTAGCATATCTCGGGAAACGGTTAACCCTGCTGTCTGTGTAATATACCTTGTTCCAGTATTGAGAAGGCAAGAATTCAAGGTTAAAACCAGCCTTACCAACCAGTGCTTCTGGTAGCGGTTTGTCAAGGTAAACAGCAATCTCTGCAACCTCGCCTATGCTTCTTACAACAATCCTGCTTTCGAAATCATAGTCTTCGTATATCAGCGTTGTTTCGATAGAATTGTCTTCCTTGTTAACCTTGCGACTAGTAATCTTTGGTACAAGGTCCCACTGTTCCGGAGTGGCTGCAAGTCTGACAGCTCCACCCTGAGAGGTTCTTACCCCGTGGTGGATTATTTCGATTCCGGCATTCTTTTCATCATTAAAACCTCCGGTAAACAGGTTGTTGTAAACGAGCAGGTTGACACCACGCTTCTCAAAATACTCAAGGTCATTCAGCACCAGATCACCGCTGCCTGCATACCCTGCTCCCGTCCCCAGGAAGAGTCCAAGAATAAATAGTTTGATCGTCTTTCTCATAGTTTATAGGATATGAATAGTTTCAAGTTTAGACTCGGTTAAGGCCTTTGGGTTTAATCACCATTCATCAGTTCTGAAAGGTGATGCAAGTAAACCTTCCTTGTTCTTCAAATTTGCATCATCCGGATTGTCAGCCCAGGCGTAGCGTACAGCTACCGGGTTGGGTACATCCTTATGGCTTACAATTACTTTATTTCCCTTAATTACAGCATCAGCCCAGACGAACTTTTTATCTTCTCCGGCTATTGCAAAATGCTTCAAAGGCTGCCCATTGCTTGTAAGGCCACTTCCTGTATTAGTAAAGCTCAGAATAATCTTATTGCCCTCAATTTTCATATCGGTGAAAACAGGTCCGGAAGCAATTACTTTCTCTCCATATACCAGTTTTCTGGCTCCCAGGAAGAGGCGACGGGCAACATCTTTCTTATTAAGTGGATGAATGTCATTCCATTCTCCCAGATCATAGGTTACGGCGAGAGCTGTATTGTCAATGTTTCTTGCTGCCTTAAGTTGCGCCTCACGTATACGGGCCCAGCCACTATCAGATGGCTGATCTCGCTTCTCCATAAAATTAGGTAGCTGGACAAACAGGAAGGGCATATCAGGCTTGTTCCACAGCTCTCTCCAGTTTTCTACCAATGCCTTTACAAGCGGATAGTATTCGTGTGCATTGCCTGTATTGGACTCACCCTGATACCAAATAGCACCAACAACCTTGTAATCTCTCAAAGGATAGATCATTCCATTATATAAACCAGATCCTACAGTTTTCCTGTTGGTGAGTCTTGCTTCAAACTCAGCAGCGTCTCTGTTATCCTTTCCAATTTTGTATTTCCATGTGCCTTCTAAGTCTACGGTTATATCATCACCTACAACCTTGTATGGTTTATCAGGAATAAAGCCACCGTTGCCAAAGTCTGCAGTCAGTTTCACAGCTATGACATTCTTGCCTGCTTTCAGGATTCCCGCAGGTATGGTGTACCTGCGTGGAGGGTACTCATAGCTTGTAAAACCAACGAAATGTCCGTTTACAAATACGGAGTCATTATTTACAAGTGTTCCGACATAAAGCTTAGCATGTTTTCCATCCATTGATTGGGGAAGCTCAAAGTCCTTCCTGTACCATACTACGCCTCTGGCATCTATTCCCCTGTCTCTCCACATACCGGGAACTGTTGTGGTGGCCCAGTCAGTGTCGTCAAAGTCATAGGCATTCCACTTGCCACTTCCTTTGTCACTTTGTGCATACTTAAGTCCTTCGAGGGCTTCCTTGTCAAGGATTAGACGTGGAAATTCCTTCAAATGCTCCTGACCCACCCAGCTTTCGATGGCTGATCCACCAAGGCTGGAAACCAGCATACCTACCGGTATGCCGGTATGCTCATAAGCTATCTGAGCATAGAAATATGCGAGTGCAGTCCAGTTCATTACCTCAGAAGCCACACCGGAATACCACACTGCATTGCCGGCGATGTTGTCCTGCAATTGCTCTGGTGAATCCTGGGTGGGAACCTTGTAATGACGTATCATATTATTATTTGAGACATTGATCTCAGGAAACATATCTGTTAGTCGTATGATAGGTGTTTCCTGGTTGGATTGTCCTGAGCAGAGCCATACATCTCCAACAAGCACGTCTCTTAGGATTATCTCATTGACTTCAAGGATAAAGGGGCCACCCGGCTTTTGAGGTGGGAGGGTAACTATCCATTTCCCGTCTTCTCCGGCAGCAGTATCGTAATAGTTGCCACGAAAGCGAACGGTTACTTTTTCACCGGGATTAGCCCATCCCCATATCTTCAATTCTGTATCCCTTTGCAGTACCATCTTATCACTGATAAGGGGAGGTAGTTTTACTTTTGCCTCAAGCGTACTAGAGCTCAAGGGCAACAAAAGGGTCAGAAGAGTAAGGGTTAGCAGTGTTACAGACTTGCCAGTATGTAATTTCATAATGTAATAGATTTATTAGAGCACTGTTTACTTTTGTCAATTATAATGAATAGTTGCCGAAAATCACGGACTATACGATGATATTTGAACATTCAGGCGTATTTTACCTATTATACGGCTTGTGAATAATTGAGAAAGTATGCTATTTTGCTATTGGACTCT
>CAYNFX010000109.1:0-5718 GCA_964396555.1 uncultured Alkaliflexus sp.
TAAACACACTAATTCCACGCCATTCTCCCCTTATGAACAGGATAGACTTTGTAGGCAATGCAATCTTTATCCCATTCTTCCTGATTGGAGTTGGTATGCTCATTGATTACAGAGCCTTTACAGACAAGCATAACCTGTTTATAGCTATTATAATGACTGTAGTAGCAATGCTTGGAAAATACACTGCTGCAATTATTACCAGACGTTCTTTCAAGTTTACCAGCGATGAAGGAACCCTTATTTTTGGACTTACCAACTCACAGGCCGCCGCAACACTTGCCGCTGTCCTTATAGGTTACAACATAATCCTTGGATATAATTATGCCGGACAACCTATACGACTGTTGAGTGACGCAATACTCAACGGCACAGTAATTATGATACTTGTTACATGTACTGTTGCATCCTTCGCAACGCAAAGGGCTGCACATAGAATTGCATCCTCAGATCAGGCATTAATGCAACCTGAAGACATAACCGAGAGAATACTAATACCAGTAAGCAATCCAAATACCGTTGAGGAACTTGTAAACTTCAGCCTTTTACTTAAATCTTCGAGAAACAATAACGGAATTGTTGCCCTTAGCGTAGTACCAATAGGCACAAATGACCCTGATGCGGGAAACAAGGCGCGAAAACTCCTTGACAGGGCAGCTGAGGCAGGCGCGGCAGCAGATGTTAACCTCAAGACCTCATTGCGCTATAATGATAATCCGGTAAGAGGAATCACCCATGTACTCCAGGAAAAGAAAATTACAGACCTGTTACTGGGTTTGCATGACCGCAAGGGCTTATCCGATTCTTTCCTGGGAACCGTTACGCAAAACATACTGTCCAACACAAATATAACTACTTATATCTATCACCCACATCAGCCCATTGCCACTGTAAGGCGTCACTTCGTGCTGATACCCGAGAATGCGGAGATGGAAACAGGCTTCCCCTTCTGGCTGGCCAAGATATGGAATCTGGCACTTAATACCGGTGCAACTGTAGTGTTTTATGCCGGAAACGATACGCTAAAATTCCTAAGAAACATTCAGCTTCTCCATCCCATAAAGGTCGAGTTTAATGAGCTAAAAAGCTGGAATCACCTCCTTGGAGTCAGGAAAAGAATCAAAACAGACGATAATGTGATAATCGTGCTAAGCCGCGAGAACCTTCCATCGTACAACAGTTCGATGGCCTACATTCCAGCCTATATCAACAAGTATCTAAGCAACAATAACTTCCTGCTGATTTACCCGTCGCAGCTCGACCTTGAAGACGAGAAAGTAGACCTTACCTACCCGTCACTGATTGAAACCATAGAAAAGATTGACGGAATTGGTAAGACCCTTGCGTCCTTGTTCAGGAAGTCCCGGTCAAAAGAGCAGCCACCTCTTCCCTAAACTCTGAAGGTGTTTTTCCTGTTTTTATCCTGAAAACCCTTGTAAAATAGGACTTATCATTGTATCCAAGTTCAAAGCCTATCTCAGAAACCGATTTGGATGTATGGGCCAACAGTTTTTTGGCTTCTGTCAGCTTACGGGTCTCTATCAGCTCCGAAACGCTACGATTCATTATCCTATGACAAATCAGGTTGAGATTTCGGGAGGACATAAACAGTTTCTCAGCATAAAAGTCCACGTTGAGCGGTCTTCTAAAATTATCTTCAAGAATTCGAAGGAAGGCCGTAAAAGTTTCATTCTGAATCTTAGGCTCATTCTGCTCTTTGTCTGCCACCCTTTGCTTTTCGGCTTCGATCATAAGAAAAAGGGCACTAAGCAGGTGGCGCACGACCGAGAGGTCGGGCGCACTATTCTTCATCTCAGACTCGATAAGGCTGCATAACAGCCCCAGGCGGTTAAAGCATTCACCAAATTCCAGAGTAATATTTGGCTTTTGCATAAAGCTTTGATAATGCTGAAATATTGTATCTGCAATAAACTCACTTTTGAATCTGATTACCCACATATCAAACTCGTCATTGATAAGTCTGAGAGTCAGTTTATGAGGTTGTCCTTTGGCCACAAAGGCAACTAGTGGAGCCTCTGCAAGAGTCAGCTCACAGTTGATTGTATGCTCAACACCTCCTTTTATTCCAACTATCAACTCTTCAAAGTCATGTACATGGACATTGTACGTGGACTCTGCTATCCTAAGAGCCTCTTCCTTATCTACCTTCCAAATACTGAACAATGAATCCATAAAATCAGAAGTTTTCAAAACAGATTTTAACTATAACATATAATAACACGGCAATTTGCTTTCAATAATCGCCATCATTCCATAATTTTGAAGTTCTTACAAATTAATCAAAATCGTTAACAATGAATTACAGATCCAAATCTTTGTTCTCTATTTTAGCTTCAGGCCTTGCTTTGTTCTTTGCCTTTGAAGCATCAGCCCAAGACGGCACCATTTACCCTATGGATAGGCCGGAAGAGCCCAATGCCATCATCCTCGGAACAGGAGGAGTTGAAGGCCAAACGGCTGAAGAATCATGGTTTATGCAATGGGGCGACCCAATGGCTCGTAACATTACTACTGCCACTCTCACCCCCTTCCTTCCTGATCCTGCAAAAGCCAACGGCGCTGCTGTAATTGTGACTCCTGGCGGAGGTTTCAGGTGGTTGTCAATGGGTAACGAAGGCTGGGAAGTTGCTCAGGCCCTTGCTGACCAAGGTATAGCTGCATTTGTACTTAAGTACAGGCTTTTCCCAACCCCTGAGTCAGTTGAGGAATTTACAGAAACTATGAACAGAACATTCGCTGATGCTACTCCTAAAGAAGAAACTGCTGGTGAACGCCCTACTCCTCCCCCGGCACGACCTGCAGGTCCTATGCGTTTCTTCCAATTGGATGATGCTGAAGCAGCCTATAAGCTAATCGTTGAAAGAGCTGACGAATGGGGTGTTGACACCAACCGTATCGGTATGATCGGTTTCTCAGCCGGTGCAATGCTGACAATGCAATGTGCACTCAACTCAGAAGTTATGAAGCTTGCCTTCATCGGTCCTATCTACGGAAACATGGGAGAGGTTCAGGTCCCTGAGAATGCACCTTATATGTTTAACGTAATTGCTACTGACGACTTCCTCTTCAATGGCAAGACTGGTGTTATCGAGTCTTGGTACAAGGCAGGCATTCCTGTTGAGTTCCACTTATATCAAAATGGTGGTCACGGTTTTGGTCTGGGCAACCCCGACAAGACAAGCAACCGTTGGTTTGATGCATTCATTTACTGGTTGGACGTAAATAATTTCCTCAAGAATGAAAAGAATTAGTACAATAGTGATAACCCTTTTGCTTGCAATAGGGTTATTCTCCTGTGTTACAAAAGAAAAGCCGGCTGCAGAACCTGTAGTTGACACTACTCACGGTACCATCAGCGGTTATATAAAAGATGGAGTCTATACCTTCAAGGGCATACCATATGCACAGGCAGAGCGCTTCATGCCTCCACAGAATCCTGTTGCCTGGGAAGGCATCAGGGAGTGCACCACTTTTGGTCCTATCGCAATGCAGGTCAACAGTTGGTCGCCTGACTCTGTAATGAACGAAAAGGATCTTTTTACTGTAAACGTATGGACACAGGGCATCAATGACGGCAAGAAACGAGCTGTAATGCTCTGGCTTCATGGCGGAGGCTTTGCCTTTGGAGCAAGTGATGATCCTATTTCTGATGGTCATATGCTGGCCCTTAACGAGGACGTGGTCCTTGTTTCTATCAACCACCGCCTGAACATTCTGGGCTTCCTCGACCTGTCTGATTTTGGTGCCGAATACAAGTATTCAGGAAACGTAGGAATGCTAGACATCATCAAAGCCATGGAATGGGTCAGAGATAATGTAGCAACCTTTGGTGGTGATCCGGCCAATGTAACAATCCTTGGCGAATCTGGCGGAGGTGGTAAGGTTGGAACTCTTATGTGTATGCCCCCAGCAAAAGGCCTGTTTCACAAAGCAATCATCCAGAGTGGCACCTTGCTGAACGTTATGGATAAGGAAGCATCAGCAGCATTGGGAAAGGCCGTTTTGGAAGCTGCAGGCTTAACTCCTGAACAGGTAAAAGGATTGGATACTATACCATACAAAAGGCTTGTAGAAATCGGGAATGAAGCAATGCGTAATTCCGTAGGAATTCGCAGACCTGGTTCGAGCCGGATGTTTGGATTCGGACCTACTCCTGATGGAGAAGTTTTGCTTCAACAACCTTTTTCACCTAACTTTGCGGATATTTCTTCAGACATACCTCTGCTGATAGGTTCAACTCTTAATGAGATGATGCCTGTTGCCTATGGTGAGAAGGAAATGACAGAAGAACAGGCTCGTGAAAGGCTGCTGCCCTTGTATGCTGAGGATACTGACAAGTTTATCGAACTGTACAAGCAGACATACTCTGATTATATTCCGCAGGATCTGTTGTCTATTGACAGAGTATTCAGGCCACTTACAATTGAAGTAGCCGATGTCCGCAGTTCTACAGCCAATGCTCCAACCTATGTGTATTTGCTAAAATGGAAAAGCCCGGTAGATGATGGCACCAAAGGATCCTTCCACGGAATGGATATTCCATTGGCTTTCAATAATATTGAGCTGGGCAAACACTGGACAGGCGACACCCAAGAATCTGTTGCACTAGCTGCAACGATGAGTAAGGTCTGGGCCAATTTTGCCAAAACTGGCAATCCCAATGCCGAAGGAGTTGTTCCTGCATGGAAAGCATATAGCAGCGAGAATGGCGAGACGATGATATTCGACTCTGAATGCAGAATTGCTAATAATCACGACAGGGAACTGATGATGTTGATAAAGGCGCGATTCTTTAATTAGCTAACTGATTAAGCCTTGCTTTCTGCAGGGCTTAATCCTTAAAACTATTATTTTGAAATGAGGATTTTGGGAATTTTGGTGTTGGTTACGGCTCTTATCGCCGGATGCGGATCAAATGCAAATTCAGGGGCAAAGGACCCTGAGAAAGCGGTAGCAACAGTAACGTACTGTTCTGATCCTGACAATGAACAGCATAAAGGTATTAGGGACGGTTATTCCTTTGAGCTTTGGAATCAATATGGTAAAGGGGATGCTTGTCTGACACTGGGAGAAGGTGCACTCTTCAAAGGACATTGGAATGGTATCGAAAACTACCTTGCCAGAAGAGGGTATTCCTATGACAATACAAAGCATCATAAGGAGATAGGCCGGTTTTCAAGCAAGTACAATTGCATTTATGAACCCGGCACCGAATCCGGCAACTCTTACCTGTCTATCTATGGATGGACAGTAGATCCACTAATTGAGTTTTACATTGTTGAAGACTGGCGACGCTGGATACCTTCAATGGCTGAAGGTACAGAAAACATGGGCAGTTTTGAGGTAGATGGAAGCATCTATGACGTTTATGTCAGTCTCCGCGAGAATCAACCGTCAATTCAAGGACAGCAAACCTTCAAGCAATATTTCAGCATTCGCAGGGATGTACGAAACAAAGGAAACATAGATATCTCAGCACACTTTGATTTCTGGGAATCTCTGGGCATGGACCTAGGGAAATTTTACGAAGTCACATTTGTTGTGGAAGGATATCGCAGTAATGGGACCTTTGAATTTACCGAACTTGAAATAAATGTGGAATAACCCTATTATATTTAGTTATAAAGCCCTGGGCTCAGCAGAGTCCAGGGCTTTATTTTAAAATTACTACAAGACAACGAAAAGGCCCCGCTTTCCAAG
>CAYNFX010000110.1:0-5600 GCA_964396555.1 uncultured Alkaliflexus sp.
ACGGCGAAGTTAAGACGGCTACTTTCCCCGGTAAGGTCAAACCGGCCTCTGAGGTCAACCTTGCCTTCCGCATCAGCGGCCCAATCGCAAAAATCCACGTCCGTGAAGGGCAGTTCGTCCGCAAGGGGGAGCTACTGGCTGAGATGGATCAGAGGGATTATCAGCTTCAACTGGCTGCAACAGAGGCCGAGTACACTCAAATCAAGGCTGAGGCAGAACGCGTGATTAAGCTCTACGAAAAGCAGAGCGTTAGCGAAAACGACTACGACAAGGCTCGCCTGGGCCTGCAACAGATAACAGCCAAATACGAAGCTCACAAGAATGCCCTTGAGGACACAAAGCTAAAAGCGCCCTTCAACGGCTATATCCAGAAACGTTTTTTCGATAGCAATGAAACTGTGGCAGCAGGCATGCCAGTCTTCTCAATGTTCAGTTCAGACGTACCTGAGGTGGAAATCAACATCCCTGCATCTGAATACATTAAACGTGACCTGTTTGATAAATTCGAATGCTACTTCGAGATCTTCCCGGGAAAAACCTTCCCTCTGGAACTAATCTCTATCAATCATAAGGCAAACCTTAACCAGCTGTATACCATACGGTTCCGCCTCAAGGCGGAACCGGGCGCCAAACTGCCTTCCCCGGGTATGTCGACCATTGTTACTATTGCATACAAGCCTCAGAGTACCGGACTGGTTTCTATTCCTATCACTGCGGTTTTTGAGGTTGATGATCAGCCCACAGTCTGGGTTTGTGATACCACCGTACTCACAGTCAATGCTCGCAAAATCAAAATTGACGGGGTCACAAATGACGGACGCGTGATCGTTTCTGGAGGCCTTCAGGCCGGTGAACAGGTGGTAAGCGCCGGGGTGCGCTTTCTATCTGATGGTGATAGTGTAAAACTGCTGGCAAAGCCGGGTAAATCTAATGTGGGAGGACTACTATGAAAGATGTGGGATCATGGGCCCTGGGCAACAGAACCCTGGTGTGGTTCCTGACCATCGTGCTTGTTGCAGGTGGCATCGTTGCCTATCGCAGTATGAGCAAGATGGAAGACCCGGAAATAAAGGTCAAAACTGCTACTATACTTACACTATACCCGGGAGCCTCTGCTCATCAGGTGGAACTTGAAGTGACCGATAAGCTCGAGAAAAGTATCCGCTCGATGAAGAATGTCGGCAACATCAGCAGTCGCTCGATGAATAATGCCTCTCTGATTTCGGTCGAACTATCAACACTGGTGCCTGATGCCGATGTGGAGCAGCACTGGGACGTGCTGCGACGTAAGGTCGCCATGGTTCATAACGACCTGCCTGAGGGCTGTCAGCCATCAATCGTAATGGATGATTTTGGCGATGTTTATGGAATGAATTATGCACTTTCTTATGAAGGTTACGAAAACAGTGAAGCTGTCAGGTTTGCCGAACTTATCAAAAAGGAGATACTCAAGATTGACGGAATATCAAATGTCAGTATTTATGGGGAACATGAGCTCAATATAGAGATTGAACTTTTCGAAGACAAACTGGCAAACCTGGGTGTACACCCTGCTGAAGTGCTGGCCACTCTTCAGGGACAAAACCAGACGATATACTCGGGCTACTATGAAAGTGGTGAAGCACGACTGAGAGTAACGGTCAACGACCGCTACCGCAACGTGGATGATATTAGCAATCTCCTTATCCAGGGACATGAAGGTGACCAATTACGACTTTGTGATATAGCCCGTATTTCGGAGAAATATGCCACTCCGGTACGCAATGAGCTCCGTTACGATCGCAAACCGGCATTGGGAATTGCCATCTCTGCACTTGGAGGTACTGATATAACAAAGGTTGGTATTAAGGTCGAAGAACTTATCTCAAGACTCGAGGCTGAACGCCTGCCTGCTGGCATGGAGATGCACAAGATATTTTTTCAGCCTGAAAGGGTAAAGGATGCTCTCAGCTCATTCATCCTAAACCTTTTTGAGTCAGTTCTCATAGTGGTTATCCTTCTGATCTTTACCATGGGCATGCGTAGTGGTATGATACTCGGGATTAACCTTGTGATAATTGTTTTCGGCTCGATATTGATATTGCAGCTCTTTGACGGTACGCTACAAAGGGTGTCACTGGCATCCTTCGTGCTGGCAATGGGAATGCTTGTAGACAATGCTATTGTGATACTCGATGGTATTCAGATAGACCTGCAACGGGGACATGACCGCAGAAAGGCTCTTACCTCAATAGGCATCAAGACCGCGCTTCCTCTGCTGGGAGCAACCCTGATAGCCATCCTTGCCTTCCTCCCTATCTATATGTCGCCCGACACAGCCGGATTCTATGTTCGCGACTTGTTTATCGTGCTTGCAGTGTCACTGCTTCTTAGTTGGGTACTCGCTCTTACTATTATCCCCATAATGGCAGATAAGTGGATTAAGATAAAAGACAGCGATGCCGGAAAGGACCCATATGACAACAAATTCTACCACACTTTCCGGAAAGTGCTCTATTGGGCACTTTCCCACCGTATCATTACCCTATGCATTGGCTTCGGCCTGGTACTAATTAGCATTTACTGCTACAGGTTTCTTCCTCAGGGCTTTTTCCCGGATATGGAATACGACCAGCTCTACATAGAATACAAGTTGCAGGAAGGGCTTAACAGTTCCCGTACCCGCTCCGACCTCATGGAAATAGAAGAATACCTGCTGGCAAGGGAGGATGTAAGGCATGTAACTACTTCCATTGGCGGTACCCCAAGCCGTTACAACCTGGTAAGAACTATCGCTGATCCTTCTCTTGCATACGGAGAACTGATTGTTGACTATGTATCCAACAAGGCACTGGTGGCTTCTATCGAGGAAATACAGAATTACCTTAACGAAAACTATCCCGATGCCTACGTTAGGGTGAAGCGCTACAACCTGATGTATAAGAAGTTTCCTATCGAGATCGAATTCAGAGGCCCCGATCCGGAAGTACTGCGGCAGCTTGCAGCGCAAGCTACCACTATAATCAACAATTGTGAGATGGTTTACATGCCCACTACAGACTGGGAACCAAAAGTACCGGTTTTGACGGTGGACTACAACCAGCCTATAGCTCGTAACCTGGGTCTGACCCGTCAGGATATTGGAATCTCGCTGATGAGTGCAACTGACGGCATCCCGGTAGGAACCCTCTACGATGGTGTAGAAAGCCGTACTATCAACCTCAAGTGCGTTGACAAGGATGGCAAACCACTGAAGTCTCTTGAGAACACACCGATCTTTGGACTGATGCCATCAATTGCAGGAATTGACAGGCAAATGATACAGGGCTTGTTTACCGGTGCAGTCTCAGAAGAGGATATTCTGGAATCGCTGTTCCAGACTATACCCCTGAGACAGGCTGCAAATGGGGTTCGTATTGAATGGGAAAACCCGCTGGTTATCCGTAGTAACGGCGAACGTGCCATGAGGGTACAGTGCTATCCAATGCCCGGACAGGCAGTTGAGAACGCCCGGCAAAGTATTGCAGCCCAGATTGAAGCCATTCCACTGCCAGAAGGCTACAGTTTGAGATGGGAAGGGGAGTATCAGGCAAGCAACCAGGCCATGACCTACCTCTTTATGTACTACCCCTTGGCTGTAGTCCTGATGGTCGCCATACTGATAATGTTGTTCAAGGACGTCAGAAAACCTCTGATTATCATCCTGTGTATGCCCTTGTTGCTTATCGGGATAATTGCAGGCATCCTGATCTCCGGCAAACCATTCGGTTTTGTTGCTATGGTTGCAGCTCTCGGATTGGTGGGAATGCTTATCAAAAACGGTATAGTGCTAATGGACGAGATAACCCTGCAGCTATCATCCGGGATGGACCCTGTAAAGGCATTGATGGATAGTTCGGAAAATCGTTTCCGTCCTGTTATGCTTGCATCACTTACAACTATCCTGGGTATGATCCCGCTGCTTAACGATGCTCTCTTCGGCCCTGTGGCAGTGGTGATAATGGGAGGCCTGCTTATCGGGACCTTAATAACCCTGCTCTTTATCCCTGTACTTTATGCCTACTTTTTCGGAATTAAGATAAAGCGCAACTGATGGTCCCTGAAATATATTAACTGATCGAAATTCAATGAAAGATGAAACTGCATATAGCTATACTGACTGCAACCGCATATCTGTTTATGTCCCCTGCGCTGCAAGGGCAAGACATCGTTGATGAGGCAGGAATGCCTGAGACTGAGTGGACTCCAATAGCTTCGTCGGAAGAAGTGGGAGGACCGGACTATCATGCAGGTGAATTGATGACTCCTGAACTTTGCCGTAGCCTCGCACTTGAAAACAATAAGGCCACCTCTATTGCGCGACAAAACAAGCTTAAGTCGGAGGCAACTGTAAAGGCGTATAAAGCCAACTACCTGCCTAAGTTTTCTATAACCGGTAACTACCTCTACACCCAGTCTGATTTTGAGGCAAAGCTTGAAGGTAACTACCTGCCAACCTATGTGCCTGATCCGGCTACCGGCGAACTGGTGCCCAACGTGCTCGTTGGTCCCGGTGGGACTCCGGTAATTGGACCTGATGGCAATCCAATTTTCCAGCAGTATGCATACTTCCCTGATATCAAACTACTCTTTGATCTGAAAAACACATGGATGGCAGGGCTAACTGCCGAACAACCAATTTACATGGGAGGCAAAATCAGTTCGGCCTACCGTATGGCTCGAATTGGCAACAAGGTGGCTGAACTAAATATGGAATTGACACGTGCCGAGCTAATCGTTAAGGCTGACGAGGCCTATTGGACCTGTATCAAAACCAGGGAACTGGTTAAACTGGCACAGTCATATAGGGATCTGATAGAATCCCTTCTCAGAGATGTTGAGAATGCACGTGATGTGGGTCTGCGTCATCAGAATGATGTGCTCAAAGTTCAGGTTAAACTCAACGAAGCCGAACTACAGCTTCGTCGTGCACAAAACGGACTTAAACTGGCAATGATGAATCTTTGCTTCGTTACCGGACTGCCGTTAGATGCGGATGTTAAGCTTCCCGAGTCACTTGAGGATGCAATTGCAGGTGAGTTGGATATTAATAGAGACTACACAGGAAGGCCAGAATATGCGATGCTTGAACAACAGATACTCCTCAAGGAACAAGAAATCAAGCTTACCCGTAGTGACTTCCTGCCACAGGTAGGGCTCGCCGCCAACTACGGCTATATCAACGGCCTGGAGATGAACGGTACAAAACTGCTGGATGCGACTTCTTTCTCTGCACTTGTGTCGGTCAATATACCGGTATTTCATTGGGGAGAGGGTCGTAACAAGATTAAAGCAGCAGAAGCAGAGAAGGAAATTGCAAAGCTCCAACGAGAGAATCTGGGGCAAATGATGGAACTGGAGCTGGCGCAGGCTATCAATAAGCTGGATGAATCCCTGCTTGAAGCGGAATTTACTGAAAAAGCGCTGAAAGAGGCTGAAGAAAACCTACGAGTCAGCGAAAACCGTTACAAGACCGGGATGCAAACCCTCTCGGAGTTTATGGAGGCTCAAAGCATGTGGCAAAATGCCTATAGCCAGTATATCGATGCCCTAAGCCGCTTACAGCTCAACCACACCTATTA
>CAYNFX010000111.1:0-5554 GCA_964396555.1 uncultured Alkaliflexus sp.
CTGAATATAGCTATACAGTTAGCGGTTTTACTTACGATATATCATCAGGGGAGACCCTTCCAGGAGCTAATATATTTAATTACATTTCCGGCATTGGTACAGCAGGTAATAACTACGGCTTTTACAGTATCACCCTGCCTGGGGGATCCAACGTCCTAACAGCATCCTTTGTGGGATATTCAAGTGAGACTAAGAGCTTTGAACTAAGGTCAGATACTGTGATCAACTTCAATTTACAGGGATCATTTCAGCTTGCGCAGGTAAATATTGAGTCAGATTATATCCATGAAGGCCTGTATACTACCAATATGGGCACGACTATCATCCCTATTGAAGAGATCAAACAGACTCCGGCCCTGCTTGGGGAAACCGACCTTGTAAAAAACATCCAGATGTTACCCGGAGTCCAGGGTGGAAGTGAAGGATTCAGCGGTCTCTATGTCAGGGGAGGCGGTCCTGACCAGAATCTCATCTTGCTAGATGATGTTCAGGTTTACAATATTGGGCACCTGCTTGGCTTCTTCTCGATTTTCAATGCAGATGCAGTAAAAAATGTATCAGTTCATAAGAGCCAGTTTCCGGCCCGCTACGGAGGACGACTGTCATCAGTTGTAGATATCAGAATGCTGGAAGGAAACAAGGACCAGGTAAAAGGAAATCTCAACCTTGGTATATTGTCTTCCGGAGCCTCTCTTAATGGACCTGTAAAAAAAGGCAAATCGGGATTTGCCTTATCATTCCGTCGTACTTATCTTGACTTTATTGCCGGGTTAGTACAACGCGACAATGAAGAAAGCACCAATTACTACTTCTATGATCTTAACGCTAAGTACAACCATTCAATTGGCGATAAACACAGAATCTACTTCAATGTGTACTGGGGAAGAGATAAGTATATGACTACATATAACTACCAGAACATCGCATCTGAACCGGCCACTGAAAACAATCAGGCCACTATCAATGACGAAAACAATGCCGGCTGGGGCAACTTCGTCAGCGGCCTCAGATGGAACTACCTGATAAGTCCCAAGCTATTTTCAAATCTCACAGTTACCTATTCAGACTATCGGTTCTTTATCGGAGTTGAGCGTAGCAACAGGGCGGCAACAAATCGTGAGAGCTTCGAGCAACGCTACCTGAGCGGCATCAGGGACTTAGGTGTAAAAGCTGATTTTGACTTCTTCCCTTCATACAACCACCTGATTAAGTTTGGTGCAGGTGCCATAAGGCACTACTTTAACCCTGGAATTGACGTTATTCAAAGGAATGAGAGCGGTGGTAGCGTAAGTAGTGAGTTTGGTGAAGATAATATCGTGGGAGGAGAATACCATGCATACATAGAAGACGAGTGGGATTTGACAAGACATATGAGGGTCAACACAGGTATCAGGGCCGTCATATTTACAGGTGAGAACAAGGCGTTTTATTCTTTAGAACCACGCCTATCCCTGCGCTATGATATCACAGCTGCAATCTCGGCCAGGGCCGCATATTCCGAGATGTCCCAGTTCATTCACCTTGTCAGTTCATCAAATGTAAACCTGCCAACCGACCTCTGGCTACCTGTTACTGACCGTATTCCGCCCATGCGTTCAAGACAGGCCAACATTGGCACCGACATTAGGCTAGATACCAAAGGAAAATTCATATTTACCTCAGATTTCTATTTCAAGGAACTGGACAACCTGCTTCATTACAAGGAAAGTACAGGATTCTTCGATTACTCAACATACTGGGAAGACAAATTGACAATAGGATCAGGAGAATCTTATGGCATGGAATTTATTGTAAGCAAAACCCAAGGCGACCTAAAGGGCTGGATTGGATATACACTTGCCAGAACTACAAACAAGTTTGATGAACTCAACAAAGGAAAGAGTTTTCCGGCACGATTTGACAGGCGCCATGACGTCACAATTACAGCCAATTACAAGTTGACACAGAACACAGATGTGGGACTAATGTGGCAATATGGCAGTGGTATCCCTGTTACACTACCATCGGAGAAGTACTATGCACCAAGCCTACCCTACTATAATGGGAATCTTAACGGAGGATACTCCGAAAACGCAGTCGAAATAAATGGCTTTAGAATGCCTGACTTCCACAGGCTGGACATTGGATTCAATTTTACTAAAGAAAGAAAAAAAAGCACAAGGATCTGGAGTGTCGGAGCAATTAATGTTTATGGAAAACAAAACCCTTTCCTTGTATATTTTGCATCAGAGTCTGCTAACGAACCCGGCTCTTCAAGCCGGGTACTCAAACAACTGAGCCTTTTCCCCTTCCCTATCCCCTATGTCAAGTACTCACTACATTTCTAAAAAAATGCAGATCATAGTAAATACCATAATCTGCTCCGTGGTTTTGTCCAAATTTACTTACGTGCTTTGATCTCAGAGCTATACAGCCTTTACGATCTCTGCACCACGTTCAATAGCAGCCTTATTTACAGGCAATAAATGATGGTGTCTTTCAGGGATTGATTTCTTAAGACCATTCATCACATTCTCCATATCTACGATAGGCATTAATTTCAGGTATGCACCAAGAACTATCATATTGAATGTCTTTTGACTGTGCATTCTGGCAGCTTCCTCAGCAGCATCAACCTTGAAAACTCTGATATCTTTACGCTCCGGATGACGAGTTATACCATTTCCGTCATATAACAGGAGTCCGCCGGGTTTTACCGAATGTTCAAACTTATCCATTGACTGCTGGTTAAGAATAATAGCAGTATCGAAAGTTTTCAGGATCGGTGAACTGATAGAGTTGTCACTGAGTATTACCGTTACGTTGGCTGTACCACCGCGCATTTCAGGTCCATATGAGGGCATCCATGACACTTCCATGCCCTGCATTACACCTGAGTAGGCCAGTATCTTACCCATTGACAATACCCCCTGGCCGCCAAAACCGGCTATGATGATTGATTCATTCATAACTGTAAAATTGTCTAATTATTCATCTTTTATATCTCCAAGCGGAAAGTAGGGAAACATATTCTCCTCCATCCACTTGTTAGAATCAGCAGGCGTCAGTTTCCAGCCTGAATTACAGGTAGCAACCACCTCGATAAAAGAGGTACCCTTACCTGCCTCCTGATTTTTAAACGCCTTTATCAAGGCTTTTTTAAGCTTACGAACTGCATTTGCAGTATGTGCAGCATGACGGGTAACATAAGTTGTACCTGGCAATCCGGCAACTATCTCGGTAATCTTCAATGGCATTCCGTCACGCTTAGGATCCCTTCCGTAAGGACAGGTAGCAGTTTTCATCCCTTCCAGTGTAGTGGGGGCCATTTGTCCGCCTGTCATGCCATAAATACCATTGTTTATGAAAACCATAACTATATTCTCGCCCCTGTTGCAGGTATGAATCGTTTCTGCAGTTCCAATAGCAGCAAGGTCTCCGTCACCCTGATAAGTAAATACATACTTGTCCGGGCGTACTCGTTTAATTGCGGTACCTAATGCAGGCGCCCGTCCGTGAGCAGCTTCCTGCCAGTCAATATCTAAATAATTGTACAGCAAAACTGAACAACCTACCGGAGTAACTCCAATTGTATCCTCCTGGATACCCAGTTCCTCAATCACTTCTGCAAGCAGACGATTGACTACACCATGGGTACAACCCGGACAATAGTGCATAGCATTGTCTGTAAGAACACTACTCTTCTTATATACAATATTCTCCGGTTTCATTATCTCTTTTACATCCACTGCCATATGTTAGCCTCCTATAATTTTAGCCTCCAGAGCTTCAACAACTTCCTCGGGAGAGAAAATTGCTCCTCCGGCACGACCGAAATGTTCAACTTTCAGATTGCTGTCAACAGACAAACGAACATCTTCTACCATCTGTCCCATACTCAATTCCACAGTCAAAATACCCTTTAGCTGTGCTTGAATTTCTTTAAGTTGCTTTGTGGGGAATGGAAACAAGGTGATGGGTCGAAGCAGTCCGGCCTTAATACCCTTCTCGCGTAGCAGTTCTACTGCCTTACGACAAATTCTGGCGCTGGAGCCATAGGCCACAAACAAGTAGTCCGCGTCATCACACATTATCTTCTCATACCGCACCTCAGCCTCTTGAATGGCTTTGTACTTCGCCTGCAGCTTCAGGTTGAAACGCTCAAACTTCAGAGGATCCAGTTCGACTGAAGTGATAATATTGCGTTCCCTGGTCTTGGGCTTTCCCGTTGTCGCCCAGGGACTCATTTTTGCTACTTCCTCATTGGTCCAACGAGGCTTATAAGCTTTAAGTTCGACCTTTTCCATCATCTGACCAATCATACCGTCACTCAGGATCATTGCCGGATTGCGATATTTGAATGCCAGATCAAACCCCAGCTCAACAAAATCTGCCATTTCCTGTACTGAAGCTGGAGCCAAAACTATAAGCTTGTAATCTCCGTGACCTCCACCCTTAACGGCTTGGAAATAATCTGACTGTGCAGGCTGGATAGTACCAAGGCCCGGTCCTCCTCTCACCACATTGACTACCAGACAGGGCAGTTCGGCCCCCGCCAGATATGTAAGTCCTTCCTGCATAAGACTGATTCCGGGACTGGAGGATGAGGTCATAACCTTTTTACCGCAAGCGGCTCCTCCGTATACCATATTTATAGATGCTATTTCGCTTTCTGCTTGCAATACTTCCATACCGGTAGACTCCCATGGACGCAAGTCCATTAAGGTTTCCATAACTTCTGACTGAGGGGTGATAGGATAACCAAAATAAGCATCCACACCACATCGTATTGCAGCCTCGGCAATAGCCTCGTTGCCTTTCATTAACCTAATCTCTTTCATGCCTGATCTGTTTGAGCTCTAATACTTAATTCATTGTTATACTGCATCAGCAAGTTTGACCCGAAAAACGGTCAGGCAACTGTCCGGACATACCATCGCACAGTTGGTGCAACCGTTACAAGCATCGGGGTCATGCATGTATGCAAAATTGTACCCTTTTGAATTGACCTCATCCGCCAGGCGAATTACATTAGTAGGACAGGCTTCAACACATAGCGAACAGCCTTTGCAGCTATCCCTGTCCACTTCTATTGCTCCTTGAACTTTAGCCATAGTAAATGCTTTGTTTTTTAAACTTTTCGAAGTTAAGGATAATATACAATTCAGGCACCCGGGCTGTCTGTTAATACCACCCTAAGTCCTTCAATTTATACTCATTCTACTTTGTGATCTTTGGCGAAACACCTTAGTCTTTCTGCCAGATCATCCATACGTTCTGCCGTTGTGTGTGAGACACTTATCCGAAGACCTTCTGTACGGGTACTGCCGGTAGTATCTAGGGTTATGGCAGTAATGCCATAACAAATAAGTTCACTAAGCAAATCCTCGCCATTCATTCCAGGATAGGCAACAGTAAAGTAAAAGCCATCACCTATTGGTTCTCCTTCATCCTGGTCATAAACCAAATAGAAGCCATTGCTAACAAAGTGCTTCTTCATTATTGCAGCTCTGTTGCCATACTCCTTCAAATATTCAACGAAGTCAAACTCTCCATCATTGGCTGCCTTTAATAT
>CAYNFX010000112.1:0-5531 GCA_964396555.1 uncultured Alkaliflexus sp.
GCAACATGAATCAAACTGTTGATATCAAAGAGCTAAATGAACGAATCAGGCAGGAGAGTTCATTTGTCGATCTTCTTACAATCGAAATGAACAAAGTCATTGTTGGCCAGAAACACCTTGTAGAAAGCCTTTTGACAGCGCTACTTGCAGACGGCCACATTCTTCTTGAAGGTGTTCCGGGTCTGGCTAAGACCCTTGCGATCAACACACTGGCTACAGCCATTGATGCGAAGTTCAGCCGGATTCAGTTTACACCCGACTTATTGCCTGCCGACCTTGTAGGTACTATGATTTACAGCCAGAAAAGCGAAGAATTCGTAGTCAAAAAAGGCCCAATCTTTACAAACTTCGTTCTTGCAGATGAAATCAACCGTGCCCCGGCCAAGGTGCAAAGTGCACTGCTTGAAGCTATGCAGGAACGCCAGGTTACTCTGGGTGATGTAACTCACAAACTACCGGAACCTTTCCTTGTATTGGCAACACAAAACCCCATAGAACAGGAAGGAACCTATCCACTACCTGAAGCTCAGGTTGACCGTTTTATGCTCAAAGTGGTTATTTCTTACCCAGAAAGGTCTGAAGAGCAAATGATAATACGTCAGAATCTTGCCCAGGCCTTCCCAAATGCATCCCCGGTTGTTAAGCCCGAAGACATTATCAGGGCTCGTCAGGTGGTAAGGGATGTTTACATGGACGAAAAGATTGAACGCTACATAGTTGATATAGTATTTGCCACACGTTTCCCGGAAAACTACAAGCTTGAGAAATTTCGTGAAATGATTTCATACGGAGCTTCACCACGTGCAAGTATCAGTCTTGCTATGGCATCCAAGGCCTATGCCTTTATCAAGCGCAGAGGTTATGTGATACCTGAAGACGTACGTGCCGTTTGCCATGACGTAATGCGTCACCGTATAGGTCTATCCTACGAGGCTGAAGCCAATAACATTACATCCGAAGAGATTATATCCGAAATCCTCAACACAATCGAAGTACCGTAGGATATTAAGCAGATTGCCATTAGCCAATTGTATTTATGCTTAATACATTAAAAAGAAGACTGTGGAAACTACGGATATCCTTAAACGAGTAAGGCAGATCGAGATCAAGACTAGAGGCTTGTCCAGCAACATCTTTGCCGGTGAGTACCATTCGGCCTTCAAAGGTCGTGGTATGATGTTCAGCGAGGTCCGCGAATACCAGTACGGAGATGATGTGAGAAACATTGACTGGAACGTGACAGCTCGTTTCAACAGACCTTTTGTCAAGGTCTTTGAAGAAGAACGGGAACTAACCGTAATGCTCCTCATCGACATAAGCGGTTCCAGGGAGTTTGGTACTACCTGGAGGACCAAAAAGAACATGATCAGCGAAATGGCTGCCGTTTTGGCATTCTCGGCTATTCAAAACAACGACAAGATCGGAGTGATACTGTTTTCCAACAAAGTAGAGAAGTTCATTCCCCCGAAAAAGGGTCGAAAGCACATCCTTCACATAATACGTGAAATGGTGGGCTTCGAGCCGGAAAACAGTGAAACCGACATTGCCGGGGTATTGCGTTATCTTACAAATGCAATTAAGAAACGCTGTACAGCCTTTGTGATCTCAGACTTCCTCGACACCAATTTTGAGGACGCCCTCAAAATTGCAAATCAAAAACATGATGTTGTTGCCCTCAAGGTGTTCGACCCCAGGGAAACCGAACTACCCGATCTTGGCTTTGTCAAGTTCAAAGATGCCGAGACCGGCCAGTTGCGCTGGATCAATACATCCAAGCGTTCCAACCGTGATGCTTACAGCCGATGGTGGAATGAAAACGCTGAGAAGGTAAGCACTATGTTTAGAAGATCCGGGGTGGACTCTGTGTCAGTAAGGACTGATGAGGACTATGTAAAGGCCTTAATGGCCCTGTTCAAAAAACGAAGTTGAAATGAGACTGAACGTTCATAAATACATAAACATAATAAGGATCTGCTTGGTAATACTGCTACCGGCCTTCAGTGTTGGCAGCATTGCCCAATCTGTTGCAGTGACTGCCAGTCTCGATTCTACGCTGATGTTCATCGGTGGACAAATGCAACTGAAATTCGAGATTGCACAGGAGGAGGGACTAAGTGTTGCCTTTCCATCATTTACAGATACAATCACAGAAGGTATTGAGATAGTAGAGACCCATCCTGCGGATACGTCCAGGTTGGAAAATAAGCGTTTGCTGATCCAAAAATCTTATATTATTACATCGTTCGACAGCGGACTGTACTACATCCCTCCTGTTGAACTTGAGTATATGGAGGGTGAAATCCTTCGCAAAGCTCAAAGCCAGGCTCTTGCCATGACAGTAATAAATCCATTCAGCGAGGTTAATCCTGAAGATGGAATATTTGACCTAAAGCAGCCATACGATCTGCCCTTCTCTTTGGCAGAGCTTCAGAAATACCTCAACTGGCTGCTTCTATTCTTCCTGCTGCAGGCGATTATTGGGCTTGTAATAGCCTACCTGGAGCGAAGAGAAAAAACGTTGAAGGAGATCTTTGTTAGGGAAAAACCCAAAGATCCGCCACATCTTATTGCCTTGCGTGAACTTGACAGGATCAAGAATGAAAAGCTATGGCAGAGTGGTCGTATCAAACAGTTCTATTCCGACCTGAGCGACACCCTTCGGAGGTATATTGAGGACAGGTATGAGTTGTCAGCTATGGAACAAACCACTGGTGAGATAATGAAGTCCATAAAGAAGGTAGAACTGCCTGATAACAAACTTTATAATAAGCTTGGCAAGGTACTTGAAACTGCCGACCTTGCTAAGTTTGCAAAGTATGAACCACTGCCCGACGAAAATGATTTTTCGCTGATTTCTGCCTACTTTTTTGTCAACCAGACCAAGATAGAACCCAAACCTGACCTTAATGAATTAGATGCTAAGGCCGGGGAGCAAAGTGAAGCTGTTGAACAATCAGGTAAAACTGAAAATTAATGAAGTACACATTCCTATATCCGCAATATTTCTGGCTGCTGCTACTACTGATCCCACTTATTGCGTGGTATATATGGAAACAGCATTCCATAAATCCCACGATTCAGATCAGTACGCTAAAGTTGTTTTCAAGAATTGGCAAGTCGCGTAAGATGTTGTTCAGGCATGTGCCCTTTGTACTAAGGATGCTTGCCCTGGTCTTTATCATCACTGCACTGGCAAGACCTCAGAGTACTGATAAATTGCAGAATATTACCACTGAGGGTATAGACATTATGATATCCCTCGATATATCCGGTAGTATGCAGGCCATGGACTTCAAGCCCAACAGGCTTGAAGCTGCAAAAGAAGTAGCTATTGACTTTATCAATGGACGTCCTAATGACAGAATGGGACTAGTAATTTTTGCTTCTGAGAGCTTTACTCAGTGTCCATTGACTGTTGACCATACCGTACTTAGCAACCTGTTCCGGGACGTTTATATCGGAATGCTTGAAGATGGTACTGCTATAGGCATGGGGCTTGCAACTGCAGTCAACAGGCTTAAGGACAGTGACTCAAAGAGTAAGGTTATAATTCTGCTTTCTGATGGTGAAAATAATGCAGGTTCAATAGCCCCGCTTACTGCTGCTGAGATTGCAAGAACCTTTGGTATTCGTGTTTATACAGTAGGTGTGGGAACAGTCGGAACAGCGCCGGTGCCTATCAATACTGTTTTCGGTCAGCAAATACAACAAGTCGAAGTTAAAATCGACGAAGCTATGCTGTCTGAGATAGCCAAGATAACCGGCGGACAGTATTTCAGGGCTACCAACAGGGCAGCTCTTGAGAATATCTACAAGGAAATTGATGAGATGGAGAAGATCAAAATAGAAGTTCAGGAATATACCCGTCATGCAGAGCACTTTTTACCCTTTGCTCTGATTGCGACTATATTACTTCTTCTGGAGATTGTTCTTAGAAATACAGTACTTCGCACCCTGCCCTAAAGGTCAGGATGCTGAAAACTAAAATATTGCAGAGATGTTTAGATTCGGAAACCCGGAATATTTAAACCTGCTGCTGATAATACCTATACTGGCGTTTATACAGTTGTATTTTCAGCTTCAAAAGAAGAAGGCACTCAAACGTTTTGGCAATCCGGAACTGCTGGATCCGCTAATGCCTGATGTGTCTAAGTTCAGGCCTGCGCTGAAGTTCTACCTTCTGTTGCTGGCACAGATAGCTCTTGTATTCACACTGGCTACTCCGCAGTTTGGTAACAGACTGCAAACTGTGCAACGCAAGGGGATTGAACTTATCGTGGCACTGGACGTGTCCAACAGTATGAATGCACAGGACATCGAGCCCAGCAGGCTTGTGCGAGCAAAACAGGCTATTTCAAGGCTGACCGACCAACTTGTTAATGATCGCATTGGTCTTATAGTTTTCGCCGGTGATGCCTATACCCAGTTGCCTATCACCTCCGACTATGCCTCGGCCAAGATGTTTCTTTCGAATATCAACACCGACATAGTTCCCACTCAGGGTACTGCTATAGGTGCCGCTATCAGGCTTGCCTCGCGGTCCTTTAGCAATAACGAAGGTGTCAACCGTGCGATCATAATAATAACAGACGGTGAAAACCACGAGGATGATGCCATGGCCGAGGCAGCTAATGCTGCCGAAAATGGAATCCTGGTCTACACAGTCGGTATGGGAACCACCAGAGGGGGGCCGATTCCATTGGGTACCAGCGGCAACTTCCTGCGTGACAGGGATGGCAACGTTGTGATTACCAAACTCAACGAAGAGATGCTGGCCCAGATTGCAGTTTCCGGTGGCGGTGAATACATTGCCGCAAACAATATCAGGGCCGGAATCAACAACCTGGTCAAGGAGCTTTCCGAACTAGAAAAAGCTGAGTTTGAGTCAAAGGTTTACAGCAGTTACGAGGAACAGTATCAGTACCTGGCCTTATTTGCCCTGGCATTACTAATCATCGAACTGCTAATTCTGGAAAGGAAGAACAGACTACTTAAAAACATAAGTTTGTTTGAAACCCCTGAAAAACCTGAAGAAGGTAAGATCTGATCAAAAACGGATAATAATGGTAAACAAAGGATTACATATACTGGTCATACTTTTACTGATAGCTTTGCACTGCGGCAAAGCTTCAGCACAGGAAGAACGGAAATTTGTTCGTAAGGGAATTGAACTTCTTGGAAAAGAGAGTTATGCCGAAGCTGAGACAGCATTCCGCAAAGCACTGGAGCTGGAACCAAGCTCCTTCGAAGCCGGCTACAACCTTGCTACCGCACTTTTTCGTCAGGAAAAATATGAGGAAGCGATAAAGCAACTTCAGGCTACCGAACCTAGGACAGATAATGACAAGCAAAAGATAGCCAGTCTGTATCATAATATGGGTAACAGCTACCTCTATGGTGGGAATGTTGACGGCGGGATTGAAGCATATAAACAATCACTCCGTAATAATCCGCTTGACGATGAGACACGTTATAACCTGATTGCTGCTATGAAGATGAAGCAACAACAGGAGCAACAACAAGACCAGCAG
>CAYNFX010000113.1:0-5516 GCA_964396555.1 uncultured Alkaliflexus sp.
GATCCTTGTCCAGGGGACAGAGAGTTATGATTCAGGATATTCAGGCGATGGGACCTGACGGACGTCGTCGCTCATTAGGATCAATTACTTTGGTCATTGATTAATTTGAAAAAGGAAATATTTAAATAATACAACGATGAGAAAACAGTGGATTTATTTCTTAGGCCTGGTTGTTTTGGTTGTTGCCCTTTCAGTAAGTGATGCTTCTGCACAGCGTACTTCCAAACCGATTGATAATATTGTGGAAAAGGAACATGTAAGTAATAAGAAACCGGTGCCATATCCGTCCCTTCGTGAGGCTGACATATTATGGTCAAAGAGGGTATGGAGAATCGTTGATCTTAGGGAAAGGATGAATCTTCCTATGTATTATCCCATAACTCCAAAGGATGATCGTTACAGCCTTATCAGTATACTGCTTTATGGTATCCAGCATGAAGGTCTTCCTGCATACTCCATTAATGATGATGAGTTTAAAATTCCGATCAGCTATGAAATAGTTAATGAGAGAATGGGTGCAACAGATAATGTTTCTGAAGTTTTCAATCCTGAGACCAATCAATACGAAGAGGTAACATACACCAGTGAAATTCGTGTCGAAGAAGTGAAGCAAATAATGGTTAAGGAAGTATGGTTTTTCGATCGTAATTATTCTCGTATGGACGTTCGTATTATTGGTATTTGCCCAATCCGCGAATATATAGATGAAAGTGGTGAAGTAGTGAGGCGTCAGACTTTCTGGATCAATTATCCTGAAGCCAGAAACCTGTTGGCACGTTATGAAGTGTTTAATGCAGGAAATGATGCTCAACGTCGTTCATTTGATGATATTTTTATCAAACGTTACTTTGGTAGCTACATAGTACAAGAAGCCAATATGTATGACAATCGCAGCATTGAAAGTTATGCAGTAGGTGTGGATGCAAGATTGGAGTCAGAAAGAATAAAGAACGAGATCTTTAACTTCGAACACGATCTTTGGGAATTTTAATTTGTTTTCTCGATGTTGTATGAAATAGAAAACCGGGCATTAGCCCGGTTTTTTTGTTTTGTGCTTATAGTACCTTATCGCCGAATTCAGTTTTTATATCATTTGTGAACTGCCTTATCTGTTGTTCACTGTCTCTTGGACATATAATAAGGGCATCACCAGAATCCACAATAATATAATCTGTAAGGCCTTTTATAACTGCGACCTTTGAGGTAGGTATGTTGATAATGCTGCCTGATGTTTCGTATAGGAGGACATCACCGCTTATTAATGCATTCTTGTCTTTATCATGATTTGAGTAGTCATACAGTGAGGACCAGGTACCTAGATCTGACCAGCCAAAGCTTACAGTCTGGACATATACGTTTTTTGCTTTCTCCATTACACCATAGTCTATGGAGATGTTTTGGCAGTCAACATATATATCGTTAAGAGCCTGTTTCTCTGAAGGCTTGCCAATATGATTATCGAGCTTTGTGAACATATTCTGGATGTCTGGCAGGTTATCAGTGAAAGCTTTGTCAATAGAAGTCAGTTTCCATAAGAAGATGCCGCTGTTCCAGAAAAACTCTCCACTTTCGTAGAATACGCGGGCAAGCTCAGCATTGGGTTTTTCTGTAAAGGTTTTGACCTTGTAGAAAGAAGAGTGCTCATTTTCGAGACCATTGCCAATTTGTATGTAGCCATAGCCTGTTTCTGGTCTGTGAGGTTTGATACCTAGGGTGAGTAGGGCAGGATTGCTTTCGATAAAATTAAGGCCTCTTTTTATTGATTCCAGAAAGTTTTGCTCATCAATTATAAGGTGGTCAGCCGGGCTTACAATTATATTAGCGTCTTTCTTTCTGCTGCGAATCCATGAATTTGCATAGGCTATACATGGTGCCGTATTGCGACGGAAGGGCTCCTGTAGCACCTGGGATGAAGAAATTTCTGGTAATTGATCAAGAACCTTGGATGCATATTCGGAACTGGTAACAATAAGGAAATTATCTGGTTTACAAATTGGGAGAAATCTTTCGAAAGTTTGTCTGAGCAAACTTTTGCCAGTTCCCAGGATGTCAAGAAACTGCTTTGGAGTGGAGCTTTTGCTTAATGGCCAGAATCGGCTCCCGACTCCTCCGGCCATTATTACACAATATGTGTTATTCCTCATTTTGCTGGTTTTATTTGGTTTTATTGTATTTTATGTAACGAAATTACTAATATTTGTATTGTGCTTGGTACTTTTGCCGTATCATTTCCAAAAAATACGAGCTCTGGTTTTGTACCGGGTTGCTTATAAATATACGAATTATGAATTTTCTTTTTCATCTGGGGCGTTATGCTTTGTTTCTCAGTAATGTGTTTCGCCGTCCTGAGAAGCATCGTATCTTCCTGAAGCAGATTGGCAAGGAGATGGAGATACTTGGCCTCAGTTCGGTAGGGATAGTAGTGATCATCTCGTTCTTTATGGGTGCTGTTATTACCCTTCAGCTTGCATACAATCTTGAGATTCCGATTATACCCAAGTACACACTTGGAGTAGGTGCACGTGACACAATGCTACTTGAGTTTTCAAGCACGATGGTATCTTTGATTCTTGCAGGAAAGGTAGGGTCTCATATTGCTTCTCAGATTGGTACTATGAGGGTTACAGAGCAGATAGATGCGCTTGATGTTATGGGTATAAATTCTGCAGGCTATCTTGTATTACCCAAGGTTGTCGGGATGATACTAATGATGCCAGTACTTGTAGTTATTAGTATGGGAATTGGGATTTTCGGAGGATGGGTGGCCGGAACATCAGCCGATGTGGTTACCTCTGCGGATTTTATATATGGACTGCAGTATGCCTTTGTGCCTTTCTATATTACCTATGCTCTTATTAAGTCAACAGTCTTTGCTTTTCTAATCACAACAATAGCCGGATATTGGGGATATTATACTTTGGGCGGTTCTCTTGAAGTGGGGCAAAGCAGCACCAAGGCTGTTGTAGTTAGCAGCATACAGATATTACTTTTCAATCTTGTTCTTACTCAATTGATGCTGGCATGATAGAGGCGGTTAATATAAACAAATCATTCGACGGCAAGGTCGTTTTAAAGGATATTAGTGCAGTTTTCAGGGCAGGAAGCACTAACCTGATAATAGGTCAGAGCGGTTCTGGGAAAACAGTGTTGCTTAAATCACTTGTTGGTCTGCATAGACCTGATTCGGGTTCTGTGTTTTATAATTCCAGGAATTTTACCTCTATGTCGGATAAGGAGAGAGGAGAGCTCAGAAAGGAGATTGGCATGCTTTTTCAGGGATCAGCACTTTTTGACTCAATGACAGTGGAGGAGAATGTACGCTTTCCTCTCGATATGTTTACCGAAATGAGTTTGGAGGAAAGAAGGGAGAGGGCAAATTTTTGTCTAAACAGGGTCAATCTGATTAATGTCAACCACCTTTATCCTTCTGAGATAAGTGGAGGTATGCAAAAACGTGTGGCAATTGCACGGGCAATTGCCTTGAATCCCCGTTATCTTTTTTGCGATGAGCCCAACTCCGGTCTTGATCCCCGGACTGCCATAGTGATTGATGAACTGATACATGAGATTACCAAGGAGTATAATATAACCACTATAATAAATACCCATGATATGAACTCTGTTTTGGGTATTGGGGAGAATATTATTTTTATTTACAACGGAGAGAAGTACTGGGAAGGGTCTAAGGATGAAATTCTTCACAGCGAGAATCAGGAGCTTAATGACTTTATTTTTGCTTCAAAATTCTTTAAATCTATAAGGGAAAGACTATAGCTAACATGATATCTTTGTATTTCTAAGGTCTAATAAAAGGTTTTAAAATAAACAGCCACGATCTTTGGATCGCGGCTGTTGTAGTTAGTCAGATATTTCCATGATTCTTTTCCAAACTTTATTTATCTACA
This sequence comes from uncultured Alkaliflexus sp., assembly GCA_964396555.1. Lineage (GTDB taxonomy): Bacteria > Bacteroidota > Bacteroidia > Bacteroidales > Marinilabiliaceae > Geofilum. The sequence goes on from CAYNFX010000113.1 coordinate 3,906, forward strand.
GCTGGAAATTCCACGATCATTGTTTTATGCAAATTATTAACAAGGGATTTAACAGCTAAGGGCTTTACGCTGGCACTTTTAAGACTTGCAGTTTTAAGTGTTTCATCACTGATTGTTCCTGTGTAAATGTGCTCAAGGGCAGCGGACAGGAAGTGTTCTTCAGGATCACCTAGGTCGGCGTTGTAATAATTATCCCTAAGTTCGAATTCAGGTTTCATACCGCTCAGATAATCAATACTGCTATTTGCATTATCACTTTCCATTACAATGGGTTGAATAGCCCATAAATGTCTGCGTTTTTCGGGTTCATTGTCGTTATCACTAATGGTTATCGAACCATGGTATTTGCCATAGGTGGTTTCTCCAATCTGGATAACTTCCATATAGGGTTCAAGGCCATAGATAATTATCTCACTTGCAGAAGCTGTTCCTCCTGTGGTAAGGATATATACTTTATCAAGATCAAGGTTGGACGACCTGTCTACATCGAACAGTAGTGTGTCATTCAATGATTTCAGGAGGAAGTTGAACTTTTGATACATAAGAACTTGGCCATCAACAGAGGCCGGTGCAATCATTGATGCAAGTCTTTGAGCTGAGGATACAAAACCACCACCATTGTACCTGAGATCCAATACCAGGTCTGTTACTCCGGCTGCCTTAAACTGTTTGAAAACGTTGGCAAGTTGTTCATCATAGTTTGAAATGAATTTAGTGTAGGCAATATAGCCTGTTTTATGGTCCCCCACTTCTATAATATTAGTCGTCACTATAGGGTTCTGAGCGAGGTCCTCCTTGTCTTTCAATGTAACCTTGGGTGAAAGTTCTACTATCTCTCCCTTAGCGATAGTGCCCAGGGTAAGGACTTTATCTTCAAGATTCAACAGAGTTAGGTAATTCTGGTCGTTTAAAATCTGATCATTTATCATGTAAATCATATCACCCCGTTTCAGGCCGGCTTCGCTGGCTGGTGAGTTGGCGTACACATACTCTACGAAAACAATAATCTGCTTGGAACCCTGTTCGAAGTAATATGGCTGTATTGAATACCCGGGACTTTTTACAACGCCATCGAAATAGTTCTCTAGTTCTTTAACATTGTCAGTTATAAAAGAGTACCTGTCCTCAGGCTGCTTGAGCAGTTTAAAAAAGTATTCTTCAGGATCGGTTTCTGTACGGTAATCTATTTTAGGCATATCCTGATTCCAGTAATAATAGATATTCATATTCGTATATATGAAGTTGTTGACCTCAACAATGCTGGTTCCCTGATTATTGTTGTTTTTGGCAACTTCGTCATCTTCACATGAAGCCATCGTAAACAAGATGGTTGCTGCTAATGCCAGGTTTAACGTCCTGAAGTTTGAAAAGGCTTTCATAATATTGGCTTATTAGAAAAATTCGTTATAACAATGATATCCAAATATACGGAATTGGAACTAATGGTTATATGATTACTGTTTGCAAACACTCATGTATGTACTATTTTGTGCGTGCGGGTGGCAAGTTTTGATTTTTATTGGGGTGAGTGCAAAAAATATTCCATTATTATATGGTTGATTAGTAGAATCTTGATTTGAGGCGTTGAAAATCTTCACAAATTTTAGTCAG
>CAYNFX010000114.1:0-5489 GCA_964396555.1 uncultured Alkaliflexus sp.
TTGTGTCAAACCTAAATCCTTTGGCAATTGCACTCCCTGTTGCAAGAGGGGGTTGGCCTTCATAGCTTATGCTTACGCTGACAATCTCATCATCAGGTACTGTTTCCTCGATTGTAAGTATTACAAAGTCCTGGTCGCGAGAGAATCCTGTGGCATCTAGCCCAACCGTTGTGACATTGAATTCCCTTCGAAGGTTGAAGCGAACCTCATCGATGCCTTCCTCAACTCTTTTGAAATCTATTCTTACGGTAGAGTTGATACTATTGTTTTCTATGTCAATGTCTATGTCAATGTGGTAGTAAGTTACATCAATATTCTGATCAGGCTGGAGAAAATCATTCGATGAGCTTGTAGAGGGGAATTCAGGTTCAGATTCTCCAAAGGAATCAGAATGGGCTTCAGGACAGTAGAACACTGACAGCGTTATGAAAACTCCAGTTAATAGTGTCAACCTTTTTGAAAAAGTAGAGAATAACATGGCTCTGGTTTAATATGATATTTATAGATGCAAGATACAGTATAAGATTAGGAGAGAAGTGTCTTTTTTATGTATTGACAGGTATGCTCCATACATGTTAATAATCATTTGACGAATGACGAATTAACATAATTCTGACTTTTAGGCGATTTGATTCTCTGTTAGAATAGTGTTGCCATTTGCTTTTGTTTTGTCAACTTTTTGATGTGTTTTATGTAAAGATTCTTGGTCTAGACGGACTTTTACCTATATTGTCTAATACTTCTTGCTCTCATTTATGTTAACTGTAATCTTAGACATACAATTACTGTTTTTTGATATTTCCTATGAGAATAAGCGCAATTCCTAAAAAGCTTGCTCATGTTTGCAAGCGGGTATGGAGAAAAATTGAGTTGGGAGCTGCTAGATGCGGCATAAGAATCCCCTTATATAGATTTCTTGCCCTGGGTAGGAAGAAGTATCGGTTGGATTTTAAATCCGCTCAGCCTGATCAGGTAAACTTCAATTTGATGTGTAAGCGCTACCTTATCAGTAAGGGAAAAACATTCGGGATTTATGATATAGTTACAGTTACTCCAAAGAATGTCCGTGATTATATTAAAGATATTATGGAAGTTGAAGTCAGATCGTTTCCTGAAGATTTCCGGGGGAGTGAGGGGCGGTTGCTTTACAGGTTTACAAACAGGGGTTTTAGAGAACCTATCTGCTATTTGTACTATCGGGATGGAAAACCAGTAGCCTATTCTCTGGGAATGGATTTAGAATTTTTTGACCCTATGGACTATGGTCTTGAGATTGGCTTACATCCAGATTATTTGCGCTTTACTACGTTCTATATTGAGAATATATCAGTTGTGCCGGAGGAAAGACGGGGCTGGCTTACTATCAGGGTCATGCTCGATATAATATTTAGCGCTAAACGAAGTGGTTATTTGTCAATTGTTTCTCACTCTCGCATAGATAATGGCACAATGGACATAGGAAGTAAACTTGGGTTCAAACATCTGTTTGTTCACAGGAGGTTTCTTGGAGCAGATGTTGATTCGTCATTTAACTGCCTGAATGTACGTGGCCTTGTTGAAACCGGTGAAGAGCACAGATCTGAATAATGCATGAGGGAATGGAGGTGATAGAATGAGGACTTTTGCTTATTGAGATTTATACCCGGCAATTAAGGCTGCTTGTAAAGAAAATAGCGCCGATAGTGTAAAAAACTGGAATTGCATGACACATCCTTATAACTTGCGTCGAGTTTAAACAAAATTCAAAATTAAACAATGGAAGGTCTTGGCTTAAAACTTCAGGAGGTCACAATTGAGGCCTATAAAGAGGATATGGATGCTTATAATGTCGGGTTGTTCAACACCTGGCAGTGGGTAGGTTCGCTAACTAACGAGTATACTAATGATATTTACTTCCATATACTTTTAGATGGAGAGGTTGTTGGTAAGCTTTGCGGATTAGCCATTAATCAGGGCAATCGAACCGGTACTCATCTATATTTTAATGGCGGTCCGGACTTTAAGGAATGGACAGCTGATGTCTTTAGGGGAGCTCTGATCCTTGTACGAGAATATGCAAAAAGTAAGGGGTATGCCCGGTTACACTTCCGTCCTTATGAGCGGATCGTGCATGACCTGGTAGAGATAAAGGGCTTCTTTCATACTCGTGTTCCTGAATATGTGATTTATTATGACGAACATCAGGAAAGGGTCAAGTTTTCTTATGGTTTCAAGCAAAATGCCAAGAAGGCCAGGAAGGCAGGGGCTGTATTTCATACTTCAAAATCACCGGAAATACTTGATAACCTTTTTGCATTACTTGATAATACCCGTCTGACACGTAAGGATAAATACGGTAAGGACTATGACCCGATGTACCTTCTTAACCTTGACAAGGAAGCCTTGACCAGATTGCTCGATGCCGGTATCGGGGTTATGCATTATGCTGAGATTGACGGAGTGATTCACAGCGTACAGTTTAACCTGGAACATGAAGGTAAGATATTCGGCTTGCTGATGGGCTCGGATAATGAGGCCTATAGTAAAGGTATTCCATCCTTTATTGACATGAACATATCTGATAAGGCAATGGAGGAGAATGCAAAGTACTACAATATCGGATCAGTGCCTCTTGACGATGAGGGAGGTCAGGGGCTGAAAAAGTACAAGGAATCTCAAAGCGGCAGGGAGACTTTCAGGTATGGTTATTATTCTTATTTCCTTTCATATCCGCATAGATTGCTTAATCCTTTTATAAAACTCAGCAAGAAACTTCCTAATAATAGGTTCTTGAAAAGGATTAGAAGCATTATTAAGATCTTTTCGTTTACCAAATAGTAATAAGTTGAGCTCCAAATGTATTACAGTTTCTGAGGTAGACTCTGAAGAGTGGAAGGTCGGGCTTGACCGGTTCCACTACAGTCTGTTTATTTCTCCTGAATGGGTTCATGCAGTCGCCGGTGACGGAGATGTTCCCATTTTTCTTGATTTGACAGAGGGGGACGAAATAGTTGCAAAAATTGCAGGTCTGATTACAAAGCCAAAGTCTCTGTTGGGCAGAAATATGTTATTTTATGCATATCCGGCTTTACAAAATGAAAGCGTAGGGGTTCTCAACAAATGCCTCGCGGCATTGTTGAAATTTGCCGGAAGCAAGGGCTGCATGCGACTTATTGTGGCATCATACGATCAGCAAAATAGTCTTGAGGCTAATGTAAGAGGTTTGTTTTCAAATAGGCGCTGCGAGTATGTGGTCAATCTGCGTCCGGAACGTGGTGAGATAAAATTCAGTCAGAACCTTAAACGAAACGTAAAGAAAGCAGAGAAAAACAGAGCCGTGCTTGAGGAAAGTGCGGACCGCCTGCTGGCGGACCGCCTTCATGACCTGCTTCACAGTACGCTTGAAAAACGCAAATCTAAATATGGAACCGAGTATAATCCATATTATTTGCCTAACCTGGGAAGACAAGCTGTCCTGAACTTGCTAAAAAACAAGTTGGGACGGTTTTATTATTGTTCTGCAACAGGTGACAATAATATGCATTGTATGCTATTAAATATTGAAAGGGAAGGAAAGAACTTCAACCTGCTCGTCGGTTCTGATGAGGTGGCATACGATCTGGGCCTGCCTGCTTTTGCGGACTGTAAGCTGATTGAAAAATATCGTAGCTCGGGCTTTCAATATTACAACCTTGGAGGTGCAACCTGGGATGCTGGTACCGGAGGTCTGGAGAGAAGTAAACAGTCCAAGGGAGCTGATCGGATTGATGTCTATGGGGTAACAAGCAACTTTTTGCAGTACCCGTTTAAGCTTTTAAATCCCCTGCTTAATATGGTAAGGGTTCTTAGAAAAGAGAAGTGATATGAACATAGAATATTCTGTAGTCGCTGTCGATAAAGAGCTTTGGATCAAGGATCTGGATTCCTTTGGTTTCGGGCTGTTTCATAGTCCGCTTTGGGTCGGAGCAATGAGTACAGAAGCCAGTCCGGCTATGTACCTGAATATTACAGACAATGGGGGAGGTATTGTGGGTAAGTTCTCATGTCTGATAATCAATGAAGGTATTACCAAGGGTAAGACCCTATATGGTTTTTCAGGTCTACTCTGTAGAAGTAGTGCTAAAGATGAAAAGGCTGCGTGCATGGAAGCACTGCGCAGGTATGCCATAGCCCTAGGTCTTTCGAGGATAATGCTTTACTGCTACGATCAGATTATCCCTGAGCCTGTTATGTTTAAGGGCTATTATGCTGAGAGAAAGGATGAGTATTATATCTATTACAAGTCTGGTGAGCCAGTTAAAGTTAGCTCCAACCTTAAGAGGAATGCAAAGAAAGCACAGAAGACCGGCACTGTTGTGAAAGAATCAAGGTCTCCGGAAATACTGAGACAACTCTTTGTTTTACTTGAGGAAACACATAAGGAGAGGGTTGCGAAATATGGGAGAGATTATGATCCCATGTACATCTACAATATGAATGAGACCTCCCTTACGACCCTTTTGAATAGCGGCCTCGCAAAGATGTTTTATTCAGAACTAGATGGTGAGATTAATACAGTATTATATGCCCTTGAGGACGAGCGCAGGATATATTTCCTGCTGATGGGATCTGATGAAAAGGCATATAACACCGGTATACCTGCGATGACAGCTTTGCATATTTCCGAATATGCGCAAAACAAAAATTTTGATTACTATAATCTGGGAATAGTTCCCAAAGAGGAACTCGGTGGAGGAGGGGTCAGCCTGTTCAAAGAACAACAGGGTGCCGTCAGGCAACCGGGTTTCTGTTATTACTCATGGTTCCTCAGATTTCCTTATACACTACTTAATCCCTTACTTCGTCGCAAGTTGAAAAATAATCCAGTATTTATAACTGATTCCTGTTGAAGTTTTGCTGCTTGTTTCTTTGTCATTGAGAAAATGGTGGTATACCAACTATTATAGTCTGTTTATCACAATTATATAAATTCTATTTTGTAGTGAACTAAATTTCGACACGAAATTCGATTCATAGAAAAGTCTAATACTATGCAGCGCAACGTAAAAATATCAATCAAGAGAGTAAGCAGAGAAGAATACGACAGGGATTTTGAGAAGTATCGCTATAGTTTGTTTTTAGTTTCCGATTATGTAGAGTCCTTTCGTGATGATAGGGAGCTATATTATCTACACTTTGAGAATGATGGAAAGGTAGTCGCCAAACTGGCTGCCTTTGCTATGAATGGCACAAAGATGCTGGGGCATTGGTTGTATTGTGACGCAGCTCCAGCAATGCTCGACGAGGATGAGTATGTGTATAACCAATGTCTTGAGGTTCTTCACACCTGGGCAAAAAAGACCGGAATGTCAAAGATCGTTGTTGGATATCTTGATCAGCAGCATCAGTTGTATTGTAAGGCAAATGGTTATATAAGCCGAACTAACAGAGAGTTTATAAGGTTTTTTGATCCAAATGAGGAGGTTGCAACATTTAGTAAATCATTAAGGTACAATGTTCGTAAAGCCTTG
>CAYNFX010000115.1:0-5329 GCA_964396555.1 uncultured Alkaliflexus sp.
GACGAACGCATGATGCCATTTCAGGGTAATCCTGGAGGCGGAGGAAGGCGTCAGAATCGTCAATCGTCTATGCAAAGGATGGATGAATTTGGTGAACAGATTGCCATAATCCAGCTTCAGGGTTTTGATTTTTCTAAGTCTGACGAGAACCTCTTCAAGGGAAGCGATAAGATGAAGAATCTCACTCAGCTTACACATGACCTTGACTCAATAAGAGCCGGACGTGAGGTACTCGTTACTTTGTTGGATGAAAGAGCATCTCACATCTATTTTACTCGTATGCCTGAGCTAAAGGATGAGAGGCTGGCAATTATTGAAAAATCCGAGAGTTTTAATCTTGATTCAGTATATAGTAGTCTTGACAATGAACGGAAGATCATGATCATCCAATCAGCTCTGCGGACGGCCAGAGATCATAAAACCGTGATAGAAAATCAGTTGAAGTATATAGAGGTGGAGGATGTAAGCATGCGACGTCACCAGATGGAGATACACCGCAAGTTTACCCTCTCTTTCGCATGTCTGATATTCTTTTTTATTGGGGCTCCACTTGGTGCGATAATCAGGAAAGGAGGACTGGGAATGCCGGTTGTGATCTCTGTATTCTTCTTTATAATATACTATATAATAGATACCATGGGCGGCAAATTTGCCAGAGAAGGAGTATGGGAGGTATATCAGGGGATGTGGCTTTCTTCGATTGTGTTGCTGCCTGTAGGTATATTTTTGACTTACAAGTCGGCGCATGATTCTTCCCTTCTGAATGCCGATGTTTATTTCGCTTACATACACAAGATTAGGGACTTTCTTGCCAGGAAGGGCATAATAAGTTAGGGTATTATACTTGTTTGATAAATATTTTCTGACATGTCATTACAAAAAGAGTTTGAACTTAACGCAATAGAAGAGGCCATTGAAGCAATTCGTAAAGGGGAACTGGTAATCGTTGTTGATGACGAGGACCGTGAGAATGAAGGTGATTTCGTATGTGCAGCTGAACTAATCACTCCCGAGAAGGTAAACTTTATGGCTACCCATGGACGGGGACTTATTTGCGCCCCTTTGACAGAAAAAAGGTGTGACGAACTGGAACTTGATATGATGGTGGGAAGGAATACTTCTCTCCATGGAACCCCATTTACGATATCTGTTGACCTGATTGACGAGGGCTGCACTACAGGTATTTCCGCAGCTGATCGTGCCAGCACCCTCCGGGCTCTGGCTGATCCTAATACCAAACCAGAAGCTCTTGGTCGCCCGGGACATATTTTCCCACTAAGGGCAAAAGAGAAGGGTGTGCTCAGAAGATCCGGTCACACTGAAGCTGCTGTTGATCTGGCACGTCTGGCAGGTTTGTATCCAGCAGGAGTCCTTGTTGAGATTATGAATGAGGATGGAACCATGGCGCGTATGCCTGAGCTGGTACAGATTGCAGAAAAGTTTGGTCTTAAGATAATAACTATTAAAGACCTTATTGCTTATAGATTGCAGAGGGAAAGCCTTATTGAGCGTGGAGTTGAGGTACACCTGCCAACCAGGTATGGTGATTTCAGGTTTATACCTTTTAAGCAGATGTCAAATGGCCTGGAACACATGGCCTTGATAAAGGGTGAGTGGGAGCCTGATGAAGCTATTCTTGTAAGGGTTCACTCTAGCTGTGCCACTGGCGATATTTTCGGATCCATGCGTTGCGAGTGCGGCGACCAGCTTCATAAAGCCATGGAAACTATAGACAGGGAAGGCAAGGGGGTAATTGTCTATATGAACCAGGAAGGCCGTGGTATCGGATTAATGAACAAGATCGAAGCCTATAAGCTTCAGGAGCAGGGACTTGATACTGTTGAAGCCAACGTAGAACTTGGCTTTGAAGCCGATGAGAGGGATTATGGTGTTGGTGCCCAGATTTTAAGGTCTCTAGGGGTTAAAAAGATGCGTCTTATGACCAATAATCCAATAAAGCGCATTGGTCTTGAAGGATACGGTCTGCAGATTGTTGAAAATATGCCTATTGAAATTAAGCCTAACCCATATAATTTGTTTTATATGCAAACAAAGAAAAATAGGATGGGACACAACCTCCACTTCTTTAAATACGACAAGAACGATTAATTATGACGGATTTATCGACTTATTTTATGGGCCTTTCAGTGCCCACTCCTATTATCGCTGCAAGCAGTACCCTTACCTCTAGTCCGGTTTGCATTGCCGAACTGGCAAGGAATGGAGCTGGAGCAGTAGTGTTGAATTCGCTTTTTGAGGAGGAGATTATAGTCGAATTGAATCGCCGGAAAGATAGCTTGAATGCATTAAACATTAATTATCCCGAGGTCCTGGAGTTATATGAAAGTCAGGATGTGGACGAGATCCTGAATAATTATCTGCAACTGATTTTCGAAGCCAAGAAGAGTGTTGATATTCCCGTTATAGCGAGTATTAACTGTGTGAGTCCGGGAAACTGGCACTACTTTGCCAAGTATTTTCAGGAAGCCGGGGCCGATGGGCTTGAACTGAATATCTTCACCCTGCCGGCTGATATAAAGACCAGTGGAAAGTCATATGAAGAGGCTGCACTTGAAATAATCAGAAACACTATGGCTGAGATGCATATTCCGGTGTGCGTCAAAATAAGTCCTTACTATTCAGGTCTAGGTAATATGATAGCCCAGATTGATTCACTTGGAGTCAAAGGTGTGACACTGTTCAACCGCTTTTTCAAGCCCGACCTGGATTTGGATGAACTGACAATTGGAGCGGGACCAGTATATTCTGACCCTTCCGAATATCTAAACACCCTAAGATGGGTGGGACTGTTGTCAGGTAAGGTAGAATGTGACATCTACGCATCAGGCGGAATTCATAGCGGCCTGACAGCGGCTAAGATGCTTGCAGCAGGAGCACAGGGTGTTCAGATAGCTTCTGCTATGTACAAAAATGGCCTTTCCCGTTTGCCTGCGATTCTCCAGGAATTGAGCAATTGGATGGAGAGCAAGGGTTTTGAAGGAATAGATGACTTCAGAGGAATGCTAAGTCAAAATAATATAAACAATCCTGAAGGCTATATGCGGGTACAGTTTATGAAAAACTTTGCAGGGAAATCAGAAAAGTGACTAATTGTCATATAAGGCTGTCAGTCAAAGAAATCCTACTGACCATTACAGTTGTGAAAGTTCAAAGCCCTTGTATAACAAGGGCTTTGCTTGTTTCGTGGAACATTTATGGGCCGGTTTAGTTATCGTGTTTTGAGTCTCACAAACCTTGCCTTGCCTATCGTAAGGTGCCAATATTGCCATTTTTGGAGCCGGAATGTTAATGGCACATCCTTTGTGAATCAGAAAGTCAAGTTACGTAATCAGTATAGAACTAGATAAAATAAGTTATACAATGGGAAAAATTATCGGAATAGACCTGGGTACTACCAACTCATGTGTTGCTGTAATGGAAGGCAATGAAGCGGTTGTAATCCCCAATAGTGAAGGAAAGAGGACCACTCCTTCCATTGTTGCATTTGTGGAGAATGGAGAGAGAAAGGTTGGTGACCCTGCAAAACGTCAGGCGATTACAAACCCTACAAAGACAGTATACTCTATCAAGCGTTTCATGGGTACCATGTTTAATGATATCCCTGGCGAGGTTGGCCGTGTTCCTTATCAAGTAGTTAGAGGCGATAACAACACACCAAGGGTAAAGATAGACGATCGTTTGTTTTCACCCCAGGAAATATCGGCTATGGTACTTCAGAAGATGAAGAAGACTGCCGAAGATTATCTTGGTCAGGAAGTGACAGAAGCTGTTATCACAGTTCCTGCATATTTCAATGATGCTCAGCGTCAGGCTACCAAGGAAGCAGGTGAGATTGCAGGTTTGAAGGTATCCCGTATCATCAATGAGCCTACTGCAGCATCACTGGCTTATGGTCTTGACAAGAAGGACAGGGATATGAAGATTGCCGTCTTTGACCTTGGAGGTGGTACCTTCGATATCTCAATCCTTGAACTTGGTGATGGTGTGTTTGAGGTTAAGTCTACCAACGGAGATACTCACCTTGGTGGTGATGACTTCGATGATGTTATAATCAACTGGTTGGCTGAAGAGTTTAAGAAGGAAGAAGGACTCGATTTGCGTAAAGACCCAATGGCACTGCAACGTCTGAAGGACGCTGCTGAAAAGGCAAAGATTGAGCTTTCAAGTGGTACTTCTACAGAAATCAACCTGCCATATATTATGCCGGTTGATGGTGTACCCAAACACCTTGTCAAAAGTCTGACACGTGCTCAGTTTGAACAACTGTCAGACCAGCTTATTCGTCGTGCTATTGAGCCTTGCAAGGCAGCACTTAAGGATGCAGGTCTGACATCTGCGGATATTGATGAGGTAATACTTGTTGGTGGTTCAACCCGTATTCCAGCAATACAAAAGCTTGTTGAGGACTTTTTCGGTAAGAAGCCTTCAAAGGGTGTTAACCCTGATGAGGTTGTGGCTCTTGGAGCCGCGATTCAGGGTGGTGTATTGTCTGGTGATGTTAAGGATGTCCTGCTGCTTGACGTTACCCCTCTGTCACTGGGTATCGAAACAATGGGTGGTGTAATGACAAGGCTTATTGAATCCAACACAACAATTCCAACAAAGAAGTCAGAGACCTTTACAACTGCAGCCGACAATCAACCTTCGGTTGAAATCCATGTGCTGCAGGGAGAACGTCCTATGGCAAGAGACAACAAAACCATCGGTCGTTTCCACCTTGATGGTATTCCACCGTCACCTCGTGGTGTACCACAGATTGAAGTAACCTTTGACATCGATGCCAACGGTATCCTAAATGTAAAAGCTAAGGATAAGGCTACTGGTAAGGAACAAAGTATCAGAATCGAAGCATCCTCAGGTCTTACAGACGACGAGATCAGGAAGATGAAGGAAGAAGCTGCTGCTAATGCAGAAGCTGACAGGTTGGCAAAGGAACGTATCGAAAAGCTCAATACTGCAGATAGTCTGATATTCCAGACAGAAAAGCAGCTTAAGGAGTTTGGTGATAAGATTCCTGCCGACAAAAAGGCTCCAATTGAGGCAGCCCTTCAGAAGTTGAAAGATGCTCACAAGAGCGAAGACCTTGCAGGTATTGATGCTGCTACCACCGAACTTAATACTGTGTTCCAGGCAGCTTCTCAGGATATGTACAATGCAAGCCAGGCTAGCGGAGGTGCACAGCCGGGAGATTCAGCACAAAATCAGGGCAGCACCAACAATAACCAGGGAGGTGATGATGTAACCGATGTCGACTTTGAAGAAGTAAAGTAAACAAAGTAATAATTAGTATGTGAAAGCCGCTGCAAAC
>CAYNFX010000116.1:0-5221 GCA_964396555.1 uncultured Alkaliflexus sp.
CCACCTGATCCTCATCGTTGGGATTTATTATTATGGCCTCTCCCATTTCCTTGACTACCCCTGTCATCTCGCTTACCACTACAACCCCAGTCTGGTTGATCCTCGATGCCACATATTCCTTGGCTACCAGATTCATGCCATCACGAACAGGTGTAATCAGAGCCACATCGCACATACTGTAAAGTTCAACGAGATTCTGAAAGGGCATGGAGCGGTAGAAGTAAAGCACTGGCGTGTAGTTTATTGAACCATACAGTCCGTTGATTTTTCCCACAAGCTCCTCAACCTCGCTTTTCAGCTTCTTGTAATGGGCTACATTATCACGCGAGGGGACGGCCAGCATTACAAGGGTCACACTGCCCCGGTAAGCGGGATTCCTCTGCAGGAATTTCTCAAAAGCCCTGAGTCTGTTGGGTATCCCCTTTGAGTAGTCCAGACGGTCGATTGACAGTATCAGATGCTTGCCATCGGATATCAGGAAGTACTTTTCAAGTTCGTTATGGATCTCCGACCTCTCCTTTACCGGAGTATGAAAAATATTAAGTGCGGCCTTATAAAACTTGTCATAGTCTATTCCCATCGGGAAGGAATCCACAAGTATAATTCGACCGTCAATATGTATCTCATTAAGCACTATCTCATAACCAAAGATCCTTCGCGCACTACTCAGAAAGTGACGCTGATAGTCATAGGTATGAAAACCGATAAGGTCAGCACCCAGCAGGCCCCTCAGCAGTTCATCCCGCCATGGCAGTATCCTGAAAACCTCATACGAAGGAAAGGGTATGTGCAAAAAGAAGCCAATTGTGATATCAGGCCTCTTGCTCTTTACCATCTGAGGCACAAGCATAAGTTGATAGTCGTGCACCCAAACGAAATCCCCATGACCGGCAGTCTCAAGTATCCTATCGGCAAATTTCTGGTTGACATTGATATAGGCGTCCCAAAGGCTGGCATGAAAATCAACGTACTGGGCAAAATAGTGAAAAAGAGGCCATATTGTATTATTGCAAAACCCTTCGTAAAAGTCCTCCACCTCCTGTGCACTCAGGTGCACAGAAGTGCAGCCTTCTTCTTTAAGCAAGCGGTCAATAGCTATTAATTCCTTCCTGCTTTTGGTGTCGGAAGCAATTCCAGCCCATCCTATCCATTTGCCTTTAAAATCCTTGTATACAGAGTTCATTCCCGTTGCCAGCCCGCCAACACTAGGCTCAAGGCGAGGGTTGCCATTTTCGAAGCTGATACTGAAGGGAAGTCTGTTGGAAACTATATGAAGCCTTTTCATAACACGTTTTTTCCGGTTTCTACCAAAGGTAATAAAAGCACTCTAAAGTTCCATGGCTTTTTAATGTTGCCAAATATCCTTATATTTCATTGGGATAAAAAACTTCCAGATATGACTACAAGCAGCAACAGGGGAATGAACTACGGAGTAGTAGGAAACTGCCGCAGTGGAGCCTTGATTTCAGAAACAGGAGCAGTGGTATGGCTATGCATGCCCAAGTTTGATTCGGCTTCAATATTTGCAAAGATACTAGATGATAAGATCGGGGGTAGCTTCGAGATCCTTCCCGAAAACTGCCTCAATATAAGTCAGAAATACGACGGAAACACAAATATCCTTGTAACTCGCTTTGAGTGCAGTGACGGAACCTTTGAGGTATATGACTTTATGCCAAGGTATGATAATAACAATAAGGGTTTCTATACTCCCCCTGATCTTATAAGATTCTTCAAACCTATAAGTGGGAAACCATCGTTCAGGGTTATCTATGATCCCAGACTCGAATACGGCAAGTATCCCACTAAGATCGACTTTCACGAAAACTATGTTAAGGCGCAGACTACCAAAGGGGATTATGACTCAAACTATCTCTACTCGAGTATGGATCTACGCATGGTGGTGACTCGCCAGATGCTGACTCTTGAGAAGGAAGAATTTATCCTGATCAGTTATAACCAAAAACTGCTTCAACAGACTGTCGAGCGAACCTATACAAAGCTAATCCGCACTAAGGCCTACTGGCTTACATGGTCGGAAAGAACTACCCGCTACAGGATGTTCAACGAGGTGATAACGCGTAGTGCCTTGGTGCTTAAACTACTGAGCTTCCAGGATTCCGGTGCCATACTTGCAGCAATGACAACTTCCCTTCCGGAAACTGTTGGGGAAGTGCGCAACTGGGACTACCGCTACTGTTGGATCAGGGATGCTTCGATGGTGGTTAAAGTAATGACCCGGCTGGGTCATTACAATCTGGCTCACCAGTACCTTAAGTTTATCACAGATATTCTTCCCGAAAAAGATGAACGCATTCAGATAATGTACGGCATTAATGGCGAAAAGAAACTTTCTGAATCCACTCTTGACCATTTATCAGGCTATAAAAATAGCAGACCTGTACGTGTGGGTAATGCTGCATACAAGCAAAAACAGAATGACATATACGGCATTTTGATGGATGTGATATTCCAGCACTTTGATATGTACACCGTATCCCTGGCTCATAGCGAGGAACTGTGGACCATCACACGCAACATGGTATGGTCGGTTGCACGCAACTGGAAGAAGCCCGACAGGGGTATATGGGAAATCAGAACGGGCAACAGGCACTTCACCTTCAGTAAGGTGCTGTGCTGGGTGGCCATTGACAGGGCTGTTAAGATTGCACAGAAACTATTGCAACATAGTGAGGCTGATAAATGGATTCCATTGAGAGAAGAGATCCGTAACGACATCCTAAAAAATGCATGGAACGAGGAAAAGCAGGCGTATACTCAGTCATATGGGGACTCTGATCTCGACGCCTCTGTCCTGTTGATGGAGTTTTATGGCTTCCTGCCCGGCAGTGATCCAAGGTTTAAAAGTACAGTAAGAGCTATTCAGAGGGAGCTGGAACACAATGGCCTTATGTTCCGCTATAAAAACAAAGACGACTTTGGAACACCCTCATCGGCCTTTACAATATGCTCCTTCTGGCTTGTTCGTGCCCTCTATATGATAGGCGAGGAAGAAGAAGCAGCGAAGAAGTTCGACCAATTGCTAAGCTACTCCAACCACCTTGGACTGTTTAGCGAGGACCTGGACTTCGAGACCAGGCAGCTTCTGGGCAACTTCCCGCAGGCCTATTCTCACCTGGCAATAATAGACACGGCTATTTTGCTGGCCGAAGGCAAGCTGAGCAGGGACGAGCAGGTATTGCAGTCAATACACTGAGTGCTGTAACCTACAGTACAAGCAACCAGTCAGCCAGCATTTGGTAAAGCTGGGTATTATCATTAATCCAGGCCATTGCATCTCCCGGGTAACGGGAATATGAAATGTGATATGCCATAGGTTGTGCAAAACCCAGAGTACCAACCTGACTGAAAAAGTCAGAGTAGAATAGCCAAAGCACCTCTGATGAGGCCACATTTGCAGTTTCCATGCTATTTATCAGGTCTACAGCCTGCTTGACAAACCATTGTCCTTTTTCATCCTGTTTTCCCTTAAACTCCTCAGGCCTGAAATCAGTTGTAAAACCCTTGCTTGCAGTTGACACCTTAGAAATACTCTGGTTTGATGCAGACCAACTGCCAAGAAGGCGTTCTATACTTGCCACTATATCTGCACTGTTGAGTTCGTTGTGATTCAAAAACAGATAGTACATCAGGGGTACAATAGCTTTCAGGTTTTCCCCCCTGCGATACATATTCTCACCAAGTAAAAGGTGGGCAGGTGAAAATGCAGGATAGGAATGAATAGACTTCAGGAGGAACTTCTCCCCCTTTTCCTTGTCAAAGGGGATGTTGATTCTGCCTGCGTGGTACAGCAACAGATAGTCGGAAGGAAACACTTCCAGACCCTCGTCCAGCCACTTATTGCGCAATCTCACATTCCCCAGCTTCTCATAACCAAGAACTCCGGCCAGATATGCATCTGACGATGGATTAACCCTGTCCCTTACACCCTTTATTGCAAAATCTACGGCACGCTGAGCATCACCCAGGTTTATGCACACCATGGCAAGACCGCCGAGGATATCCGCATCATCCGGGGCATCCAGAAGGGCCCGGCTAAGGTAAACCATAGCCGAGTCATTCTCACCCCTGTCCAATAATTCCAGACCTCTTAGTTTCAGAGCGTCCGCCGCACTCTGAGAGTACATTCCCACGCCAGATGCCAGTATCAGCAATGTAATAACAGTCCTCAATCTAAATGTCATCTATATCCGTTTTAATCATTATTCTGTAACAATAACTACCGATCCGCTATGTCCTGAGTAAGAAGGAGCATAGAAGCATGATACAGCTACAGGACCCTGAACGGCCTTTCCGCTGTGAGAGACAGTCATCTCCCAGCTCACTGTGTGGGTTCCTCTAGACAGTTTATCAACAAACAAGTCGCAACCTGCATCGGTAACAGCAAGATAGTAACCCACACCGAAACTGTAACGATAACCCGAAAGCATATCAACAGGTTCAAGTATTGCAGCCCTTGGTGCGTTGATATGGACGAAGTCAAGGTCCTGTGGAACTTCTACACTCAGTCTCTGCATCAGCCTGTCACCCTTTTCAAGTATTGTATTGGCATCAACCGGTATCCAGCTTTCCTTTCCGTCAGCATAGACCCTTTTGTACAGTGCTGAGGTAGCTTTCAGAAAGCCTCCGGCTTCTACCTGCCCGGTATCGGCAAAGTAACTCAGATGAACAGTAGCAAATGATGGGCCATCCTTCTTCTTTTCAATAGTTATATCAGCGTAATCCTTACTAAGAACAGGCCCACTGGCTGAAAAACTTCTGTAGCCTGAAGCACTCTCCTGCTGTGGGAAATCCACAACTTTACCCGCTACCAGCACCCTATCAGTCTGTTCAGCACTGAAATACTTCTGTCCTGAAGAGGCCAGTGCGTAAAGTGCATACATAGTAGCACGTGTTGTTGACCAGTTCTGTGTATGCTTCTGCTCAAACAGCCATTTCTCCATACCACGTAGTTCCTTATCAAAACCTCCGGTCGTTCTGAAAGCCTCAATAGCAGCCACATGGCTTTCAATCGGAGCCTGATACCAGTAAGGACCTTGTTTGGCTCTGAAGAAGAGAGAGCCACCTTCCTCCATCAGGTATTCTGACAGAGAATGCGCAAGGGCTTTTGCAGCAACAACCTTTCCATTGCGATGCAGTATGGTTGTTGCATAAGCCATCTCAATCGGAGAGTTTGCAGGAAGCTTGTTTTCGAGATAGC